>CAYTMD010000227.1:0-9677 GCA_964438685.1 uncultured Acidobacteriota bacterium
ATTACAAGCTGATCATGGCGGCACCCCGCAAGGAGGATGTGGCCGCGGCCCAAGCGGAACTCAGCCTCGCCCGCGCCCAGCTTGATCAGGCGCAGGACAATTACGATAACACCTTTGTCCGCTCGCCCGTGGATGGCGCGGTGGTGAAGCGCTACATGAATCCGGGGGAATCCATTTCCTATGAAGCCCTCTATCAGCCCATCGTGTCCATAACCGATACCACCCACCTGATGGTGCGCACCGAGATTGATGATAGTGACATCGGAAAAATTCAAATCGGCCAGCGCGCGGCCATTCGTTGTGACGCTTTCCGCGGGCAGACCTTTTACGGTCGCGTCGTGCGCATCAGTGGCGGCTTGGGGCCCAAGAAAATTCAAACTGATAACCCCACGGAAAAGATCGATATGGACGTGCTGGAAAGCTTCGTGGAAGCCGACCCCGGCACTCCCCTCCGTGTTGGTTTAAGAGTGGACGTTTACATTGAGCTGGCTCGAAAAGAGAACGTGCTGGTGATCCCGATGCGGGCCGTGCAATCTCAGGACGGCACGACGGCGGTGCACGTCAAGACTACCACCGGCATACAATTGCGCAATGTTCGATTGGGTGCGCAGGATGGCCTTAATATTGAAGTTGCCGATGGGCTTGGTGAAGGTGAGGAGATTGTTTACTGAGCCTGGGGAGCGGGACAAGCAACGGGCCGTTCAGGAATCACGTTTTTGCTTGATTTGTGGAAATCCATCCCGTGAACCGCAGGGAGGCCAGCCAAAATTTATCGCCATGCCGGGCCTCTAACGCTCTCAATGAATGACAATTTGACCTCCCATAATTCGGGCAGTTTTTGCCCCGTTTTGAGCTTTGTCACATTTTCCGTAAAGGGATTTCTTTTCAACAGGCTCTCAGCTCTGCGTGTGGGAAAACTGCTTTTCTCCACCTTTTATTTTCAGTAAGTTACCAGCTTTGGTGACTTTTGCCTTCGGGCAGGCAAAGCCATGTACTCGTTGGTACAGTTTGTCGGTTTGTTGCGTCGTTCAGCATCGCCCTTGCCATCTGCCTGTCCGTTCGTTTGCCGGCTACCAGCGATTACCCTGCATCACCAGCATTGTAGCCTAATAAGTTGGCCAGGTCAAGCAGAAAGCAATCCTGTGGGAGATTGTCGGCGAGGGCCTGATCTCTGAGCAGCGAAAACAGTACCTTGAACACCCGCCGTTGATGCGAGCGCACGAGGTGGTCAAATTCCCCGGCGGCGATGCCCCCCATGCGATTCGGCTTACGGCCATATCCAAGGTGGTGGTTAGGGCGCTCTCCATAACCTCCCTGCCGGTACTCCCCTGCATAGACGGGATGGAAATGGCGAGGCTTACACCGATCGGATAAAACGGGGCATTGTACACAGGTGAGCCGGCGAATTGCAGATTTTGTTTGCTTTGGGCCTTGGGAAATCCCTCGCAGTGGCGTAGGATAGCAAGTTTCCGCTTGTAATGCGGACAGGAGGTGGCATTGTGCCCAAAGGTTAATCCGCGGCTTGGAAGGTTCGGCATCAACGTCGGGAGAAGTTTGTGCAGGCAAACATCAGGGCGGTGCAGACGGGGAAGGGAATTCCCCGCGGACCCTCTGCGACTCCCCTGATCGCGCCCAAGGTAAAGGTGGGCAAAGGCGAGCCAATCAGGGTGGTGGTCTGTTCCCCGCACCCCGATGACGAGGGGTTAGTCGGTGCCCTGCCTTTGCGCTTTCGCCGGGAATGCGGCGCAACGGTCACCAATTGCGCTATCACCCTGGGGAGTAATACGCATGAGCGCCCGCGCCGCCGGTGCGAACTGGACGCAGCGTGCGCCGCGTTGGGCTTTGACCTCGTGGTTGCCAATCCTCCATCAGGTTTTGACCACATCAATCTTGACAATCGCCAGAATCACCGCAAGGAGTGGGTCGCCAAGGTGCGGGTGCTTTCAAGCGTATTGGAACAACTGAAGCCCGACGCGGTTTTTGCTCCGCATGCCGATGACTTCAATTCTACCCATATTGGAACACACTATCTCGTAGTGGACGCCTTGGGCGAATACCTGAAGCGGACGGGCCGCGGTCCGCTGCCATTTTTCGAAACGGAATTCTGGCATCAGAACTTGCGACCTAATTTAATGGTGGGTGTTCCCCCCGAAGATGAAGCCATTCTGATCATGGCGGTTGCCGAGCATGGTGAGGAGGTTCGACGAAATCCCTACCACTTGCGGCACCCCGCGCGAATGATTGAAAACGTTCGCCTGGGCGCTGAAGTGGTTGGAGGCCAGGGCGGCGCGGCGCCGGACTTTCCTTTCGCGGAGCTTTATCATTTGACCTTCATGGCCGGGAAGAAACTGATGGCACCTCGCCCAGGCGGACGCGTGGTGGGGCCTGCGGAAAAGATCGATTTGCAGGATTTGGTGAAGAGTTTCCTGCCATAAAACAGCTAAAAGCAGTCGGTGAAGACTTGGCGCCGTCGCGAATCGTAGCGGCGGGTTTATCCTGCCATGCTCGAGGGGCCGTCTATGAATGCCGGGCAGCGCCGCCGGCGACCGTTCGGCCTTACGTAGTTGAGCCGCCTCGCGGGCTTTCCGTTGGCGTTGGAGATTACCGTATGTTCGCAAGAAAGATTCGCGTCGAAATCATCGGCCCGGAAGGTGCGCGTGCCTGCCCGCTGGAATGGCTGGATAATTTCTGTATGCGAAGCTTCACGGGCCGCGGGGCATTTGATGAAACGCTACCGGTAGCCGACGGCGAGCTGGAAGCCAGTTTCCAGGTGGACATCAACGCCCTGCGGACCGACATGGAGGACTGGTTCACAAGGAAATTTGGAGAGGGGAGGCCGGTTAATCTAAAGCTCGCGGAAGTGCTGAAGGGTGAAGGATGAAGGCTAAATGCTAAAGGCTATAGGCCGAAAGATGATTGACGAACTTCAAAAACGTTAAGTTGTAGGGGCGGAGGAAATCGAGATTCGAAAATCACAGACCGCCAGTCGCGCCGAATTTCGAATTTCAAGTTTCGATTTTCGAAAAAAGCCAAGTGCTGATATCCGAATCCTGGCTTCTAACTTCCAACTCCTGCTTCGTCCACGATTTTGATGGCCAGCATCACCTTGTCGTCCATGTGCGTCCCCCCTTTGGAGTACTCCGTTACGTCGTTGCACACCTTCAGGACGATGTCTTTGGCCTTTTTCTCTGGTATGGCGCTGACGCTGGCGACGAGCCGTTCCAGGCCGAACTCTTCACTCTGCACATCCATGGCTTCAGTAATTCCATCCGTGCACAACAGCAGGATGTCGCCAGGTTGGAATTTTACGTGGCCGCGGTCAAACTGGACGTTTTCGAAGAGGCCAATTACCATGCCGCCCTCTGTGAGCTGGATGGGTTCGCTGCCGGGCCGCACAATGACGGGCGGAACGTGCCCGCAATTGATGTAGTGAATCGCCTTCCGCCGCGTGTCAATGAGCCCCATGAACATGGTCATGTACTTTTCGCCGCCCGTATCGTGAAGGATCATCTTGTTCACAGATTCGGCGATGTCGTTGAGGGAATGCAGGTGCAGCACCAGCGCACGCAACGTGGCCTGAAGATTTGACATCACCATGGCGGAGCTGATGCCTTTGCCCTCCACGTCAGCGATGACGACCAGCAGGGTGTTCGGTCCCAGGCTCAGGAAATCGTAGTAGTCGCCTCCCACCTCAAAGCAGGGTTCGTTCAATACTGCCAGGTCGAAGCCCGGGATAACTGGAGCCGTCTCCGGCAGGAGGCTGCGCTGAATGCCGCGCGCCAGGGCCATTTCGCGTTCCAGCCGCTCTTTTTCCAGAAGATCATGGTGAAGCTGGGCGTTTTCGAGGCTCATCGCCATCTGCCCCGACAACGTCAGCATCACGTCGGTATCCTCAGCGGTGAAGCTGCCCTCCGACTTGTTGAGCAGTTGCAACGCGGCAAGGATCTTCCCGGCCTTGTTGCGGATGGGTAGAGTAAGGATATTGCGCGTGCGGAATCCCGTGCGCTTGTCGATCTCGGGATCGAAACGACTGTCCGCATAGGCGTCGGGAATGTTGACAATATCGCCGGTCTGAGCGACATGGCCGGCAATCCCCCGCCCGCGGGGAAGGCGAATCTCCTCCTTCTCCATTCCATGCGCGATCATGGACCAGATCTGGTTGGCCTTTTCGTCCACCAGAAACAACGTTCCGCGCTCGGCCGAGGTGAGGGTCTTGGCCAAATCCAGAATCTTGCCCAAGAGTTCAGTGAGATCCAGCGTGGAATTGAACACCTTGCTGGCCTCAACTATGGACTGGAGCCTGTTCACATCTTGTTGAACGCCCGCGAATAATTCCGCGTCGCGCAAGGCAATGGAAACCATCCGCGCGTGCAATCGGAAGAGCGCCTGCAACGACTCATCGGGGGCTTGCCGCGCGGCGATCAGCAGCGTACCCAAAGTCTTGGAATCATCGGCCAGGGGGTACGAGCCTAAAAAACGGAATTGGTTTTGCTCCGCCCAATGTGCCAACTCATCTCCATCCGCTGGGGATCCCGCATAGGCCTGCGGCAGCTTTGCTTGCGCAGCTCTTCCCAGTAAGGAATGACTGGCGGAGATTTCGTTCAAGGTTGCGGGGATTGTTGGACAGCCGGCAGAAGCCGCAAGCGCAAGTTGAGATTGCCCGGGGTTCAGACGCCAGATGGCAGCGACCCCCATTCCATAATGATGTACCAGGCGTGCAACGAATGCTTCCATCACTCCTTGCGGGCCCAGGGGGGTGTAGAAATCACAACTTAATTCGTTGATTTCCTTCATCAAATTCATGTGTGATCTCTCCGCTGCGGTTCCTGGGAATCAGCCAATCTCGCCAATTCGCGAGACTTGATTTAATCCTTGTTGGAAAGTATCAAAGCGTGATGAAGGGCAGTATATAGCTTCACCACTCCCGGCGTAAACCCATTTTAAGCGAACGCGCGCACACTTCAATTTGTTGTTGGGTTTCGGAATCTTATTGAGATTAGGAAGGAGGAAGTGGATAATTCTGAAATCTCAGGACTACCCACTTCCTCAGGTAGTCAATAGAATAGAATTACTAGTTTAGACGCCCGCCGGGCCGGAAAGGTTGCATAAATTTATCGCCGGGGTCGTACCAAATATGTTGCTGAGATGTGCCCTGGCCCGCATAGCCTGTGCTTGAGGGAAAAAGTGGGATTATAATAAATGGATTAGTGGCATTCAGCGTTCCGAATCCTCCCCCATGGATAAACCACCACATGAGTTATATTGTTACGCCGTTTGAAGTCAGTTCGCACGCACTCGCAGAACCGGTCAAGGTTCGCTTCGTTCACCTCTTTGCCGCCATCGCCACCCGGCACAGTGACACCATCGATTGCGTCTTTCTGGTTGACGGAAAGCACGCCACGGTTTCCATCTCCTGCCCCGCCCTTACCCAATTGCGCGAGAAGGAGCAGAAGTATTTAACGGACCAGCAGCTCGCGGAAATTGCCGCGTTCCATTTGCGCCGCACCCTTGAACACGGCTATGACGCAACCCAAGCTGAACTCTTCATCGACAACGCTCAACTCCGCGCCCTGGGGAAAGAACTGGGTTACCTTTAGAGGCGCCGGGGCGGTGGGCATTCCACCCCGGCACGCGATTGACACAATGGCGCTTCCTCAGTGGTGAGGTTCAGGTTCGTGCCGTTCGTGTCCTCCACCCGAAGTCTGCGACCCGTGTTGTTGGGCCGGCGGTTGATGTGTGGTCTGGCGGTTCGAACGCGCAACATCGTTGTGTGGCGTGGGCGTGCCATGGTTTTGGCCAGTGACCGCGCCTCCCTGCCTCGACCCGTAGCCCTGCGAGGAGGATGTCGTGGGATGGGCGGTCATGACCGAATGGTTGCCGCCTCCGCCTGGATTAGGGCTGCGGCCGCCGGTATAACCACTCGTGGTGCCATGCTGAGTACCATGAAATCCACTTGGATTGCCCGTGCCACCGGCCTGCTTCGACTGCACCACACCCTGGCCCCGAAACTCACCTGGCCGCGCAGTTGCTGCCACGCCGGGCCTCCCATGATTTTCAGAAGCAAATTGTGAGCGCTCCCCGTGCGCCGCCAGTTCATGCTGCCGCTGCGTGGACGTTGCCTCGATATGCCGGTCATGCTCTGCCGCAAGCTCCTCGCGGCCGGGCCGAGCGCCGAGTCCGCCCGCGCCGCCATTGTAGCTAACGCGATTTACCGCAAAATTGTTCGTCACCCTGCGATCATAAACGTTCGTGACCCGCGTAATGTTGATGTTGTTCACGGACCGGTTGTAGAAGAAGGTCCGGCCCCTCCATTCACCACCTACGAACCCGACGCCGGGGTAGCCGAATCCATAATTGATGCCCCCGTAGAAGCCAACGTGGGGACCCCAATAACCCACATGCCAGAAAAATGCGCTTCCTCCCCAGCCCCAATAACCAGGCGTCCACAAGAAGCCAGGGGTTGGCGCCATCACCCAGGTGCCGGGAACCCAGTAATATCCATTGTCCGGATCGTTAGCCCAATACCCTGGAGTCCAGATGTAGCCGGGACCCGGACAGATCGGCTGCGTATAAACGGGCAGCGGGGGAGGTCCGACTCTAACGGAAATCCCCACCGCAATTTCCGCGGCATGCGAACTGGTTGGTAAAGCGAAAACTGCGCCGGCAACCAGACCGATCATCAACAATCCTGACAAGAATCCCCTGCTGAACGTTCGTTTCGTCGCGTCTGGCGAGATTGAGTGGTGAGTATCACGACATTTTCTCATAGTGTTACCCCATGTTAGATTTGTAGAAATCATCGCTCTATCATTTTGATGCGTACTTCCGCCTGATTGTCTTCAACACCATGGCGTAAGGGTGAGATCGCTCCGATTCCGGGAGATGTCCCCATACGCAAAATTGACATCGTCAATAGTTTCCGTTCAGACATCAAGGCAATTGTGGGGCCAAGTTTTTTTTCGATTGTAATTCTATGGTATGCAATAACTTGCCATCGCTTCGGGTGTACATGGTGGCCACATCATGCTTCCCCAGTTCGTAATTCTTATACACCAGATGAGGCAGCCATGCGTCAGTTCGAGCCCCAATTGAATCAATTCCCCGCATAGGGGGCGAACCGAACACAAGGTGGTACTACTTCTTGTCGCCGTGTTTCAAATGCCACTTCCACGCATTCTCGGCTATGGTTTCCAGTTCGGAATACTGGGGTTTCCAGCCAAGAACACTGCCGGCAAGGCGTGCGTCCGCAACCAGCACCGGGGGATCGCCGGCGCGCCGCGGTCCTTCGCGAAATGGCACCAGTTTGGCGGATACTTTCCCCACGGCAGTGATGACTTCGCGCACCGAGTATCCATGGCCCGTGCCTAAGTTGAGCGCGAGGCTTTCACCACCCTCGGCAAGATAGCCCAGTGCCCGCACGTGGGCATCGGCCAAATCCGTGACATGGATGTAGTCGCGAACCGCGGTGCCGTCGGGGGTCGGATAATCCGTCCCGTATATTTCGACTTGCGACCGTTGCCCTAGCGCGGCCTTGATCGTCAGGGGAATGAGGTGCGCTTCCGGATCGTGGCATTCTCCCAGTTCGCCATCGGGATCCGCTCCCGCCGCGTTGAAATATCGCAATGCGACCCATTTTATGCCATACGCGTTTCCGTACCACTGAAGGACGCGTTCCATCGCCAGCTTGGTTTCGCCATAAGGGTTGATCGGCAACTTGGGATGATCCTCGGGAATCGGCACCTGCTGAGGATTACCGTAGGTTGCCGCGGAGGAGGAGAAAACGATGCGTTTCACCCCCGCCTCCAGCATGGAATCCAACAGGCGTAGCGTGTTGACGACATTGTTCCAGTAATACTTTCGGGGTTCCAGGACAGATTCCCCGACCATCAAACTCGCGGCAAAATGCAGCACCGCTTCCACGCGCTCCTTTTCCAGGAACTGGGGAAGCAATTCCGTGTCGGCAAGATCCCACTCCAGCAGAGGCCCCCACTTCACTGCCCAGCGATGCCCGGTGCTGATATTGTCAAGCACCAGAGGTTCGTGCCCGGCCTTCGCCAACGCTTTGGCAGCGTGACTTCCAATGTAGCCCGCGCCGCCTGTCACCAAAACCTTCATAGTCTCTTCTCCATTCATTCCGCGCCGGATGCTCCGCGAGGCGCTTTGGCAACATAGCGCCATTGCCGCGTATTGCGCAATATTGAATTGCCTGCATGCCTTTGATAAACAAGACACTCCAAAGTCTTGGACAGTAAAGCCTAAATTGTGGTGTGTTTTGTTTCTTTAGGAAAGACCCGTCCGGCTCAGGGCTTATAAGGCAGGATTGTGGGGTTGCTTAACAAAATCCCGGACGGGTCGGTGGGCTCGTTGGTAGATCAGTACGTTTTCCGTACTACTGGCCTTCCTCCTACCAAAACTTGATTGACTCGGAATCCTGTCGCCAAGAACCGGGCCTGTTCAGGTCGAGCGCTTCTCCTCACTTGCCTTACACGGGGCGCCTCGTACGACCTGTAACCCTCTTTTCGTCTATCTTGGAGCGCCGAGTTGGCCACCGCTCGTGACCATCTTCCATTTCTCGCGCTGCCTGCCGCTTCGCGTGGGCGGTAGGTCCGACAGGATTCCGAACCTAATATCTTCGACTGAGAGCCGCTCCGCTTTCTTCTTCCTCATTAACGATACTCTCCTTTACATGAGTGTCAAGCAAATCGGAATCCAAAAGCCTTTTTATTACACATATGTTAATATTGGGGCAATTTGGTCAACGGGGGGCCTGATTATGAGTATTGGCACGCGCATCATACAGTTGCGGAACAAGGAGGGTTTGACCCAGCAGGAATTAAGTGATCGCACCGGGCTGGCAGCGTCATACCTCTCACGTATTGAAAACCGGCACCTTGAACCCCGTCCTAATACGCTACGCAAAATTGCACTGGCACTGGGAGTGCCGGTGAGCGAGATCTTTCAGGAGCGTCCCACCCAACTTGGTACATTGCAGTGCGTCATTACGTCGTCGGGGAACTGCATTATGAACTTGCTTCATTCCGGCCACGGAAAGCATGCTCCGTCCACCGAGGAGAGCTACAACCCCCGCCAACTGCAATTGTTGCGCATGGCTAATTACCTGATTCAAACGGCCGACAAGCGTCTACTCGACTCGCTTGAGGTGCTGCTTGGCGCCCTGCTTGGCGTGGAGCAGAAGAATACGCCCATGCAAGGGAGAGTGCCGCCCCCAGTATCGGGCGAGGATGTGGGGAGCGGGCACGAGGGGTAGGCGGAAAGCGGAAGGCAGTGCCACGGCGTGGCGCGCTGAGTGGCAGGAGACCGAGGGCGACGACATGACATGCAATGCGTTCGCTGTGTTGGATGACGGACCTGGACTCTTTCCCCATACCTACAAGCCTTGCCGTTCTGCCGTTCAAGAGTCCAAGTAGGGTGAGAAATTCGCACTAACGCCTGCCTTCTGGCCTGTGACTACTTCCGCAACACTTGGGTTTTGACCCCCTCACCCGTCCCGCCCCGGCTGATGACGGCGCCGGTTGCGGTCCACCCTCTCCCCCAAAGGGGCGAGGGAAGTAAATTTAAGTTACCTCTCCCCTCGCCCCTTTGGGGGAGAGGGGCCGGGGGTCATAGGCGTTAAAATAAGCGCGGACTGCATGTCCACTCCGGAACCATGGCGGATT
>CAYTMD010000228.1:0-7830 GCA_964438685.1 uncultured Acidobacteriota bacterium
CCTTCCATTGTACGGTGGCAAGATGCAGTGCTCCACACGCCACGACGTGCATAACAACACGACCAACAAGCCGTTCCTGCGCGACACGACGACAGCCAGCGCCCTTTGCCTGGACTGCCACGGCAAGTAACCATTCATCTGGGGCTCTCTTCAGAAACCCTGGGAGAGCCTCCCAACCCGATCTAACGTCTTGCGTCTCAAATGGCAATGCATTTGATTCGCGTGCGTTCTGTTTGTAGCGCCGGGTTTTACCCGGCATGTGCCGCCCTCCCGACTTTGTCGGGGCAGGTTCCGGACGGCGCTACAAGCATCCTTATTAACAACGCACTACATTTAGAGGAGCGGAGGAGGCTGGTATGGGGGCAGCATGGCCACACGGGAGAATGGGAAATGCGCAGGGGTGCCGGATCTTTGCGCTTCTGGCCTTCTCTCCCTTCCTCCATCCAGTCTTCAGTTCTTGCCAACAGATTGTTCCACAACACAAAGTCACCGATGTCGTGGTAGCGAGGGTGAACGGCGTGCCCGTTCTGGAGTCCTCCCTCCAGGATGAAATCGAAAATCTTTACCCGGTCAACTCGGCCCATGGCGGGCTCCGCCCTGAGAAGCTCCAGGAAGTTCGTTCGCAGGCTGCGGAGGAGCTCATTGTCCGGGAACTGGCATATCAACAAGCCGTGAAAGACCATACCGTGGTCCCCTTGGCCACCGCCCAGGCCGAGTTCAATCGCCTGAGGGCGGCCTACGGGGGAGAGAAGTTTGACCGCTCGCTGCGCGCCAGTGGCGTCACCCGGAAGGACTATACGTCCAGAATCCAGCGCAGCTTGACCTTGGAGAAGATTTACAAGGCACAGGTGGTGCAACCCGCCCAGGTTTCGCCCGAAGCGTTGCACAAATACTACGATCAGAATCCCAAGAAATTCGTCCGGCCGGAACAAGTCCACGTGCGAATTTTCCTGGCGGAGTTTGGCGAGAAGGCGACCCCGGAAGAAGTGGGCAAGGCCAAGAGCAAGGTGGACAATGTCTACTCGCAACTTCAGGCAGGCAAGGATTTCGGCGCGCTTGCCACGCAATATTCCGATGATGCCTACCGCGTCAAAGGCGGTGACCTTGGCTGGGTGCATCGCGGCCGACTGGATCCTGAGTTTGAGAAGGTGGCTTTCAGCTTGAAACCGGGCGAGACCAGCAAACCCTTCCGTACCACTTACGGGTTCAGCATCCTGAAAGTGGAAGCCCGTGAGCCGGTCCGGCAAATGAGTTTCGCGGAAGTAAGTCCCATGCTTCAACAGGAGTTGGTACAGAAGAACACCCTGGAGCTCCGCCATGCCTGGATTGCCGGTCTCAAGAAGAACGCGAAAATTGAGATTCTAGACAAAGGGATCAACCCGGCCGCGGCGAGCATTATGGGGGCAGCCGGGTAATGACAAGCAACGGGCTAAGGCGCACGCTAATTTCAAGTGTTATCGCCTTCTGCGTTTTCCCAACTTTCTTGGGAGCGCAGTCTGCCGAAAAACCTCTCAGCCTTAACGGTTTCGGCGGGTTGGGTTACGATTACACCAGCCTCAGTACGGGAAACGTCCAGGACACGTACCACAGTCTTACTACGGAATTGGGCCTGACGGCGGGCGGATACCTTTACGATCCCCGATTGCTGAACTACTCCTTTGCCGGATTTTGGGATGGTGACAACACCTCGGTGGAGCAGGGAAGCGCCAGGAGCAACGGGCTTACTTTCAATGGAAATCTCTCTTTCCTCCCTGAGCGCGCTTTTCCTTTCTCCATCTATTTCACGCGGACCCGCTCGACCACCGATGGATCGCTGATTCCTCCCTACATTTCGACAGACTCGATTGTGGGCTTACGGGGAGAAATCAAGAAGCCCAAACTCGCCATGATCAGCTACAACTTTGGATATGGCAATCTGTCTGACGATGTTTCCCAGGGAGTGAATTTTCCCCAGGGAATTAAATACAACTACCGGCAGACCTTTGGCAACGTTAATGCCACCCGCAAGGTTGACGGCTGGGACGTTCGCTTCTCTGACAATTACCTGAGACTCGCCAATAACCTCAACGACGTCAAGAATTGGACGAACACCCTCAACCTGTTCGCAACCAGGAATTTCGCCAATAAGGTCCAGGCGGATTTCGACGTTGAACGCACGTCATTCAAGTATTCAGATTTGGACCCGACTGATACCGAGACTTCCAGCGTCACCCTGGCCGCGGGGGGTGTTACCTGGAAGAATACGAAGCGGCTCACCACCACTTACCAGTTCTCCTATTCCAACAACGCCATCAATACCCTGGCACTGGCCGCGAGCGTGACGGGGGAGCCGGTCATCAGCCTTCCCTTCAACGCGCTCACGGAAAGCTCAAACTCCGTGACCCTGAACACCAACGCGAACTTCCGCGCCACCGAGCACCTGGCCTTCAATGGCAATTTCAGCTATGACCACAATGGGTTGGATCAGCAATCGATAGCGAGTCTCACCGCCAGCCAGGCGGCGCTGGTCACCACCGGCGGCGAAACCGTGGGTGGCGGCTACTCCTATTTCAAGAACCTTGGGAAGCTGAAATTCAACAGCATGGCGAATGTGAACTACCTCGACTATTCCGTGCTGAAGGGCAGCGGGAGTTCCGGCGTGGGTTACAGCATCCAGGACAGCCTCTCCGGAGGAAACGTTCACAAGGCGCGCTGGACCGTAGGTGGCACCTACGACGACACCACCAATCCGTTCTTTTTTAACATCGTCAATACCATCAACCGGCGGGCCAACCTCAAGTTGGATTCCCAGTATTTCCGGTGGGTCACCCTTCAAGGCATGGCCGACCTTGGCAAGACCTCGATTTCCCTGGCGGGCTCCGCGATCAGTTTGGACAACAGCAACTACTCGGTCACCGCGAGCACCAAGCGTGTGGGGCTATTTGCATCGCGCGGTCTCACGAATTCCGCCCAGCAGTATTACAACCTGATTACTCAATCGGGCGGCTCCACGGGCGGCACGGTGTTGCCGCCGGAACTTCTCAATCCTTTCGTCTATTCTTACGTAAGGACCGAGCAGGCAGGAGTACTCTGGCATGTCAACCCCAGCCTTTTGGTGCAAAGCCGTATCTCTGAAAACCGGTACCTGTTTACCTTCACCAACAGCACCCTGAACACCTACCAGCAGGTGGATTTGACGGCGGAATACAAGTTCGGCCGGTTCACGATTCTGGCCGGGTATGGGCATGCCAACAGCCAAGCGGCCTTGTTCAATGAGTTAGTGAATCGCTTTTACATAAGGGTTCGTTTTCCCTTCCACATTCTGTGAGCCGCATGGCGATATGCAGGGACAGGGCTTGCTACCCTAATTGGGTTCAGCGGTTATGTTAGACAGAGGGGATGGCAAGAAATCCCCTTACAACTTCGACCATGAGTCGAATTAAATTTCTACCAATGGGCATTCCCACCCATTAGAATTCAAATACTGGCGATCCGCCAAAGGGTTATACGGTCCACGGTAAGGGTTTTTGTGTCAGCCATGTGTCGGGGCAACAAAGTCGGTCAGGCCGGGGGATTCGGCAAGACTATTGCAAGATTGAACAGATGAAACTGGTTATAGGGAATCAGGATATGAAGTGCCGCAGGGCCAGGATGGTTAAACAGCTTCGGAGATCCATCGGGGCAGGACTGGCCTGGATGGCTTTGTCCTCATCCCTGCTTTTCGGCCAAGGCTCCAAGACGAGCTTGCCACAATGGCCGCCTGCCCCTGAGCCCCCCCGCATTCAGTTCATCTCTTCCTATTCCCGCGCCGCGGATCTCGGCTGGAAACGCCCGCTCTGGCGGAAGATCGTGGATTGGGCCATGAATGAGACGGACCCTTCCATTCTCCAGCGGCCATTTGCCTTGACCATTGACCACGAGGGCCGCCTGATCATTGCGGACACGGGCGCCGCCAATGTGAAGATCTTCGACCCCGCGAAGAAATCGATAAGGGTCATTCGCGGCTGGAAAGGAAAACAGTTCGGCACCCCGGTGGCTGTGGCCGTGGACGATGAGGACAACATTTACGTAAGCGATTCCGGCGCCGGGCGCGTGTTGAAGTACTCCTCCAAGGGAAAACTTCTCGGCTTCATTGGAGGGGAGGAAGGCTACTTCAAGCGGTCAGCCTCCATAGCTTTCAACCCTGTGAACCATCTGCTGTACGTCGTGGATACTGTCCGCCCGAGGGTTTTTGCTTTTACCACCGAGGGCGAATTGCGATTGCGGTTCGGTGAACGAGGCACGGAACCCGGCCAATTTAACTTCCCCACATTCATCGCCATCGACAAGATGGGCCGGCTCTACATCAACGACACGCTGAACTTTCGCGTCCAGGTGTTCTCGCCGGAGGGGAAGTTCCTGGAGCAGTTCGGGTCGCAGGGTGATGGTTCCGGCTTTATCAATCGCCCCAAAGGACTGACGATCGATTCCGAGGGACATATTTATATTGCCGAGGCGCTGTTTTCCACGGTGCAGATTTTTGATGTGCAGGGCCGCTACCTTCTGAGCTTCGGCCAAAGCGGGAAGGGGCGGGGAGAGTTCTATATTCCCGCGGGCATGACTTTTGATTCTTCCAACCGCGTTTACGTTGCCGACCCCTTCCAGCGCCGGGTGGAGGTCTTTCAGTATTTTCCCGAGGAAGCCGCGAACTCGCGGGCTCAAGCGGGAGGCGGACGATGAAGCGCCTTTCACTCGCCTGGCTGCTGATCTGCTTCATCCCGGGCGCGGCTCTCGCGCAGGTGCAACCGAACGGCGCCGGCGTGCTGGTGCAACAGAGCCGCATCAGCATGCTGAAGAACTCCAGTCACGACTTCTCCGTGAATAGCAGCGCAACCCTTAAGGCCGCCACGATCAATGCCCAGTGTTTATTCTGCCACACGGCACACAAAGCCCAACCTGCCGCGCCGCTGTGGAACCACACGCTCAGCACCGGAGTTACCTATCAGGTCTACCAGAGCACGACGCTTTTCGCCACCGTGCCCCAGCCGCAAACCACCGATAGTTCGAAACTCTGCTTGAGCTGCCATGATGGTACGGTGGCGCTGGGTGACACCGTCAACAATGGCCAGATTCCGTTTCAAAACGTGCCGACCAATCAGTACATGCCCACGACCGTGCCGGCCGATTTTGGCCTGAACCTCAGCAATCACCACCCCATCGCCATCAGCGTTAATTCTGCCAACCCGCAGGTGCGCCAGCCGCAGATCGGCGATCAGGTGCGGGCGGACGGCAACGGCTTGATGCAATGCACGAGCTGCCACGACCCCCACAACGAGACCATTGACCCGGTCGAGAACAACTTCCTGGTGAAGAGCAATTCCGCCACGGCGATCTGTCTTTCCTGCCACGACCTGAAGGGTGGCGCCGGAGCGAATTTGTGGAGCTGGAGCGGCGATGCCGGCACGGCTTCCAGCCACCAGTCAGCGGCAAACGTTTATAACACCCAGACCAACGGCGGCATTACCTGGCTCGGCGCGCACACCGGTTACACCACCACCATGACCAATGGTTGCGAAGCATGCCATAACCCCCATGCCGCGCACACCGCCAGCCAATTGATGAAGGGGGAAACCGATCAGGTCTGCTTCCAATGTCACGACGGAAACGTGCTGACCCAATTGTGGAATCTTAAATCTCAATTCACTGCCAAGATGTACATTCATCCTTCCTTGGGGGTGCAGCCCGGCCATGATCCCAATGAAGCGCCGGGTGCAATTCTGACCCGTCACGCCTCCTGCGACGACTGCCACAATGCGCACGGGACGCATACGGACCCCACTCCGCCCGTGCCCCCACAACTCTCGGCCTCACTGCTGGGGGAGAGCGGCATTGCCATTGATGGCTCCCCGCATGACCCCCGGCGCGGCACTGGCGATGCCCTGTACGAGTATGAGGTCTGCCTGAAGTGCCACAGTTACAACCCCAACAAACCGCAGGTGCCGGGCTATCAAGCCTACGGCCCGCTCCCCAACCGGCTGATTCCTTCCACCGATATACGCCAGGCAATTTCCTCGGGAGCTTCCTGGCATCCCGTCTCCAGCCCGCGCGGTTTGACCGCGGGCCCGGGTGGAGCGGTACCCAGCCTGCTTCCTGCCATGGTGAACGGAAGTGGCACTCCCTTGTCGAATCGACCGCTTTCCGGCGCGGCCCAGATATACTGCGTGGATTGCCATTCGAATGACACCGGCCGCAATCTTGGCCCGGGAAACACCGATCCGCCAGGCCCCCATGGCTCCGGCGTGATCCATATTCTTGAACGCGCCTATACCATCGAGAGTGCCACAGGCACGCCGGGAACGACGCCCAACATTCCCTATGCCTCCGCCGATTACCAGCTCTGCTTCAAGTGCCACAGCGAGCAGAGCCTTCTGCGCAACGACAGCTTCCCTAACCACTCCGATCACATGGCGATCGCCTCCTGCGCCACCTGCCACGATCCGCACGGCGTGCCCAATGGGACGACGTTGAACAACAGCAGCCTGATTAATTTTGATCTCAACATCGTTGCTCCCAACAGCGCCGCAGCAGGGCCGATGTGGACGAAGGGCTCCACCCCCTTCAGCGGGTCCTGCAATCTGCTTTGCCACGGATACGATCACAACAGCAGCAATGCCACTTACGGCAACTTCCACATGATCCGCCGGCGCTGACACCACCCGTCATCATCAATGCATGCGTCTTGGAGCTCATCCCGCGAAGCTGCCGCCTTTTCTGAATTGCGATTCGAGTGCATAATGGCTGCGGCGGAGGTGGAAGGCGGTACCTGACGCTATCATACTCCCAAGCGGACTGCGCCCACCAAGGGTCATGAGCGCACAACCGTAGACGACCCGTTTCTGAGATTGCCGATAGCCGCCCTTTGACTATCCATACTCAGAAGCACTTATTTCCCAGGTGGTATGGCATGACGGAACAATGGACACGGAGGAAATTTTGCCTGGCATTAGGCGCACTGGGAGCGGGAGCTTCGCTGGGTGCGAAGACGTCTGGAAAGGGACCGGTACCGTTTAAGCTCGGGGTCATTACCGATGAGATTTCCCAGGACCTCGACGAGGCCCTGGAGTTTATCGCGAGCTACTCGCTTTCCCACTGTGAATTGCGTACTGTCGGCGGCAAGAACATTATGAGCCTGTCGCAGCCGGAGCTCGAACACGCCAAGCAGATCATCGACAAGCATCACTTTCAGGTATCCGACATCAGCTCGCCGCTTTATAAATGGGATCTGCCGGAAATTTCCCCAATTCCTAACGATGAACGCGGCCTCTTCAAGGCCCAGTTGACGGAGCAGGACGCGGAAGAGGCGCTGAACAAGTCTTTTCAAATCGCCCGGCTTTTCGGCACCGACAAGGTTCGAATCTTCAGCTATTGGCGTGTGGAGGATCCCACAAAGGCGTATCCGTACGTCGTGAAGCGATTGAAAAAAGCCGTGGCTCTGGCGGAACAGAACAAGATCATACTGTTGCTTGAAAACGAACCTTCGTGCAACGTCGGCAAGGGGGAGGAATTGGGGCGGATGCTCCGCGAAATCGACTCGCCCTGGTTGCGCGGAAACTGGGATCCGGCCAACAGTGTGGATCTGCACGAAGTTCCCTACCCCGACGGCTACAACCACGTGCGCGGCCTTTTTCCCCACATGCACCTTAAAGATCTGGTTCCTGACAAAACTGGCTGGACCCGCTATGTGCCCATTGGCAAGGGCGTCGTGGACTACCATGGCCAGTTCAAGGCGCTGATCAAAGATGGATACCACGGGACCATGTCAGTGGAGACCCATTACCGCCGCCCCGATGGCAACAAGAAGGAAGCCACGCG
>CAYTMD010000228.1:7930-9653 GCA_964438685.1 uncultured Acidobacteriota bacterium
CTTAATCATGTTCTCATCCCGAACCAACTGGTCGCTAACCCCCAATCGGCTTTCCGAGTTGCTGCGCCAGCGGCGGGCGAGCGGCTTGCCGATTCTCGACCTGACGGAATCGAACCCCACCCGGTGTGGTTTTGCGCTCGATGCCGAAGAGATACTTGCCCCATTGCATGACTCCCGCTCACTGACTTATCAGCCCGATCCGCGTGGACTGCTGGTGGCGCGGGAAGCCGTGGCCCAATACTATTTTGAGCGCCGCGTGCAGCTTGAACCTGACCAGATTTTCCTGACCACCAGCACCAGTGAGGCTTACTCGTTCGTGTTCCGGCTTCTGGCCAACCCCGGCGACAAAATCCTGACCCCTCAGCCGAGTTATCCTCTTTTCGATTTTCTGTGCGCCTTGAATGACGTTGAAGTGCTTCCCTACCCCCTTGTTTACGACGGTGCCTGGCGGATGGATTTGGAAGCGCTCGCTTCGCGATGGGATTCACAGACGCGCGCAGTGCTGGTTGTGCACCCCAACAATCCCACAGGATCTTATGTTGGCAAGCGCGAACTGGGCGGAATGATTGAGCTTTGCCACCGCAACCAGGCAGCCCTGATTGCCGATGAAGTTTTTGCCGATTATGGTTTTGGCGTGGATGCGGAACGCGTGGTGACTCACGCGGAATACTCGGAGGCGCTTACATTCACGCTCAGTGGGTTATCGAAAATCTCCGCCTTGCCGCAGATGAAGCTGGGCTGGATCGTGGTGAGCGGCCCACCGGAATTGCGGCGCCAGGCACAAGCGCGCCTGGAGGTGATTGCCGACACGTATCTTTCCGTAAGCGCTCCCGTGGCGTTGGCCGCACCCCAATGGCTCGCGCAACGACACAGCATCCAATCGCAAGTATTGCAGCAGGTTAAGGCCAATCTGCAAACGCTCGATGAATTGCTTGCCGCTGGGCTGCCGGTGAGCAGGTTAAACGTTGAAGGCGGCTGGTACACTATCCTGCGCGTGCCTTCGACGCGCAGCGATGAGGAGTGGGCACTCGATTTGCTCACCCACGAAGGCGTCTCGGTGCATCCGGGACACTTCTACGATTTTCCCTCTGAAGGCTACCTGGTTGTGAGTCTCCTGCCGGCGCGCGAGGTTTTTGCAGAGGCGATTGGAAAAGTCATTTCCCGAATCTGCGCTGAGAGCTAGAACTGAGACACTGGAGATGTTGCAATGAAGAGCGAAAAGTTGGAAGTAGTGCGGGGAAGCGGAAATGTTTTTCGCGACCTCGGACATGAGAATGCTGATGCCCAACAATTTAAGGCAATCCTCGCTGCTGAGATCATTAAGGCACTCGACCGGGACGGCCTAAGCGTGCGCGGGGCGCACCAACGCACCGGGGTTGCCGCGGCCGACTTCTCGCGTATTCGCAATGCCGATCTGGGACGGTTTACGGTTGATCGGCTCATGTCGATCATCAACCGTCTCGGCTCTCGCATCGAGGTGAAGATTCGGGCGCGGCCCACGGAAGCGGCAGCACATGTGGCGACCGCGTGAGGGCAGGGTATGTTCTGTTTGTGTTGGTTTAGGCTTACTTCCCTCGCCCCAGGGAGCGCGCGCGGGGATTTCAATGGGATGGTCGTGGGTAAGACGTAGATGCACCTTTACGCCGCCATCTTAGAAGGTAACGACGAGCTTAGGGCTGACGCAAGAATAGATTTACATCGGAGCAATCGTATAGTTCCAGTC
>CAYTMD010000229.1:0-9638 GCA_964438685.1 uncultured Acidobacteriota bacterium
CGGCGTCATCCGCATCTGCGTGCAGGCGAGCGACATGATGAATTGCATGTTCAGGGTCGGACTTGTGCCAGGATTAAAGTCCGTGGCCAGAGCTACCGCGGCTCCGGCATCAATGAGTTTACGTGCGGGAGGATACTGCTTCAATCCCAGGTGAAAATTCGCTCCCGGCAAGAGTGTGGCGACCGTGTTGGAGCGTGCCAGGGCGCGAATGTCCCCGGCCGATAGCTTGTCGAGGTGGTCGGCGGACGCGGCGTCAACTTCAATGCCGAGGCGCGCGGCGCTAGTGCGCGCAAGTTGCTCGGCATGAATCCTTGGCGTCAAGCCGAATTTGCGGCCCGCGGCAAACACGCGGCGGCAGTCTTCCACGCTGAATGCCCCCCGGTCGCAGAAGCAGTCGATAAATTCGGCCAGTCCTTGTCGCGCCACCGCGGGAATCAGCCGGCTGATGACTTCCTTCACGTACTGGGCCGAACGTCCGCGGAAGCTTGACGGGAGCGCATGGAGGGCAAGCAGCGTGGGCACCAATTCCAGAGCCGCGACGGCTTGAAGCTTTCGAATGGCGCGCAGGATTTTCAGCTCCTGCGCGATCTCCAACCCGTAGCCGCTCTTCACTTCGACCATGGTGGTGCCGTGGGCGGCGAACTGATCGAGGAATTTTCGCGCTTGTTCCACCAGCGCGGGAATGCCGGACTTCCGGATTGTGCGTGCAGAAGATTGGATTCCACCGCCGGCCTCTGCAATCTCCTCATAAGTTTTGCCACGCAGACGCAGCTCGTAATCGTTCACCCGGCTCCCGGCAAAGATCAAATGCGTGTGCGAATCGATGAATCCGGGCATGACCACGCGTCCCCGGCAGTCAATGGCTTCGGCATGCAGGCGCATCGCCTGGCGTTCGAGCGAGCGTGTGAGGCCGACGGCGAGGATCGTCACTCCCTCCGTCAGCACGCCACCCCGGGGGATTATGCCCAATTCGCCGAGAGCCGCACCACGGCGCGGCACGGGCGGGCCTGACAGCGTAATCAGTTGCGCGGCGTTGCGGAAGAAGAACGAGGGTGGAGAAGTGTGTGGCATGGTAGGAGTTTCGTAGGGGCGGTTCGCGAACCGCCCCTACAACATATCAAATCCGCGCGGCGTGGCGCGCGACTTAACCCGTAAATTACCGACTCAGTGCGCTATAATACCCTCCCAACGCCTTCCGGAGGTTTTTCATATGCCCAATTACGAATACGCATGCAAAGAGTGCAAGAAATCGTTCACTCTAACCCTGACCGTGGCGGATCACGACAAGAAGCGAATCTCCTGCCCCAAATGCAAAAGCAGAAAAGTTGATCAACAGTTTCGCTCGTTCTTCGCGGTCACATCCAAGAAGAGCTGATGAAGACAGTGAGGAGTGACGAAGACCAGTGACAAGTGACGAGTGACAAGTGACAAGCAAACGAAACTCGATACCGGCAACTTGCCGCGACTTTCGAGTTTCGAATTTCGATTTTCAATTCCCGGTTCTTGCTGGCTTGTCACTCGTCACTTGTCACTGCTTTTAGTCGCTCGTCACTTTACCTTCGGAATCCCCACTCCCGCCTTAGCCGCAAACGTCGCCGCTTCCTCGTAGCCTGCGTCCACGTGGCGCGCCACACCGATTCCAGGATCGTTGGTCAGCACCCGATTCAGCCGCTTCGCCATTTCCGGTGTGCCATCGGCCACGGTGACTTGTCCCGCGTGCAGCGAGTATCCAATTCCCACGCCGCCGCCGTGGTGGAAGGAAACCCAACTGGCGCCTGAGGCGGTGTTCAGCAGGGCGTTGAGGATAGGCCAATCGGCAATGGCATCGCTGCCGTCTTTCATGCTCTCGGTTTCGCGGAAGGGAGAGGCCACGGAGCCGCAGTCCAGGTGGTCGCGCCCGATCACGATGGGCGCCTTTAATTCGCCGCGTGCCACCAAATCGTTGATGCGCTCGCCGAACAGCGCTCGTTCGCCGTAACCCAGCCAGCAGATGCGCGCCGGCAGTCCCTGAAACTTCACATGCTTTCGCGCTAGGCGAATCCAACGATTCAGGATGGCGTTGTCAGGGAATAATTCCAGCACCAGGTCGTCAGTGCGATAAATGTCGGAGGGTTCACCGGAAAGCGCCACCCAACGAAACGGGCCGCGGCCTTCGCAAAACAAGGGCCGAATGTAAGCGGGAACAAAGCCGGGAAAGTTGTAAGCGTCTTTCACGCCCCCATGCTCGAAAGCCATGGTGCGGATGTTGTTCCCGTAGTCGAATGTGGCCGCGCCGAGTTTCTGTAATTCCAACATGCCCGTAACGTGCCGCGCCATGGAATCATACGAGCGCTTCAGGTAGTCTTCGGGATTCTTGTGGCGAAGCTCGGCGGCATCTTCCAGGCTTAGCCCGGAAGGAACGTAACCATTCAAAGGATCGTGCGCGCTGGTCTGGTCCGTAAGCAGATCGGGCACAATACCGCGGCGCGCGAGTTCCGGGATGACGTCCGCGCAATTGCCCACCAATCCCACTGACACGGCATGCTTCTGGCGCACCGCAACCTTGAGGATGCGGATGGCTTCATCCAGCGAGTTTACGCAAATGTCGCAGTAGCCCGAACGGATGCGCCGCTTGATGCGTTCCTGGTCAACTTCAATGCCGAGAAAGGCGGCGCCGTTCAGCGTGGCGGCCAGCGGTTGCGCTCCACCCATGCCGCCCATGCCGCCGCTTACCACCAGTTTGCCCGCCAGATCGCTGCCGAAATGCTTCAGGGCCGCGGCGGCAAAGGTCTCATACGTGCCCTGCAGGATTCCCTGCGTGCCGATGTAAATCCAGCTTCCGGCTGTCATTTGGCCGTACATCGTCAGGCCCAGGCGCTCAAGCTCGCGGAATTTCTCCCAAGTGGCCCAGTGTCCCACCAGGTTGGCGTTGGCAATCAGCACCCGCGGAGCAGCTTCATGGGTGCGGAAAACTCCCACGGGCTTTCCCGATTGGACCAGCAGCGTCTCGTCGTTTTCCAGATCCTTCAGAGCTGCGACGATGGCGTGATAGCAAGCCCAATTGCGCGCCGCCTTACCCGTACCGCCATAGATGATTAACTCCTGCGGGCGCTCCGCCACGTCGGGATCGAGGTTATTCATCAACATGCGCATCGCGGCTTCCTGCTGCCATCCTTTGCAGACAAGGCTGTTGCCCCGCGGCGCGCGCACCGGCTGATATGAATCGTCGGCAACGGAAGTGCTTGTAGTTAAGTCCGGCTGTGCCATAGGATTCTCTCCCCGCAAATCTTAGCCCAACATGAACGGAAGTAAAAGGGAAGTGGAGTATGATGGCATGAAATGGCAGACACAGTGTTACATCGCGTTAATGTTCGTGCGAAACCCGCCTTTCTTCACCGGCTGATGGTCGAATTTGCCGGCAACACTCAAATGTCGCTTGAAGGCGACCTTTCCCACTGTCGGTTCATCGATGACCTGGTAGCGACACGCGACGAAACAGCAATTCTGAAACGTAACACGATCTGGCCGAAACAGGACTTTGTAGTGTTGCGACTGACGCCCGAAACGGTCGGTCCGATCTATAAGCAGGTAATGCAGGCGGGCCTGAAGCGCGCCATCATCCACGTGCAGATCGAGCGAGATGGCGTGCTAGAGTTGCACGCCCACGACCACTTCCACCCTGAATGTACGACGACTGGCCCCGGCGTCAGTGCGGCACTGCTCGATGAGTTGAAGAGTACAAATGTGCTGCGCGACTTCATGGCTGCAACACCGCAAAAGTTGTGACCAAAATGTTCGATTGGTTATGGCGAAAGCCGCGGACCTACAAAACAGGTCCGCGCCATGCTTCCTTCGAAAATCACCAATCGCAAATCACAGATCACCCGATGTCCCGACGGCCCGATTCTGCTAAGATGGCCAATGGTTTTAATGGCGATAAGGTTGGCATATACAACTTCATGGGCTTAAGCGAAATCAAAACTCTCAACGAATTGTTCCTCACGGCGGTTGCCCGGCATAACAAGCCGGACTGTTTCCTGTTCAAGAGCGAAGGGCGGTACCAGGGCGTTTCTTCGCAGGAAGCGTTGCGCAAAGTGGCCGGTTTGGCCTCGCTGTTCAGCCGTTTCCACGTAGAGCGCGGCGACCGCGTCGCCATTCTCTCTGAAAATCGCGTGGAGTGGGCGCTGACTGACTACGCGCTGCTGAGCCTGGGCGCCATCCCTGTACCGATTTACACCACCCTGCTGGAACCTGACGTTGAATACATCCTGCGCGATTCCGGGGCGAAAGGAATCGTGTTGGCAACGGAGCCGCAACTTGCCAAGATCCTAAACATACGCCCTCACTTGCCCGACCTGAAATTTGTCCTCGCCATGAATTGCTCCAATCTGCAAGGAACGGGGGCGGAGTGTTGGGAGGGCAGCATCGAGCTGGAAATGGGCTTGGCGACCAATGCCGTGGAGAAATTCACCGCCCAGGCAGAGACCGTGCAACCGGAGGATATCGCCACCATTCTTTACACCTCCGGCACCATGGGCAAGCCCAAAGGGGTCGTGCTGACGCACGCCAACATCGTTTCCAACGTGCTGGAGTGCGCCAAGCTTTTTCCGCTGGACCGCAACGATGCGTGCATATCTCTGTTGCCGCTGTCCCATATTTTGGACCGGACGCTTGACTTCCTCTGCATGTGGCGGGGCGTGTCGATCGCGTATGCGGAAAACCTGGACTCGTTTCCTGTCAACCTGAAGGAAGTCAGACCCACCCTGGTGGGTGTGGTTCCCCGCGTACTTGAAAAGATCAATGATCGCGTCATGGAAGTCGTCCGCACGGCGCCGCCCGCACGGCAGAAGATTTTCTACTGGGCGCTGGGCGTGGGGAAAAAGGCCATTTCGTATCACCTCAAGGGCAGGCGAATGCCCTTGGGGCTGAAACTGAAGCATGCCATCGCCGACCGCTTGATCTTCTCCCAGGTGCGCGAGCAACTGGGCGGCCGCATTACCATCCTGGCGTCCGGCGCCGCTCCGCTCTCGCGGGAACTGGCCGAATTTTTCTATGCCATGGGTCTGCCGGTGTATGAGGGGTACGGCCTTTCGGAGACCTCCCCGGTGATTGCCATCAATTATCCCGGCCGCGTTACCCTCGGAACCGTCGGTCCGCCTATCCCGAATGTGGAGGTCAAATTCGGAGAAGAGGATGCCGATCCGGAAGGCGGCGCGGGGCGTGAAATTCTGGTGAAAGGGCCCAACGTGTCGCCGGGTTATTACCACATGGAGGAAGAGAACCGGGTTGCCTACACGGATGGCTGGTTCCACACGGGTGACCTGGGGGTAATGGACGCAGAAGGGAACCTGCGCATTACCGGCCGCAAAAAGAACCTCTTCAAGACCTCGGGGGGGAAATACGTTTGCCCGGAAAAGCTGGAAAACCTCTTCCAGAGCCATCCCTATATTCACCAAATCATGGTGCTGGGCGCCGCACGCAAATTCGTGGGCGCATTGGTGGTACCGGTTTACCAGCGGCTGGAGGCTCACGCGGCGGCGCATGGGGTGACCTTCAAGTCTCGCGAAGATCTGGTGGCCCATCCGGAGATTCACGCCTTCATGCAGCAGCTTGTGGACGAGACCACCCGCTGGCTGCCGCCCCACGAAAAAATCCGCCAAATCGTTTTGCTGCCCCACGAACTTACCATGGACAACGGTGAGGTTTCCGCCACCCTGAAAGTGAAGCGGCGCGTCGTGGAAGAGAAATACCGTGACCTGATCGAGGAAATGTTCTCGCGTCACGCGCCCAAAGTCCAGGAGCCAGCAGCCGGGAGTCAGAAGTCAGAATAATGCTGGCCTGTTCCTGAAGTCTTGCCCCTGGATTCAGCGAAATTACGGACGCGTGGAATGCGAATGACAGGTTAGCAAGCGGCTGGTTTCCTTCTGTCTCCTGACTCCTGTCTGCTGACTCCTCCTAAAAGATATGCAGCTTGATGCTCAAGTATTTCTTGGGATTCTTGCGGAAATCCTCCAGAAACTCCTTTAGGGATTGGGAACTTGCGCTCAAATTGTTATAGAGCGTGGCATCGGTTGAGAGCTTTCCCAGCGTCCCCTGTCCCTGGTCGATGCGCGTGGTAATGGCATCCAGGTGACCCAGTGTGCTGTCCATGCGGTTGTACATTTGATCGTCCTTGGCCAGTTTCCCGAGCGTGCCGTGGCCCTGATTGATGCCATCGATCAAGGTGTTGCCATTCGCCATCAGCCGATTGAGATTGTTGTACGCCGAGGGATCAGAGATGAACTTGGCCAAACTCCCATTGCCATTTTGGACCTGATCGATGACCTTGTTCAGGCGATCGATCGTCGCCACCGTGCGGTTGTAAAGTGTCTCATCGGACATGAGCTTGCCCATCGTCCCTTCGCCGCGCTGGGCGCGTTCCACCAGGGACTGCGCCGTGGAGATCGTGGCATTCATCTTGTTGTAGAGCGTCTCATCGTAAAGCAGTTTGCCCATCGATCCCCTGCCGGCCTGGATTTGCGTTGTGATGTCATCAAGCTTTGCGGACAGGGTGTTGAGGTTCATGATCACATTGTTGGTGTTTTGCATTACGGCCGCAACGTCAGCCTTCTCAGCAGTCGTCACCGCGCCGTTGTCCGCAATCACCTCCTGGCCGGGCGTACCGCGGGTAATGTTCACATAACTATCGCCCAGCAGCCCCACTGTTTCCACTGAGGCCACGGAGTCAGCGCGAATCTCCTTTTGATACTTGCGCGCTATCTTCAGGTCCACTTCAACGGCGCGATCCTTGTTAGGGTAGGGAGAGATTTGTACGCTGGTAACGCTGCCCACAGAAATTCCGGCCAGCCGCACCTGGGCGCCCTCGCGAATATCACCCGCGGTGGGAAGGTATGCTTTCAGGGTGTAATGGCTGGTGAAGAATCCCACTTGGCCGCTGATGAAGAACACTGCCACAGCAAATAGGGCCAGGCTGACAATCACCATAATCCCAACTCGAAGCTGGGCCCAATGCACGCGCTCGTGTTGAGGCATAGTTGGTATCCTCCGTGAAGCTCAAGAACCCATTGTAGTTCATTCGCGGCAGAATGAGGGATTCGGGATTAGGGGTTCGGGGTTCGGGCGAAACCTCGAATGAACGGAACGTCGCCGTACTTATCTACCCTGCGCACGATGGCCGAACTTCGATTGTGATCGGGTTGCAAGCCAGCCCGAATCCCTAACCCCGAACCCCGGGTTTACGCCAGGTACTTGTGCAGGTAGGGATCCTGTGAGCTGGTGATCTCCTGTTCGCTCCCCTGAAAATAAACGCCGCCATCGCGGATCACCAGGAACCGCGTTGCCGCGCGGGAATTGGCCGGACCATCCTGCGGCGCGGGAACCACGGTCTGCTTTTCCTCGGAGAACACATGGTTGGCCAGCAGAAACGCATCCTGCAAGCGGTGCGTGACCACCACGGACGTGACGTGTTGCACGTCGCGCAGTTTGGCAATCAGCACATTAATGGTGTTGCTGGTCACGGGATCGAGCCCGCCGGTAGGGGAATCGTAAAGCATGATGGACGGTCGGCTGATAATGGTGCGGGCAATCGCCACCCGGCGCCGCATTCCCCCCGAAAGCTCCGAAGGCATTTTCTCAATGGCCGGCTCCATCTCCACGAAGCGCAGAACCTCACGCACCCGCTGTTCGATGACGGCTTCGTCGCTTACATGCTCTTCGCGCAGGCGATAGGCGACATTGTCATAAACTGACAGGGAATCGAACAGCGCGCCTTCCTGAAAAACAATGCCCATGCGCTGGCGAATGGGTTGAAGACTGTCCTCGGAAAGGGGAACCAGGTCCTGACCTTCGATCAGCACTTGGCCGCCGTCAGGCTTGAGGAGGCCCAGCATCAGCTTAAGCAGGACGGACTTTCCCGAACCGGTCACGCCCAGCAGGATCAGAGTCTCGCCGGCTCCCAGGGCAAAGGAGATATCGGCAAGCACCTGCTTGCTCCCAAAGGAGAGGGAAACACCGCGAAGCTCAATGGCCGGAACTGAACTCATAGGGGACTCGGGAATACGGAATTCGGGGTTCGGGATTAGGGACTCGGGTTTCGGGGTTAGGGACTCGGGAATTTCATTTCATTGACTCTTTACATTGGCCCTCTCCCTAATGGTTCTCTATCATTTGTGTATATCACTGGTTCCAAACTCGGAATCCAGGATCCCGAATCCCGAACCCCGTGTCCCGCTCTAAAAGAAGCCAATCCCAATCAAAAACTTGGTGATGAAGAAATCGACCACGACGATAAGCACAGAGGCGGTGACCATGGCCTGGGTTGTGGCCCGCCCTACGCCCTCTGTTCCGCCCGTGGTGTGCAGTCCCTGGTAGCAGCCCACCGAGGAAACCAGGATGCCAAAGAAGACGGGTTTGATGAGCCCCTGGGTGACATCGTGATAGGTCAATGCCTGGTAGGCGGCGGTCCAGTACTCCACCGTGGTCAGGCGAACGGTAAAATAGCTGACGAAGTAGCCTCCCAGCAGGCCGCAGAAATCCGCCATGAGGGTCAGCAATGGCAGCGTCAACGTGGTGGCAAAAATCCGGGGGATCACCAGTTTGCGCAAGGGGTCGGTGCCCAGTGCGCGCATGGCGTCAATCTGTTCGGTGACCACCATGGAGCCGATTTCAGAAGCGATCCCGGAACTATTGCGGCCTGCCACCATCAGCGCCGTAAGCACCGGCCCGAGCTCAAGCACCAGGCTCAAAGCCACCACCTTGCCCATCACCCCCACCTCGCCGAACGTGCTCAGCGTGCGGTAGGATTGCAAGGCCAGGACGCCGCCGGTAAAGAAACCGATCAGCAGGACAATGGGCAGGGAGCCGAAGCCAATAACGTCCATCTGGATGAGCGTATCGACAAGGTAGCGGGGCGGCGTCAGGGAGAGCCGCACGGAGTCAACCAGGAGGAAGGTATACTCCTGGACTGCCTGTACCCAGCGCTTTAAAGCACCTGTAATCATGATACTGATCATGGGGCTTAGTAAGTCATTCGCTTAGAATCGATAAAGACCGCCGAAGGGTCACTGTAGCCAGCAGGGGTAGCGAAGTCAAGCACCCGCCGGTTTGCCTGTCGGGGCAGGGCAGAAAGGATCTCCATATTGCCAACCTCTGACCGCTGCCGCGTGACACTCTCGACACGACCTCTTGTCTGGATTTTAACCATGGCCTCGTAAGGGCGATGTTCTGGCCCCGCCGCAGTGCTGCTTTCCTGGTTCTTTACGCATCCCGTCCTCGCGTACAGGATGTACACATGCCCGTGTTGCGAAATCAGGTGTAACTCTCTTGTTTTCAATAACTCATCTGGAAAACGGCCTAAGTTGTTTGTTTTCAATAACTCATTGGGAGCACTTTTTTTGCTCCTTTGTTTTCAATAACTCATTGGGAGCAACCTTCATTTTTAACATCTTTTTTTTCATGGCCCCTTATTTTCAATAACTTATTGGGAGCACTTTTTGTGGCCCTTTGTTATCAATCGATTATACGGAGCGGTTTTCATGCTTGAACTCTTTCGCTGTGTGGGCGCCTTCGTCTGATTCCACGGACAAGTTGGCATTCCACAAATCCTGCCGCGACCCTGCTTGCCTTTCCGCCATCAGACCTTGCCTGCCTCCCGTCACGGA
>CAYTMD010000230.1:0-9625 GCA_964438685.1 uncultured Acidobacteriota bacterium
CCAAAACAGCAGTTCATTGCACGCACGAGCGAGCACACTACCACTCCGGCAGAAACAGGTCTCGAATTCAGCGCTGTGGGCACGCCCACGGACTGCTTAATACAGCGTCGGAATCAGGATAGTGTGCGTCCAGCAATATCCGTCGGAGCATTCAGTGCAAACGATCGAATTTCCCTGGCGCCGACAGAACTGCGGTTGGACTTCCTGTGCCCTATTATCAAGCGTCGGGTCCGCAGTTGCCTCGTACCGATCTCCAGAGCGACCTAACGAAATTTCAGCAGAAAAGCCGGGTAATCGCATTTTCGAATCTCCCTTCAGTTTTAATTTCCGGTCCCTCGGTCAAGACGCCACCACTGAAGATCGCAGAGCGCACCCTCCGCGCCAGTTGGTAACGTAAGTTGATGTCGCCCCGCCCGTTGGGGCTACCCTTTACAGTGTTTGCAAGTTTTCTCGCATGCCAAACGCTCAGCCATGCAGGCCTTCAAATAGGGCAAGCAGCATCCCGGATGGCCAGGGGGACACTCCCACGAATTACATTCGCAACTTGGGCAGTTAGAGCAGCAGGTCATGGGCAACACTTGGCCTGCGAATGTAGAACCGGTAGTGGCCCCATAATACTGTCCATCGGTTTTGTAAAGTGAAGCCTCAGCGGCAAATCCAGGGATATTCATTTTTGTCTCCTTCTAATCAAAATGCTCCCGGTTCAGCGGCCATATTGCGGTGACAATTCTTTCCCCAGGAACGGGAACTCCTCGGTCACATCGACGTGCACAAACAACTTTGCGACACGCGACGTAGTCCCGAGACCCTGAAAGGATATTTGCCGGATAGAGGGATGAAGGTCGCCCCCTCCCTCTTGCAGTTCAACGATCAATTCGGAGTGAGGCCGAAGAACCCTGCCAAATCATCATCATCGACTGACTGGCCCTTGGGGCAAAACCACTGCAGGCAGACCTTCTCGTTGTAGCAGTGGCCGGGGCTCGTACAGACTCTTTTGATGTCGGGCTCGGAGCAAAAGCATGCTGCTTGAGCCTGCACGGAACCACCGCTGACGGAATTCAGGGAAATCCGCGTTTGGTAGTGTCCCCGGGGCTTGCCGAGCGATACCTCTGCGGTAAATCCAGGTATTTTCACACTGTTCATTTCACACCTCGTTTGCTTTTAGCAGAGAATTCTAGCGCCCATAGTACGGTGACAACTTTCTTACCAGGAACGGAAACTCCTCGGTTACATCGACGCGAACAAAAACCTGATCATCCACGTCAGTAGTCCGGTTGGTGTAGGTAAAGATGACGTCCACCACATTGCGCGTGCCACTCACCGGCGAAGGTTGGACGTCGACGGCCGTCAGTGCCTCATTGCGCGCAAAGGCGTCGGAAGCGTTGGCGTAAATGGCTTGATAGCGGACCGCCAGGTAATTCAAAGCCCGGTGCTCGTCGGTGGCGCCAGCGTTGTCCGCCATCTGCATGATGCGGTCGAATAGTTCCTCTGCCGCGGGAGCGAAATCCTTGGCGGTGGTCTTTTCCGGTTTCGGAATGGCCTTGATCAGGGCGTCGCGGTCGAAGGAATAGATTTGGTCGAAGCCCACAATCGGAACCACCAGTCCGTTGCACATTTCCGGACCGGCGATGGGTCCGCGAACCCCGATGACACAATCGAGGTCCCACGGTTGAGGGGTGGGACGAAGGGCTTCCACCAGCAGATCGAGGTCCGCGGGATCGCGAGGAACAAGGATGTAAGTCTCCATGCCTTCGATCGTCATCACCCAGCACAACTGGCGGGCAAGGTAGCGATTCTGCCGTTGCGAAAGGACCTTTTGCACCGCCTGCCGGTCAGTCAGCCCGGCCGTCTCCGCTCTCCCAGTAGCTTGGGCAAATTCCTTCTCCACCGAAGGGCGGGGGAAGCGCGGCTCGATCCTGCCGATCGCATAGACATAGCTGGCTGCAGCTGCGGCTCCACCGTTGGCGGCGGGGGCCGTTCCGCAGGTTGGACATGACTGGGGGGCGAGCGAACCCGCCACCGGTCTCGCCGAAGGGGTCACTGGCACTGCGACGTCATTGCCGGTGGCGGGTAGAGTTGCCACCTGTTCTTTCACCTCTGTTTGCTCCATGGGAATTTCGCCTCCTTATTCAAGATGTAGTGGCGCATTGCGTGCGCCGGCCGGTGGTCAATTCGGGTCCGCCCCGACTTACGTCTGTCAAACTACCGTGAGAAATGCATCCATCGGTTGAGTGCCGCCGCGCGCTTTTCGCAGCCGCCGCAGGGTTTGATTCCCATGGCATAGGTGGCCCGCTTGATGGCATCACCCAGGCCGATCTCCTCGTCAATCAGGAACCCCGGAAGACGAACGCGATGTGGTGGAGGTTGGGTCCCCTTCCCCTGAGGTTTGGGCGCTTGGTTTCTGTTCATGCCACTCTCCTCCCGCTGTAGGTGGAGGCCATCGCCTGATAAGCTGCCTCCGCATCAAGGACGGGCGGCGCGATGGCTACACGTCTTGGAGTGCCCGCTTGCGTCACGGCCAGCTTGACTTGGACTGCCGTGGCGCCCGGGAACTCTGACCACAGCAGCGCAATCGCGCCGGTCACGAAAGGCGCTGCCGCGCTCGTCCCGCCAAACTTCTGCGGCTTGCCTTTTGTCCCAAGACTGGTAACTTCCACCCCCGGCGCACTCAGCCCACGCTTGCCGATTGAACCCCCGAGATTCGATTCACTGAGCGGTTTGCCTTGTGTATCGCAGGCAGCCACCGGAATCACCCAAGGGTGGCGCGTGATGACGGAACTTCCCACCTCTCCCTGATTGCCCGCGGCGGCCACGGTAATAACGCCCCGGTGGGCCGCGTGGTTGAGCGCCTCCTCCAGCTTGCTTTCGCCTTGAGGTGAAGGTCGAATAAGGGCAGAACTCAGATTGATGATGCGCGCGCCAGCATCGACGCTGTCGGTAATGGCCTCAGCAAGTTCTTCCGAAGTTGCGCCCGGCATTTGTCCGTTGCCCTTCAGCGCTTCCGCATAAATTGGACGCAGCAGCAGCGTGCATCCGGGACAAATTGCCGGCGCCACAGAGCCCCGCCGGGCAGAGAGCATGCCCGCCACGAAGGTCCCGTGCGCACAGGCAAGACTGTCAGCCAGGGAGCACTTTCCATTAAGTTTTCCGGGGATTTCACGAATGGTCGAGCCGGCAAGGTCGGGGTGGTCCAGTACCACAGGCCCGTCGATCAAGGCTATCACGACCGCAGGACGGCCGGAGCTCCGTGACATCAATTCGGAGAGTCGGACTAAATCCGTAGGACTCATCATCCACCTAGGATCGACCGATTATTGCTTTGAATTGTCTGTTCAGCCCTGAGCGGCGAATCTAGCATCCAACCAAAAACAAAGTCAATAGTTAGTTTTATAGGTGTTAATGCCAATACTTATCGTTCCGGTTCCCTGGTGGCGTAAACCGGGAGAAACCTCTTGTTCGATTAAAGCCAGCGAGTTGGTAGTGAGTCCGTAATGCTGTTTTCGATGAGACCGCTGAGCTTGAGGCCGTTGAGCAACGAGCTTTGCCGCCGCGCCCCGTCACGGTTCCCTGGATCACGCAGGTTTTTCCCATTTGGTCCAAGAGGCCCTCCAAAGGGGATTTTCAGTTTGCCTTGGGATACAGGGAAGAAACCTTACGCCAATAAGAGACAAATTGTCAAGATATCTTAATGACACTATCTGTGCCCATGGATATAATGTCGTTTATGCTTCCCAAGTACTGGCATTATGTGGCCCCGCACAGGGTCAGATCTGGCAACCTCGCCTTACCCAAGTGCGAGAGTTGGGAAGAAATCCAAGACTTGAATCTGCAACGATTTGCCCGGACTTTGGAGTTCCAGGGATGTGTTGCATTCGTCGGGTCCGGGGCGTCTCTTCCTCTGGGTTATCCAAAATGGAAGGGCCTTCTGCCTGAGGCGGGAGAGCTGCTGAAAGATGATCCCATTCGGGCACAGGAGCTTGAGGCGCTAAGGAAGTTGATTCAATCCGAGGCCGATGCGATCGGGTGTCCGGAAGCCTTTGAGATCGCCCAGGATCTGCTCACCACAAAGCGTGGGGACCGCGAAACGAGCGGTCGCGACGAAATCATCAATGATCTGCGGAGTCGTTTCGAAGAGGGCGCGCGGCGCAGGGAGTTGGAAAAGGGCCAGGAGAAAGATGATCCTCCGTTGCCAGCCCTTTTGGATCTGCCCATCCGGCGATTCATTACCACCAACTACGATTATGAGTTGGAGAAGGCCCTCAAGTCCCGGCTGGGCCCGGATTACGACCCGAACAAGTCTTTTGCCCAGGATGATTTGGAGAACCTTGCGATCTTCACCGTCGCCCTTGCGCGCAAGAATCGCAACATGGTGTTTCATTGTCACGGAGTTCTTCCCCAGGATGCCGGGCAGGCCCCGGTGCCAAAGCCCGCGAACCCGGCCCGTTCAACCCTTGTGCTCACCGACGAAGACTACAAATACTGGTATCTGTCGGACGATTCCGTGGTGTTCACTTTTCAACGCTGCCTCGAAGTGCTGCTTCAATCCAACCCGCTCTTTTTCGTTGGTTACAGCCTCAGTGACAGCGATCTGGTGCGAATTCTGCGACACCTCTCTATTAGTGAGGTACCGCGGCGGGTCGCCAGCAACGCCTTTGCCTTAATCCGCCGTGGCAGTGACAAGTCGGATCTCTGGTGCCGCGCCCAGCAGATAAAGTTCGGTATCAACCTTATATCCTACGATCCGAAAAACTCGCTGGCGGAAGAGCTGGAGAGGCAGCGCGCACAGTATGAAGAGATTCGTGCGGCATGGCGACGCCAACCACGTGCCAAGAGGCGATCCAAGGAACCCATCACGGCGATACAGCCCCGGCCCGGGAAGGATTTGCTGTTTCAGAACCTCGGTGCAGACAAGTTCCTGAAGAAAATCCATGAGGCCGTCGAGAAACACCCGGTTGTAGTGCTGCTGGGGAATGTGGGGTCCGGAAAGTACGTCAAGGTCTGTCAATTCTTACGAAGCGATTACGCTCCTGAAAATGAATTCGTGAAGCTCGTCTTCAGCTCTCATGGTAACGAAGACATTTACGCTTACTTGAAGAGGATTGTATACGTTGTGGGCCGCTGCGTTGTGCCAAGACCGTCCCCGGTGCCCGAGACAACGCTTGTAGGCCGCCTAAGGAATCTCCTGGACGGCCATGTCAAAGAAAATCCCAAAAAGCTGTTGCTCGTTATCGGCGGCATCGACCTTTTCCTGGATTTTGATGAGAACTACGATGTCGTCCAGGAGGATGCTGGCAAGGGTCTGCCGGCAGAAATCAACGCCGGCCTGGGACACGATGAATGGCAGGCGAGTGGACCAGAGCAGCCCGCGGCGCCGGAGGGCAAATGCCGCGACCGTCGTGGCCCGGGCAAACCCTGGGCACCTCGTAATGCCTTAGCGGGCCAGTTCATGGAACTGCTTAGGGAATGGCCCGACAAGTACGAAACGGGAAACCGCATCCTGCTGACGGCGCGTTCCATACCCAGAACACAGACAGGAAGAATTGAATGCATTCATCTCCGCCCCGGACCCGACGGCATAAACCCGTTTCCGAGGGAGCAGTTAGAGTTGGAGGAAGGCGAGTACAACAAGCTCACCTGGGAACTTCAGGACCAGCATTACGCCCTGATCATCGCCGCTGCCCACATCGTGGATTTTGATGCCCGGAAGATTACTCCAGAGCACACTGCGGCGGGGGCAAGCTCGACCCGGGAATCGCGCTTGAATGAACTTCTGCATATCCTGAGCGCGCATTCTTCTGAACGGGGAACCCGGGTAGTCCGGCATATCATCCGCGCCCTCGACCGGGACCGTAACCGTGCAGGTCTACGGTCATCGCCAGTCCCTGCCGGGCAGAAGCTCGGGCGGAAGCACGAACTGCTGTTGACGTATCTATCATGCTTCAACACTCCCATCACCAAAGGGGTAATCAACGCGTGCTTTGACCTTCCGACGTTTGCAGGGACCTCCAAAGAGGAGTTGGACAGAGCTTTTGGGCAGCTCATCCAGTTTCGCCTGCTTTACGCCGTGGGTCCGCAGCTCAAAGATGGTGGCGGCGTCGAAGGAGACCAGCTCCTTTACGTTGTCCCGGATGTCGTGAAGCGGTATTGCCGCATGATTCTGGCGGAATCGCAGCATCCGGAGAAGCGCGCCTGTGGCGTTCACGGACTGCTGTCGCGGGGCCCTTTCAACGATCCGGGCAAGCCGAGAAGAGCGCGCGAATTGTTTGATCATTTTGCCACGCTGGCATTCAACGAAATCTCCAAAATTCAGAACCCCGCGCCAGGGGAGGGCGCGCCTGTTCCGGATGAGCGCGCGCACGACGCCCAGTTGTTTACGCGAGCTGCCCTGGACATTCTGCGCAGCAATTTTGCATGCAACAGCGTCCCGCAATGGGGCAGCTACCACGAGTATGTGGAAATGTGCTCCTTCAGCCTTGATCTGGTGAAGAACCTGGCGTGGAAAGTGAACGATCTGTGGCAGCCCGGGGAGAAGGACCCCGGTGAGCAGAAACCCAAATTCGTTTGCGAGCCGCGTCGTGGCACGGCGTCCCCGGAGGAGATGATCTCTTTATACAACGAACTGGGATTGGCATATTACAACGAGGGGGCGCTGCAGGACGCGCTCAGCGTGTGGAAGCTCGCCTTCGAATGGCAGAAGGCCCTGGCAATCCAGGACCCGGAGCAGGGTGTGATGTATTCGGCGTCCCTCAATTCCCATCTGGGAATGGCCAATATGCAGATGGGGCGCATGGCCATTGCGCAGGTGTGCATTGAGAAAGCCGCGGCAGCCGCGCAGCACATCCGCAATATGGACCTTGGCGTTAGGATGCGGGGAATGCTTGCCCGCATTGACCATTTTCGGGGAAGCGTTGACGATGCCCGGCGGGTTTATGAAGAGGTCGTGAACGAAGTCGGCAGCATGGGGAATCGCCGGGCGCAAAGCTATTTCATGAGACATTGGGCATCCCTGCGGATTCGCATGGGAGAACTCAAGGAGGCGGAGCACACTGTCCGCTCGAGTATGGCGATCGCCGCCAGCGAAAATTGCGCCGACATGGTTGCCTTTTGCCGCGAATTGCTCGCCAAGATCTATAGCCGCGCCGACAAACCGCGCGATGCCATTCGGGAGTATCGCGTCACCCTAACCCAGGCGCGGAAGCTTGGCATCGCCCGACTGCAGGCGGACGCCCTCCTGGGTCTGGCCAAGGTCCAGCTCGGACTGGGCGATGCCACCGCAGCCCGCACCCACGCCATTGACGCTCTGAAAATTGCCAACGAGAACTTGCTGGTACTTCGACAGATAAAAGCCCTGGTTATCATCGGCCAGGCTGCCGCTCAGCTCGGAGCTTTCAAGGGCGGCGTAAGCTGCCTCCGGCACGCCGGAACGCTGGCATCCGACAGCGAGTTTCGGCTGACCCAACATGACGCGGAAGAGGCTCTGGCGGAGCTGCGCATCGGATCGGAGACCAGAGCGCGTTGGCCGTTCAAGCCGTAGCGATCTAAGTTCTGGTTGGCGCGGACTTGCTCTTGACCCTCAGAGTGCAGGGCCTATGCTTCCGTCCCCTCGCCCTCTTGGGGGAGTCTGCCGGATTCCATCAATCGGAGATGGGTGAGGGGGCTGCCCATTAAGCAATTACCACCTGGTTTCCTAAAATCCATAAATGAACAAAATCGCAACTAAACGCCCAATTCACGGGCCAGCTTCTCAGCATCATACGGCGAACAGTGGAACATACGTCCGCCGACATCGAATGTCGGAACTTTGCGCTTGCCATTATTCACGCTTTGGACAAACTCAGCCGCTTCGGGGTCCTCATCGATATCGATCTCCTCAAAAGGCAAGTGGTGTTCCCTCAGAAACGCTCTGGCTTCCCGGCAATCGGGGCACCACGAGGTTGAGTACATACGGATGGTAAGGTTCAAGGTGAGCCTTTCGTGTCAGGAAGTGCGGATAAAGAAGAGATGGTTGCCGACAGCCGGCTCTCTTTCATCTCAGCAGCGAGCCCGAGCCGGCGTGTAGTCTCACCGGGATTTTACAACAAATTGGATGTGGGGTGAACCGAGTGACGCGGACGATGGTTGGCAGGATTACCCTCGGAGATTGTGGGCGGTTTCCAGTCGAGCCATGGCGCGGATCAAGGCTATGCGGGCGCGTTCCCTATCAACTTGCAGGTCATCGAATCGCTTTAAGCGATCCTCGGCGCGGAGTTTCGCTTTCTCCGCGCGCTCCACGTCGATCTCTTCAGCGCGTTCGGCCGATTGCGCGAGCACGATGACGCGGTCGCCCAGGACTTCGGCAAATCCCCAGTTTACGCACAGGATGTGTTTGGCCGTCCCGGTGGTGTACTCCAGTTTGCCGGCAGCAAGCTCCGTCAGCAGGGGGGCGTGTCCAGGCAGGATTCCCAAAAAGCCGTTCTTGCCCGGAATCGTCACGGCGGTCACCGCATCATGCGCCACCAAACGGTCAGGGGTCACGATATCGAGATGTATTTCAGTGGGAAGAGTAATGTCTGCCATAGCTGTTGCTCTATCGAGTGATCTGGTGGTCGGATGATCGGATGAACGAAAAACCAACGCCCGATTGCGGGCTCTCTGTTGATCCGATCACCCGATCATCGGATTACTTGCCTTCCTTCTTCATCTTCTCAGCTTTCTCCAATGCTTCTTCGATGGTGCCCACCATATAGAACGCCTGTTCGGGGAGTGCGTCGTGCTTGCCATCCACGAGTTCTTTAAAGGCCTTGATGGTGTCTTCCAGCTTCACGTAGCGCCCATCCATGCCGGTGAACTGCTTGGTGACAAAGAAGGGTTGCGAAAGGAAGCGCTGAATCTTGCGCGCCCGGCCCACGGTGAGCTTGTCTTCTTCCGAGAGCTCGTCCATGCCCAGGATGGCGATGATGTCCTGCAGATCCTTGTATTTTTGCAGGATGCCTTTTACCGCGCGTGCCACGTTGTAATGCTCGTGGCCCACGATGCGCGGATCGAGCACTCGCGACGTGGAGGCCAGGGGATCAACCGCGGGGTAAATGCCGATTTCCACCAGCGCGCGGCTGAGCACCGTGGTGGCGTCCAAGTGGGAAAATGTGGTGGCCGGAGCGGGATCCGTCAGGTCATCGGCTGGCACGTAAATGGCCTGCACGGAAGTAATGGATCCGGTCTTGGTGGATGTGATGCGCTCTTGGAGTTCGCCCATTTCCGTCGAAAGGTTGGGCTGGTAGCCCACGGCGGAGGGCATGCGTCCGAGCAGTGCGGAAACTTCCGAGCCCGCTTGCGTAAATCGGAAAATGTTGTCAATAAACAGCAGCACGTCCTGGCCGCCCACGTCGCGGAAATACTCCGCCACGGTAAGGCCTGTCAAGCCCACGCGCAGGCGCGCGCCGGGGGGTTCGGTCATCTGGCCGTAAATCAGGGCGACTTTGGATTTGTCGGGGTCGCCCGCCACCATCACGCCGCCTTCCTGCATTTCCAGCCACAGGTCGTTGCCTTCGCGCGTGCGCTCGCCCACGCCGGAGAACACCGAAACGCCGCCGTGCTTCATGGCCACGTTGTGGATCATTTCCATGACGATGACCGTCTTGCCCACGCC
>CAYTMD010000231.1:0-9589 GCA_964438685.1 uncultured Acidobacteriota bacterium
CACGGCGGAATACGCGCGGGGATCCCGGGGGTCGATCTCCAGAACCTGCTGGAACGTCGGCAAGGCCTTGGCACATCCGCCCTCGCGGTAGTAGATAGCGGCCAGGGAGTTCAGTTCAACAATCCTGGCTTGGTCCGAATAGCTCAGGTTCTTGCTCTGCTTGGAATGTTTCCCTTTGGAAGCGGGGGCAGGCGTAAGAGACGCCGGAGCGTTCTTTGTGGCTTCCGAAGACTTCTGCCCGCCGGCGGCAGGAAGTTCGGTGGACTTGGTGGACCCCGGAGTTGTCGAGCCCGTCGGCGTGCTGCCGGTCCGTCTTGCCGACGCTCCTGCCGCAAAGTATTTCCACGCGCCCAACGCGCTAAGAAGCAGAAAGGCCACCACCGCCAGGGTCACAACGATGCGGGTGGGAAACTCCTTGCGGGGAGGTCCAATCCGGGCCGACGTCCTGTAGACCTGTTTTTCGGGTACGGACCCGGCTGGGGCAGGATATGCCGAGGCGGCAGGCCGGGACGTGGCAGCGACGGTGCGGGGAGGAGGCGAACCGGGCGCGTCTTTCTCCATGCCAAACGACGCTTCGGCGCTGCTTAAGGCCGCCCAATCAATTCTGCGCGAAGCCGCGGTGGTGCTGCCGCGCACTTTCTTGATAGCCGCAGCCATTTCCGCCCCTGTTGAGAACCGCTTTGTGCGGTCCTTTTCGAGTGCCTTCATCACGATGTCAGAGACGCTTTCCGGAATGGCCAATTCTGGCTTCAACTCGTGGGGCGCGGTGGGTGAAGTCCTGAGGTGGTGCAGGATCATCTCCACCGTGGTCTCCCCCTGGAAAGGCAACTCGCCCGTCAACATTCGATACATGACAACGCCCAGCGAGTAGAGATCGGAGCGGCCGTCGATTTCATGGGAACGTTTCCCCATGGACTGCTCGGGTGACATGTACTCGGGGGTGCCAATCACCATGCCGGTCTGCGTCAGTCCCTTGCTTCCGGCGGTCTCCTCGCGCAAGCGGGAAATCCCAAAGTCCAAAATTTTGGCCATGGGAGGGCCCTCACGCCGCGCAATCAAGACGATGTTCTCAGGTTTGATATCCCGATGAATCAAGCCCAGCTTGTGGGCTGCATCAAGGGCGTCACAGACGTTTGTGGCGATGTCGAGCACAAGGGAAACGGGCAGTGGGCCAGTGCGCTGTACCAGCGTCTTAAGGGTGTCGCCAACCACCAATTCCATGGCGATAAAAGGCAAGCCGTCTTCGGCAATATCCAAATCATCCACGCGCACAGCGTTGGGATGATTCAACTTACGCGCCATAATGGCTTCATTTTTAAAGCGGCTCATGAACTCGGCATCGGAGGCGAGTTCAGGCTTGATGACTTTTAGAGCGCGAAACTCGTCGAGGAGTTCGTGGTGGGCTTTATAAACGAAGGCCATGCCGCCTTCGCCCAAACGCGCCTGAATGCGGTATCTCCCACGGACCATCGTCCCAATCTGCCACAAATTGGTTTCGTGGAGAGGCGCGCCATCCTTGGGGCAGATCGCGTAATCGTTCGGATATGTGGCCTTACATTCTGAACAGCTTTTCATTGAACTTCCAGGGCCTGATAACCCCATTGTACCTGGAAATTATATCACGGCACGGCGGGGAGTCTGGAATATCGCCGTCAGAGGCGTGGCCAACAGCCGCTCTATGCCTGAATTCAAGTGAACCGAAGGCCCCGCCTGCATCATCAAATATATCGATTAAGTTCACGGAGGGGTGGAGATGAGCAAACCTTATCGAATAGGGTTGGCAGCGGTGGCGATGGCCGCAGCACTGCTGGTGGCAGGTCGAATGCGTTCGCCGCGCGTCTGGGCAGCGGAGGGCAAGGGAGTCGGAAGTTCAGTGGTATTTTCCGATTACCAGCGGGAGGCGCCCGGAACCGTTCATAGGATCACCGTGGAGGACCTTCCCGCGCCTTACAGTACACAGTCCGTTGACGCCGGGTCGCACAATGTTCTGCGTCCGGGTAATGCCTGGCCGCAGGCGCCGACGGGCTTCAAGGTGGAGCAATTTGCCGGTGGACTCGAAAATCCCCGCCTGATTCGCACTGCGCCCAACGGCGACTTGTTTCTGGCGGAAAGCGCGCCGGGCCGCGTCAAGGTATTCCGTGGAATCGGCACTGGTGGCGAAGCCTCCACGGCGCATGTGTTCACGTCAGACCTTACTTTGCCATTCGGGATTGCGTTTTACCCACCCGGCCCGAATCCGACCTACATTTACATCGCCAACACCAATTCTGTTGTCCGCTTCCCATACAAGAACGGCGACCTGCAGCCGTCGGGCCCGAAAGAAGTGATTGTGGCAAGCATTCCAGGCTTTGGACGTCTGCGCGGGGGCGGGCACTGGACGCGTGACCTTGCATTCTCACCGGACGGCAAGAAGCTGTTCATCTCCGTCGGTTCACGGTCGAACGTGAATGACACGGATAACAACCCGGAGGAGTTTCATCGCGCCAACATTCTGGTGGCCAATCCGGACGGAAGCGATCTGCGCGTGTACGCGTCAGGCATCCGCAATCCGGTGGGGCTGGCCGTGAGCCCGCAAACCGGCGAGTTATGGGCGTCAGTGAATGAGCGCGACCAACTGGGCGATAACCTTCCCCCGGACTACATCACGCACGTGCAGGAAGGCGGTTTCTACGGTTGGCCGTGGTATTACACCGGCGCGCATCAGGACCCGCGGCTGGCGGGCAAGCATCCGGAACTGCGCGACAAGGTGATTGTCCCCGATGTGCTCCTGCAACCGCATAACGCGTCGCTGGAAATGACGTTCTACGAAGGCACGCAATTCCCGGCGAAGTATCAGGGCGATATTTTTGCGGCCGAACATGGCTCGTGGAATCGCGCCGCGCGCACGGGCTACGAGGTGATTCATGTGCCGCTGAAAGACGGCCACGCCACCGGCGAGTATGAGGACTTCCTCAGCGGCTTTGTGACCGCGGATGGCGATGTCTGGGGACGGCCCGTGGGCGTGGCGTTCGCGACTGACGGCTCACTGCTGGTCACCGACGACGTCGGCAACTGCGTCTGGCGCGTAAGCTACGGCGGACAGTAGCAGGTAGTAAGCAGTGAGGCTGGCTCGGCATGGGCTAAATGAGCACAATGCTGCCCAAGTTGTGTGGAGAGCGTGGGGATGTAAGGGGCTTGGCCCCCTGCTCCGCGGAAAGGCTTTGCCTTTCCGGCCCATTTGCCCCGGTTTTCTCTTCATCCGCGCCGCCGCGAAGGCTATGCCTTCGGCGGTGCGGATAAGGATGGTGAGGAGTCCCCGGCGACGGAAAGGCGCAGCCTTTCCGCATAGCAAGCGGCGGAGCTGCCGGTCAGCACTAAATTTGCGAATCGTAGTTTGGACAAGCTTGAATTGACCACGCCGCTCCATGGCTGAATACCCTCCGTGGTCCACCTTTGGTCAAACCACGTGTCACGCGGATTATTGAAACTTTAACGCCTATGGAACACCTCACGTGGGCACCTCGGATTCCGGCTGGAATTCCGGATTAGCCGCAAAGCTGGCGCCTTTTCATGGGCGTAATCGGCGTGAAGTTTGAAGGCGGCAGATGGTGCCAGCTAGTTCCAAGGCGGTAGCCGCTGCCACCACAGTCCAAAGCGGGCTTCGCGCGCAATGAGATTCCCTAATCCGCAAGGACGGCCAAGTAATCAGTATTGGTGTTAGCCCCCCTTTTGGTTTAAATCCACTTTCATTTCCGGCTGAAACGCTGTAATCTCTCGCATCCCTACGTAGTGCTTGCGCAGTCCGAAAAACTATCAGCACAAATTAATGGCTCTTTAGTAATTCAATAAACCGGAAGAATTTTTGTTATTTTGTATAGAACCTAAGATTATCAAAGGTCAGGGTGGAGAAGATTCCATGCAACGAAATGTGTCGCGTCTAATGTTGGGCTTGGTCCTCATATGCGTCTTGAACGTTCCCGCGGGTTTCGCCCAGACGGCTCAAGCTAGCGGGGCGGCAGTGTCGTCCGATGTTCAATCGAGAATTACCAGGCTCGAACAGCAAGCTTCAGATTCCCGCAACGCCGGCGATAACGCCTGGATGCTGACGTGCGCGGCACTGGTGTTGATGATGACCGGTCCGGGTTTGGCGCTGTTTTATGGTGGGCTGGTGCGGAAGAAGAATGTGCTGGCCACCATGATGCAGAGCTTCATCCTCATGGCGGTGGTTACCGTCCTGTGGGCCGTCTTCGGCTACAGTCTGGTCTTCCATGAGGGCAACCGGTTCATTGGCAGCTTTGGGTATCTGTTCCTGCACGGGGTGGGCGCCGCTTCCGATCCGGATTATGCGGGAACAATTCCCCAGCAAACTTTTATGGTGTACCAGCTCATGTTTGCCATCATTACTCCGGCCCTGATTACCGGCGCGTTTGCGGAACGCATGAAATTCAAGGCGATGTTGCTCTTCATGGTTCTGTGGACAATCGTTGTTTATAATCCCATGGCGCACATGGTTTGGGGCAAGGGTGGCCTGTTGAATGCTTCTTTGGGCGGGACGATTCCCACACTGGATTTCGCGGGCGGCACGGTGGTGCACGTCACATCCGGCGTGTCGGCGTTGGTCTGCGCGCTGTATCTCGGGAAACGCCTGGGATTTCCGAAGGAACCCATGCCCCCGCACAGCGTGGTACTGAGTGTCATCGGCGCATGCATGCTCTGGGTGGGATGGTTCGGCTTCAACGCGGGCAGTGCCCTGACGGCGGGGAGCCTGGCCACCAGTGCCTTTGTGGCCACGCACTTTGGCGCTGCCGCGGCGGCGATCGGTTGGTCAGCAACGGAGTGGTTGGCGAAAGGCAAGGCCAGCGTTCTGGGCGCAATCTCCGGCGCTGTTGCCGGCCTTGTGGCCATCACACCCGCCGCCGGCTTTGTGGGGCCAATGTCCGCCCTGGCGATTGGCGCCATGGCTGGCGTGTTCTGCTATCTGATGGTCATGCGAGTCAAAAGCAAGTTCGGATATGATGATTCCCTCGACGCTTTCGGCGTTCATGGCGCGGGTGGCACACTGGGCGCGATCCTGACCGGTTTTTTTGCGGTAAAGGCCGTCAACCCCATCTTTAAGGGCGCGCCGGTGGGACTGATCGACGGCCATCCCGCCCAGGTACTCAACCAGCTTGCGGGAGTCGCTATTGCGTGGACGCTGGCCGTGGTGGGAACACTGGTAATACTCAAGGTGGTGGATTGGGCCGTCGGACTGCGGGTTACCGAGGAGCAGGAAGTCCAAGGCTTGGATTTGTCGCAACACGGGGAAGAAGGGTACAATCTGGAAGTATAAGCGGACGCGGTATACGGCAAACTGTAGACAGGGGCAAGCTATAGTGGGGCGCCCTGCATCCCGTTTGCCTTCTATCGTCTATTGGCAACACAAAGGATAAATCGAAATGAAAAAAATTGAAGCTGTTGTGCAGCCCTCCCGATTCGACGCCGTAAAGACCGCGCTCCAGGAAGTTGGAGTGCAAGGCATGACGGTGTTTGAAGTGCGCGGCCACGGCCGGCAGAAGGGGCACACGGAGGTCTACCGGGGTAGTGAATACACTGTGGATCTTCTGCCCAAGATTAAGGTTGAGATGGTAGTTTCCGATACCCTGGCAGTGGCAGCCATACAGGCGATTTTAAAGGCGGCCAAGACGGGCAAGATCGGTGACGGAAAGATTTTTGTAAGCACTGTGGAAGAGGCCATCCGCATTCGCAACGAAGACCGCGGCGAGACGGCGCTATAAATGTTGGGGGCTAAAGGGTAAAGGTTAAAGGGTAAAGGCTAAAACACCAAGCGCTTCTTACCCTTTATACTTTACCCTTTACACTTTAGCCTTCACCCTTTCCGCGGGCGCGAACAATAACTTATGTCGTCACCTCTGCCGCTCCTTCCCGGCCCGCTCACCCTTTCCGCACTCGCGGATTATTACGCGGCACAATCCCAGCAAATACAACAAGGCTTCGAAAAATCAGGTGAGGGCACTGCCGTATTGCAGGGACGGTCGGAGCTGGTTGATTCGCTCGTTGTCCGGCTCTATCAGGAGTTCATCTCGGCGGACCCGCAGGCGCCGAGTGAACTTTGTTTGCTGGCACTCGGTGGTTATGGAAGGCGCGAGCTGTTTCCGCATTCGGATATCGATCTGCTTTTCCTGACCGGGGACGAAAGCGCGCAATCAATTTACAACGACGCCATTGCCGCCTTTCTGCGCATGCTTTGGGATATCGGAATGCGCGTGGGCAACACCACGCACACCATGGCGGAGTGCGGCCGCCTTTACCGCGACAATCTGGAATTCAATGTGGCCTTGCTGGATCTGCGATACCTGGCCGGAAATGCGGCGCTCCACACGCGGCTTCGGAGTTCGGTGGTCCCACACATGGTGGCTCGCGACCGTCAGGACCTGGTGCGAAATCTGGTGGAACTGACGGGTCAGCGCCATGCGAAACACGGAGATACGATTTTCCATTTGGAGCCCAACCTTAAAGATGCACCCGGCTGCCTGCGCGACTTTCACGTCTGCCGCTGGCTCACCCGCATTGAGGAGCTGGAGAAGAATGGCGGGTGGACGCCGCCGGAGCAGCTTTGGCCGGAGCGGGATCGTCCCGCGGCACAGCGGGCCTTTGCCTTTCTCACGGATGCCCGCTGCTTTCTTCACTATCTTTACGGGCGGGATGAGAACCAGCTCAGCTATGACGCGCAGGCACAAGCTGCGGCCCGTGGCGTGGGAGTGCGGCAGCAGGAAGCCCCGACTCCGGAAGATTGGATGCGCGTTTATTTCCGGCAGGCCCGATCGATCGACCAACTTACAGCCCAACTCATTGATGAATCTGCCCCCGCGCATTCTGGCCTTTATTCTCTTTATCAGGACTGGCGCTCGCGGTTTTCGAATGCGGATTTTTCCGTCGTCCGCGGACGTATCTTTGCCCGCCATCCCTCCGCGTTCGCCAACGACCCTGTCTTGATCTTGCAGTTGTTTGAGATGGTGGCCCGCCACGGACTCCCGATAAGCCGTGAGACCGAAAGGCTGGCGGAGTCCGGGTTCGGCGGCCCCGGCGCGGAAGCTCTCAGCCCGCCAGAGCTTTGGCAACATTTCCAGCGTATCCTCATTCAACCTTACGCCGCTGAGGCCTTGCGCAAGATGCACCGGCTGGGGCTGCTCACCCGGTTGTTTCCGGAATTCCATGCGATTGATTCCCTTGTCATCCGTGACTTCTATCATCGTTACACAGTCGATGAGCATTCCTTTATGACTCTCGAAAACCTCCATCGGCTTCTCCGGGAGAAGGCAAAGCCAACGCGCCGTGAGACGTCCGGGGCCGGGCGGGCCTGGGAAAGCAAATTCGCAGAGATCCTATCGGAAGTTGAACAACCCGAGCTACTCTACCTCACCCTCCTCTTCCACGATATCGGCAAGGGGTTCCCCGAATTGGGCAATCACATCCAGGGAAGTTTGCAAGCCCTGGAACGGATTCACGCACACCTGGAGCTTCCGAAAGAGGATTGGAAAACTGTCAGGTTTCTTATTGCGAGCCACTTGGAAATGTCGGCAGCGTCCCAGCGGCGGGACGTCTTTGATCCGGAGACGGTGCGCGGGTTTGCCAAAATCGTCGGCACGACCGAGCGTTTGAAATTGCTTTGCCTGCTCACTTACGCTGACATTTGCGCCGTCAATCCCGAGGCTCTGACACCGTGGAAGGCGGAACTCCTGTGGCAGCTTTATGCCGCAACCGCCAACTACCTGACGCGAAGCGTGGACGATGAAAGGTTGCGCATCACCGGAGTATCGCCGGAGGATTTGGAAAAGATACTGGCCCTTTCGGCGCCCCCCACCAGCGCTCAGGACCTCCACGTTTTCCTGGAAGGCTTTCCCGAGCGCTATAGCGCGACCCACACCCTGGAGCAAATCGCCGGTCATTTTGAGTTGGCCCGGCGAGTCGTTGCTGAACCTATTGCGGTGGAGCTCCATGCGGACGCCGGGCATTTTGAGCTTACCGTCGTCACCGCCGACAGGCCCTATCTGTTTGCTTCCATCACCGGGACGCTTGCTGCGTGGGGAATGAGCATTGTGAAGGCCGATGCCTTCGCCAATGACGCCGGCTTGATTCTGGATACGTTCAAATTTGTCGATCTTCACCGCACCCTCGAACTGAACCCTTCGGAAAGGGAGCGGCTGAAGGAAAACCTGTTCGACGTTCTCAAAGGGACGTTGAAATTGGAATTGCTCCTGAGTGGAAGAGTTCGCGCGGAAGCAGCTTCGCCGCCGAAGATTGAGGTCCCTACGCGCGTGCGGATTGACAACCAGACTTCCTCCCACAGCACGCTTCTGGAACTCATCGCCCAGGATCGGCCCGGCTTGCTCTTTGACGTCAGCTCGGTTCTTGCCGATCAGGGTTGCAATATTGAAGTCGCCCTGATCGACACGGAAGGACAACGCGCTATCGACGTGTTCTACTTGACCTGTCGCGGGGCCAAGCTCGATTCCTCGACGCAGGAAGCAGTGGCCAGCACTCTCCGGCGGCGGTAATACCATTTGATTCATCTTCTCACCTGACCCTGCCAATAACCGATACGAGGAAGTGTGTCACGCGGGGAGTTGGTCGTCTGCCCTGCCCGCCTTTCCTGCTTGTCACCCGTCACTTGTCACTCTTCACTGTTCTTGAGACCTTGGACCTCGGATTCTCTTTCTTGCCACTGACCCCTCGCCACTATCCTTCACGGCCTTTCCTGCTTGTCACTCGTCACTTGTCACTCTTCACTGTTCTTGATGACTTCGGACTCTGTTTTTGGTCACTTGTTACTCGTTACCGTCTTTTAACTAACCCCTTTACTTTCATCAACATATTGGAAAGAACACTCTAACTCGTTTGTTTTCATGAATATCATGGAAAGGCGAAAAGTAGACATTTTTTCTATATGTGTTTTCAACAACTTACGGAATTTTCGCCTCATTTTTAACCCCCTTTTTTTCCACGACCCCGGCCACTGCAAAATCAGCTAAATCTTTTTATTTCAATGACATCGATTTCTGCAAGGTTTTCGCCATTTATCGTTAACCCCTTTTGTTTCTGATACATCTTGGAAAGCCGCGCGCCGTTTTTGACCACGCTTCCTGCTTTTCAATCTAACTATTTTCATTTGAATAAGATAGAGCTTTAAGACATATTTATTCTAAACGACTAACCCCTTTTGTTTCTGATATATCTTGGAAAGCCGCGGGGACCGGGCCATCGGATCATCGCGCCATTTTCGATTTTCGATTGCCGATTTTCGATGGGTGGTTTGCAACTTTCCATCCCCAATTTGCGATCTGAGATTTGTGATTCAGTTCCCCGGACATGACTGCACCTCGCAGTATCACATGAGTATTATATCCACATACATTATCCGAATCAAGACCAATCTGCCAGCTTTAGAGGCTACAAACTTTCACTGCCGGAAAGCAAGGGTGGCGCCCAGATTCATGGGGGCGGCTTTTCCACCGCGAGGGGTTTGGGCGGCGCGGCCCCAACCACCCCGGCGTCACCGTAACCACCCCGTCCGTCGGCTGACGGACACCCCTCCTGAATCAGGAGGGGAGTT
>CAYTMD010000232.1:0-9574 GCA_964438685.1 uncultured Acidobacteriota bacterium
CGGTTTCTATGCCACAGCCCTGTTGTATGAGCCCGAGACGCTTCAAGGGCGCCTGCCGGCGGTGCTGGATGTTATGGGGCATTTTGTTGAACAAGGCAACAAGGTGGAATTCGAGCAGAAAATGTGCATCAACCAGGCACTGAAAGGAATGATCGCACTCAACCTGGATTGGATCGGTATGGGCGAACTCCATACGAAGTTCAATGAGCATTGGTTCGCCTCGCAGCTTGACCTGGTGGGCATGAACGGCGTGGGACTATTATACCTGGCCATGCGGCGAGGGCTCGACTACCTTGCCGCGAACCCTGATGTCGACCCCAACCGCATTGGGGTAACAGGACTGTCGGGAGGAGGATGGCAAACCATCACACTCAGCAGCCTCGACCCGAGAGTCCTGGTCTCGATTCCTGTCGCCGGCTACGTTAACCTGCAAGGGAGGCTCGAGCGTATTCCCGATGAGCCGGAGGACCTCGAACAGAACCCCACGGATCTCCTTGTCGGCCAGGATTATTCCACGTTGACGGCCCTGCGCGCTGTGGTGCGCTACCATCCCGTTTCCGTGTCGCACATTTCGCGCGTCGGCAATACTCATCACAACCAGGTTGAATCGATTTCCTACACCTTCGAGATGAGCAACGGGCTCAGCGCCACGGGCGTCTGGCTGAAGGAGGTGCAGATTGAGGACCATGCGCCCTCAACGATCGTGATCAAAGATAAGGGCAGGAAAGGCGCCGCAACTGAAGTCTGGGGCCGCGATCCGGAAGTGGCCCATCGCATGGAGCGCGGAGAACAGGTCCTGGCAGCGGATCTGGTGGGAACGGGCGATGTTGCGCCTGACAAACCTTTTCCGTTGTTCGTCGAAATGCTTAACGCAACGGGCGAACGTCTGCTGGGCATGGAGGCCGCCCAACTGATCAGCCTGGCACGCTGGGCGCAAACCACATGGGGACCGCAACAGATTCGGGTGGAAGGCACTGGCATCCCCAGCCAGATGATCGCGCTGGTGGCATCAGCTCTTGAACCCACGCTGTTTTTCCAAGTGGAAGTCCATGGGGGCATGCAGAGCTTGAGCTATCTTCTGGAGAAGCCTGTTGAATACGAGGACGCGCCCGACCTGTTCTGTCTGGATCTGTACAAGTACTTTGACATTGACCGACTCGTCGCACTAGCCAAACCGGCCGAGGTCATCCAGCATGGGTTTGTAGCATTGCCAGCAGTGGGGAAATAGGCGAGTTCAGCGCGCGGGTTCCGTTGGCCAGGGAAGCGAGCGGTTGCCCCACAGGGGAGAACTTCTTAAACAAAAGGAAAGCGAATGACGAAGCTGCAGGCTAGTCCACACTCCATTGACGGAACACAAGGCCGGGGGATCGAGCGAGCCTATCGGCCATGGCAGGTTCGCATTTTCACCGCAACCTGGCTTGCCTATGCAGGCTACTACTTCTGTAGAAAACCCTTCTACGTGGTTAAAGCCGACATGGGCCTGGCGTTTGGATTATCCTCCGTGCAGTTGGGCCACCTGGGAAGCGCCTACCTCGCCGCTTACGCCATCGGACAGTTCTCCAGCGCCTATTTCGGAAGGAAACTGGGGCCGAAACTACTCCTGCTTGCGGGCATCGCGATCTCGGTCGCGTGCAATTTCATCTTTGGAGTTGCGAACGGTTTCTGGACGCTTATGCTCTTCCTGGCCATCAACGGCATCGTGCAGGGGACCGGCTGGCCGGGCTGCATAGGAAGTCTCGCCTACTGGTTCCGGCGGGACCAAAGGGGAAGCGTTCTCGGGGTCTGGTCCACGTGTTACACCGTGGGCTCGTTGGTCTCAACCGCATTTGCCGCCTACCTGCTCGGGCGGGCAGGATGGCGCTGGTCCTATTTCGGGTGCGCACTTGTTCTTCTTGCCGTATGGGCTTGCGTACTTCTTCTGCACCCCAACCGGCCGGAAGACGTCGGGTTGCCGCCAATCGAAGATGATGATGAGACAGTGGCCGGGGACCCGACCCAACCGACGCCAGAGCGGCCAGCGACCCGCCAGGGCAGGGAGGGGCTGGGCTGGACGCCGGACGTGGTCACGACCGTCATCACCATGGGTGTTGCCTACTTCGCGATCAAGTTCCTTCGTTATGCGCTCTGGAGCTGGGCACCCTTCTTCTTGCGACAGAATTTCCGGCTCACGGGTGCCCAGGCAGGCTACTTATCAACCGTATTCGAACTTTGCGGATTCGTCGGCGTGCTCACCTCCGGGGTGGTTTCCGACAAATTCTTTCATGGGCGCCGCGCCTTGCTCGCTTGCGCCATGCTTGCGATGATGACACTTTCATTCCTCCTCATGGCTACCCTGGGTGCGAAAAGCCTCTTCTTTTTCACGCTGTCAATGGGGCTGGCTGGCTTCATGCTCTTCGGCCCGGATTCGCTACTGTCGGGAGTGGGCGCGATCGACGCAAGCTCGAGGCGGGGAGCGCTCGCCGCCGCCGGGATCATCAACGGAATGGGATCGATCGGCCCCGTTTTCCAAGAAGAGCTCATCGGCTGGATGTACAAGGCCTCGGGCCAACGCATTGCTCCTATCCTCATAATGCTCCTGTGCATGGCTGCGGCGGGCACCTTCGTTGTCTTCCTTCTCTGGATGAGGGCGCGAAAAGGGAAGGCTAACCTGTAAGTATCCCCCCGGCAAAGCCGGGGGATACTTACTGAAAGAACTGCAAAACCTTTATACGTGAGTTCGATTCTCACCCGCGCCTCCAATACTCCCTCATTATTCCTGATAAGACATTTAATCTCGAAGCTCTCGCCTCGGTAAAACAAGGCCGCAATTTCCTGTCCCTTCGGCAGGCATTCGTCGCGCGTAACTGCATTTATCGCGGCCCCAGCCCCAAGACCATGGCACCTGTTGCCTGAAACCTGCCTTGATTAATAGTGTAGAGTATTGCCCATGATTACGCGGCGACGCTTCATAGCTCAATCGGCACTGGTAGCACCTGCCCTGCTTTTGCATGGCGGTAACCTGCCGGGCAGGGAATCCGTGTCGGCTGCGGACCCCCTTCAGGAGCGCTTGGCCCTCGATGTCCACAGGCCCCAATATCATTTTCTGCCCAAAGCGAATTGGGTGAACGACCCCAACGGCCCGATTTTTTGGAAAGGGTATTGCCACCTTTTCTATCAATACAGTTCAACAATTTTCCCACAGGGACCCAAGTATTGGGGGCATGCTCGCAGCAAGGACATGGTGCATTGGGAGCATCTGCCGATGGCATTGGCACCAACGCCCGGGGGACCCGACAAAGACGGGTGCTGGTCAGGGTCCGCCTTTATCAATGAAGGTGTGCCGACGCTGATTTATACGGGAGTTCTTCCCCAAGTGCAGTGCCTTGCCACGAGTGACGATGATATGACCACGTGGAAGAAATTCAGCGGAAATCCGGTGGTCGGCTCGCCGCCTGACGAACCGGCCGTGACGGGCTTTCGTGATCCTTCCATCTGGCGCGAAGGCGATTCCTGGCTGATGACCGTGGGCGCAGGATTTCAGGGCAAGGGAGGAGCTGTATTTCTCTACAGCTCCAGGAATCTGGCCCACTGGGATTATCTCGGTCCGCTATTTACTGCTCCTCCCTTCGAGCGGCGCGATTCGGCGCGTTCCGGCAAATACGAGCCCATTGGATCCGGTGATATGTGGGAATGCCCCGATTTTTTCCCCCTGGGGCAGAAGCATGTATTGCTGGTCTCATCGCAAGGGCGCGTTCATTACTTTGTGGGTACCTATTCCCATCGCAAGTTTCTGCCGGAGACGCAAGGGCTGATCGATGGGTGCGGGCTGCACTACGCCTCGAAAACTTTTGCCGATGGCCGCGGTCGCAGGATCCTGTGGGGATGGATCAGGGAAGGGCGGTCCAAGGCTGCACAGAATTCCGCCGGCTGGTCCGGCGCGATATCCCTGCCTCGCGTTTTGTCCATTGCTGCGGACGGCACGTTGCGCATGGAGCCGCTCGCGGAATTGGCCCAGTTACGCGGGCGCCGTCATCGAATCATGAATTCTGAAGTTACCGGCTTGCTTCCTGTATCCGGTGCATGTGGGAGTTCGCTGGAAATACAACTGACGATGGATCCTGGGGAAGCGAAAGAGTGTGGTCTCACCGTCCGGCGATCTCCTGATGCGGCCGAAGAAGTTGTGATTTCCTACAATGCTGCGACTCAAAATGTTGTGCTTTCTGGAGCACATTCCAGCCTGAGCCCAGAGGCGATCGGGGGGACTTATCAATGTCAGCTAAAGCTGGAACCGAGCGAACTTCTGCGCCTAACGATTTTTCTGGATGCTTCGGTGGTGGAGGTTTTTGCCAACGGCCGTGCATGCCTGACCGGCAGAACGTATCCAACCAGGAGCGATAGCCTGGGGGCTGGCATTTTCGCCCATGAGGGGCGAGCCCGGGTGAAATCACTGGATGCATACGAAATGAAGGCGATTTCCCGTGACCGCATGACGACATGAGCGGAAGACAGTAAATACTACGCAGGGCGCACGCTTAGCGGTTGCCATCCCCCCTACCTCATACTTCGAGTTCTGCTTTCCAGGTTCATAGTTCCGCAACACTCAAAGTTATACTGTCATCAATTTGGATTTACGGCCCTCGCCCCTTTGGGGGAGAGGGTGGACCGCAACCGGCGCTTTCATCAGACGGGGCGGGCCGGGTGAGGGGGTTTCAAGCATCGGCCATAATTCAACATTGGCGCATCACCTTCATTCATCCTGTAGCGGACCAGGCTCAGAGCATATGCGCTGTATGCAAACCCACTGCGGTACCGCCCATGATCAGCACGGCCCCGATCAGGATCAGCACAATAGCCTGGAGGCGCAGGCTTCCCTCAAGTTTTTCTTCGGACTTCGTGGAGATGAGAAAAGTTTTTTCGTTTTCACCTCTCTTGATGAGGTTGCGGTCGCCTTCGTCGGTGGGGGTAGGGTTCTCCGTGCACGTGCCGAGCACATTGGTGGTGCGCCCGGCGGGCAGGCAAAACTCGGTGAAGCGATACGTTTGGTTGCCAAAATCCATGCTGATGCCGCCGGAACCGATTGAAACGCCCAGCATTTGCATTTTCTCTGCGACCGCCAACCCTTTGTCCAATACTTTTGCTCCTGGCATATTGGATCCCTGCAGAGCGGCCCGTGCCCCGCTGAACTGGCCGTTCAAGTACGCACGCAAATGATCGTCGGTGGGGGCCGGAACGCCCAGCGATGGGTCGACCTTTCGAGGGGCATGGCCGAACGAAAGCAATGCAGGCGGCTGGAGTTCACCCCAGAAGGCTTGCGGCAGGTTGTACTCGGCATGTTGCGGATTCACCAGAATCTTTCCGGTTTCATCCTGTATATAGAAGGGGACTTCCGCCCTGTCCTGGTGCGTTGTTTCCCACGTTTCCTGCTTGTCCTTTTTTACTTTCTTTTCCACTTTGACTTCGTAGTAATAGCAGGGGACTTGCGTCAGCGGGCTGATGAGCGGTTCGCCGCCGGTGCTGGTCCCGGCCACGTGGGACAGTCCCATGGACACGCTGCGCACGGGGATGCGGGGAGTGTCTGCCAGGACCCGGTACTCGCGATATTTCATGAAGCCCACAATGAACAGAATGATCCCAATCCCCACCATCGCCAAGGGAATGAGAGGAGAAACATGACCGTTGGATGTTGCAAACGTCAGCATCAGAATGGACATGATCCAACACCTCGCTTCGCAGCTTGAGTTTGTATGTCAGGAAACTTGGAAGCATCCTACACGGGCATCGGGTGAATGTCCACTGCTGCTATTTTCTTCCCAGCAGCCGAACGCGCCCCACCAAGCCGCGGCCCGGAGATCCCGAATAGGTGAGAAAGTGTGGCGAGTCGATGTTGGAATCAACGTAGGAATAGTTGGCCCGGTTGGTGATGTTGTTAACCCCGCCGCGCAGCGCCCATTGGAATCCCAGCAGGGTGAATCGGCGCTCCAGGCTGAAATCGAGTGAGAAGTAAGATGGGAAACGCTGTGAATTCGGCGCGCCCACGACCTCCTGCGAGTCGTTTTGTAGAGTGAACGGGAAGCCGCTCCGCCAGTCGACATTGTAAGCCGCGTCAACCTTGTGAGTGATGGGGAGCCATCCCCATGAGAGGATCCGGTTGGGGGCATCCCATGCCAGGGGGCCGCCCGCTTGCGGACTAAAGAGCACGGTGTCGATGTTGTATCCAAAGTCCGCATTGGAAAGCGCCCGCGACCGCGTGTAGGAAACGAATACAACATGGTTCTGCTTGAAAACGTGCCGCAGGTTTACGGCCGCGGAATCATAGTGGTCGCGGCGGTTGTTGGTCAGGTTGAATTGTCCGGAGAGGGGCCCGGCGGGCAGAGTGGAAGCGCTGGGATCGACGAAAGTCCAGATGTCGCGGGCGCGACGATCCAGAAGCTCAAGACGCAAGTACGTGGTTTGTGGCAGTTTCTGTTCGAACGCTACGCTGGTATTAGTGGTCAGGGAAAAGCGTAACGGGGTTGCGTTGATGTTGAAAGTACTGAGGACCGGCGGTTGGAGTAGATTTACCCCGCTTGCATCGTAAAAGAAGTCCGTCCGGGTGCCCGTCAGCGAGCGAGCAAGGGTATCCAAATTGCTTGTATCGCGATAGACCCCTATGCCTGCCGATATCTTGCTGTTGCCATTTCGATTCGCGAGGAAGGTGGACGCAATACGCGGTGAAGCTGCCACCCCGTGGACAATCTCATCCGCATCAAAACGAACGCCCGGCTCCACCAGAAACCGCTGGTTTACCGACCATCGATCCTGCACGTAGCCGCTTGCCTCCACGTTGTGGCGTGTGACGGGGGCGGTGTTGGTAAAGCTGACGCGGCGTGACACGGTGCCGTCATTGCGTTCAACCAGGTAAGGCTGCCGGACGGTTTCCAGATGATCGGCCAGGCGATCCACGTCAACGCCAACTTTGAACTCATGCTTTCCATCCGCATGCAGGGGCGGCAGGAACAGGTTGCCGAATCCCTGGGCGCGCTTGCCCTCGCTATGGCTGGTGGAGTAGTAGTTGCCAGTGGTTCCGTTGGGAGTGACGACATAAGTTTGCGTGCCCTGGGGAACAAACCGGTTGTAGATGCTGCTGGTGGCCACGCCCGCCTCCAGCAGCGTGCCGTTTTCGAAAAGGTGCTGATCTCTAAAACCGAACAGGAAGGAATTCGCCGAGTACCGCCGCGTGGTGGAAACCGGGTCAAGCGGGTCCAGTCCCGAACGCGGAGAGTTGAACCAATTCACCAGGAGGCTTACGGTCAGATTATTGTTCTGTGCCAGGTTGGCCTGTGCCTTGTAGAGATTGCTCCCGCGCACGACATTGTAACGGTCGGCGCCTTCGGGCAATTCCAGGAATACGGTCTGGTCGTACTCACCTTCCAGTGCATCCATAAACCACGCCTTGCCCTTGCGGATCGGGCCTGACATCAAGCCGCGCGGCGTCCAGCTATTTACGTAGAGCCCCCTCCGGTCCTGAAAACTGGGGAAGAAATCAGTGGCCGTCATACGAAAGTGGTCGTCGCCCATGCCGGTGCGGAAGCCGATGGCGCCGCCTGACCCCTTGCCAAGTTCTGTCGAATAGCGGCTGGTGGCCACGTCCACGGACCGCACGGCATCCACGCTGACACGCATCAGGAACTGGCCGGTGGCGGGATCAGAGACATTGAAACCATCGATCTGGTCATACACCTGGCGCGTGCTGGCCCCGTCCACATGGAGTTGCCCGGTGGAATCCTGAAGCACTCCGGGCAGCATCGGCAGCGCATAACGAATGTCGCGCGTTACGGCGTAGGGAAGGTTGATGATCTCCTCGCTGTGGAGGGTTTCCGTCGCCTGTGTTTTGGCGGGATCGATGGCGGGTGGCGAATAGACCACGTTCACTTGTTCGAAAAACTCACGAGTGTGGTTCAGCGTTACCTCGGCGCTGGCTACTTCTCCCACGTGAATTGCCTGCTGATTGGCCGCGTAAAATCCTTCCTTCTCGACGTGTAGCGCGTAGGTGTCTGGCACCAGGCTGGAGAATTCCTTGCGGCCGGCGTAATCAGTTTCACCGCGCACCGCAGTGCCCACCTTGGGCGTCAGCGAGATGCGGGCGGAAGGAACGGCGGTGCCGTTCTCGTCCACAACCGCTATGCGCAGCGCCACGCGGGTCGCGTCGTTTGCTGGTTGTTGAGGTGCATGCGCCGCTTCCAATGCCGGCGCAACGGGCAGTGCCAAGGCAAGGAAAACCAGTACCGGGAGCATCGCCAGACGTGCGTGCCACCTGGCGAGTCCCGAGATGCGTAGCCGGTCCCGGGTCCTTCCCACCATGGACCTTATTCTCTCCTACAAAAAGGCTTTGCGATAGCCCCGCCTTCGTTTCGGGTGGAACCTGCGGAAAGGTAGCTGGAAAATCGGCGTCCGGCCCTGATACAGGCGAACTCTTGCCGGGCCTACGACAATGTTTCACTAGGGCGCGGAGGTGCCCGGCGAATTGCCGGTCCCATTGAATAAGTGGTGTAGAGTTTGAAGGGTGACGGTTTCGAAGCTGGGAACAATCAGGTCGGCATGTGATTCGCGGCGTAGATCTTCCGCCGGGAACGTGGAGGCAATGGCGACACATTTCATCCCGGCGCGCTTGGCGGCTTCGATGCCGACATAGGAATCCTCGAAGACCGCGCAGGCTGACGGGCTTACGCCCAGCTTGGCGGCTGTCTTCAGGTAGACCTCAGGGTGTGGCTTGGCGTGGGTGATTTCGTCCACCGCCAACACTTCGCGGAAGTATTTGCGTAGGCCCAAAGCGGAAATCAGGAAGGTGACGTTTTTGGCGATGGCGGCGGAAGCCACGGCCATGGCGATCCCTTGTGCGGCACATTCTTTGATAAAGCGCTTCACTCCCGGAAACGCGCGGGCGTGGGGACCAATCTCGCGGCGGAAATTTGCTTCCAGCTCTTCACCGAGATCGGCAAGCTGTTCGCGCGTCAGATCCTCGCCCAAATAGCGGCGAAAAATAACGTCATTGGGAGGTCCCAGAATAATTTTGGGTAGCTGCTCCTCGTCGTAGGGTATGCCGTGCGCCTGGAAAAGATCAATCCATTTGCGCAGATGGAAGGGGTTGCTATCCACCAGCACGCCGTCCATGTCGAAAATAATCGCCGCCGGGAGTGAAAGGTTTTGCGTCATAAAATCGCTACACTTCCAGTCTAGCAGATAGTCGCAATCCTTTTGACATCAGCTTGCGCAAGGATTAGTCTTCATGCGCTTTCAGGGCGTGATGCTCACGGCTGTAGGTATGGCAATTTGTTCTTACTTTTTCAGGAATAGGTGCGCAATTATGGCTTTTTCCCCAGTGCAGTTGAATGTGAAAACGCAAAACCGCGCTTTGCGATTCTTGCATCGCGTCGTCGGGATTTGTTTCTTATTGTTGCTTGTTGGAATCGCCAACCGGCCGCTGAAAGCGGTTGCGCCTAAAAACGTGAGCGGAATGATTGCCAGCAATGGGCAAGCGGCCTCGCTGATCGTGGTGGGGGATCATGCCAGCCCCTCTGATCGTTTCGTGGCGGGCGAGTTGCAGCGTTACATCGAA
>CAYTMD010000233.1:0-9573 GCA_964438685.1 uncultured Acidobacteriota bacterium
CCGGATGGGTATGCCGCATTCAGCAAATTCTTCAAGACGCGCGATCCCTTGACCACGGAGGATTTGAAGAAGCTGGGCGAGGAGGCGGATCGTTGGGCGAAGAAGGCACCCGCCACCGCGCCCGGGCTGATTCTGGGAGGGCAGGAGGATTACAACGTTGCTCCCCTGCGAAAGGAATATCCGAAGGAGTTCTTTGAGCCGTGGAATGAGGCCAATCCCGGAATCAAGATTCACCTCGCCACTTTGAGCGAGTATGTGGACGCGGTTTTGCCGGGAATCAAGTCCGGCCAGATCGAACTCAAGACGATGAGAGGCGGCACGGGCTACGTTTTTGATGCGTTTTGGATCGAATGCCCAAGGATTAAGACATGGTTCCGCCGCAATGAGCATGCCCTGCAAGCGGCGGAGACGCTTTCCACCATCGCCAGCATTCAACATGGTTTTGACTATCCGGCCCAGGATCTCTACGACTCCTGGATTCTGATGTTGCTGTGCATGGACCGCAACACTTTGTGGGGTTCAGCGGGCGGAATGGTGTTTGAGGACAAAGATTCGTGGGATGCTAGCGACCGGCTAAAATATGTCGAAACGAAGAATGGCCAGGTCCATGGGGCTGCATTGAACGCCATTAGCGCTGCTGGTGATCAGCCCGTTCTGTTCAATCCCCTCAACTGGGAACGCCATGATCCCGTGTTCCTCGATTTGCCCGCGGGGAAGACGCCGCGAGAGGGCCTATGCCAGATCACCCTTGACGGCAAAACGCTCTGCAGTCCCTCCGTGCCGTCGGTGGGGATTGCCTGGATCACGCTGCAATCCAAACAGCCTGCACATTCCCGAAAAATAGCGCCTCCGGAAAGCATCGAGACGCGCCACTACTCAGCACGCGTTGATTGGAAAACCGGGGCGTTAGTGAGCTTGAAACTCAAGCCTTCCGGGCGGGAAGTATTGGGCGGGCCCGCCAACGTCATCGTGGCGGAGAAGCCCAAACCGCAAAAGAGTGAGTACGGTGATTTCATGAGCAAGCGGCCGGAGCGCACGCGATTGGCTTCATCGAGTGATTTCCCGCCTACGGTCACCGTCTCTACTGGACCGCTGGCGACCATCGTGGAAATAACCTCGAACTTCTACGGCGGCGGCACCTCCCGTCGCGTCATGCGCTTCTATGAAGACTATCCCCGGGTCGATTTTGAAACTGAACTGAACGATATCCCGGACATCACGGTTGTAGTGGCGGAGTTCCCCCTGGCGGATGAGATTACGGAGGTTCGCCGCGGGATCCCGGCAGGCTTCTCGCACGGAGCCTGGTCCAAGCCGAACCCCAACCTGGTGGGTTGGACGGGGGGCATCGTGCCGACGGTCCGCTGGATTGATTACACCCTTGCCGGCGGCGGCGGAGCGGCAATCCTTGACCGCGGCCTTACCGGGCGTGAGCTCAACGGAAAAACGCCCATTATCTACCTGCTGAATGCGGTAGATAAATATTATGAGTATCCCAATAGCTGGCTCAGCGGCAAAGGCAAACATCATTCGGAATACGCGCTGTATGCGCACGAAGGAGACTGGGCTGAATGCCGGATTCCGCAAATGGCGTGGGAATACAATTGCCCTCCCCTTGCGGCCACGGGCAGTAAAATTGGCGCGGCACAATCATTCGTTCAGACTTCCGGTAACGTGATTGTGGAAGTGGTTCGCCGGGAAGGCAAAGAGATTGAAATGCGGCTCGTCGAGTGCAATGGTGTGGCGGGCACGGCGGAAGTGACGCTCAATCTCCCCCACCAAGGCGCCGCGCTGACCGACCTGCGGGGCAAGAATCCACAAGCCCTGGAAGGCAACGGCCCGCATTATCGGTTTCCCGTCCGCCCCCAGCAGATTGTGACGATTCGCTTTGGAGCCGCATCTTCCGTGGGTGACATCAAGCTGGTAACGTCGTGGGACAAGTTCGTGCCGGCACCGAAGCTGGAGGCCTTGCACACCTATCGAAACGTCAAGGGTCATCCCCCCCGCGGGAACGAATCGCAATGGAAAGGGTAGACCGTTGGGAGACCCCCCGCTCTGCCGGGGAGGCAGTAGAAGTTCGGCAGCTCCAGGAGTAGGTTTCTTGAAGGATGCTGAGAGTTGGGCAGAGACCCCTCACCCACCGCCTTGCGGTCCCCCCTCTCCCCTCGGAGAGGGCTACGGTCTTTTTGGTGCGCTTCCGCGCACATCGATTTCTGCCCTCTAGGGGGGACCGCAAGGCGGTGGGTGAGGGGTCTCTTCCTGCCCAGAGCCTTAGAGGGGACATGCTCCGCTCCAAGAAAATGGTCGGCGAATGGTTTTTGCCTGTCGGCACACGGGGCAGCTCGCAGATCGATCACAAGAATTCGTCCGTCGGCGTGCTATGGTTTGCAAAGGACTTACTCAAGAGATTTATGAAAGCGCAGGACGCTGACGCCCAGCAGGAGTACCGCTGAGGCTGTCATGGCGGCAATCTGTGGCCAAAGGACGTCAAGCCCAACGCCCTTTAAATACACGCTCCGCAGCAGCACCATGATGTAGCGCATGGGGTTGAGAAGGGTAAACTCCTGGAAGAACACGGGCATACTGCTGATGGGTGTGGCGAACCCGGAAAGCGTGATCATGGGCATCGTGAAAAAGAAGGAGGTGATCATCGCTTGCTGCTGGGTGGCAGAAACAGTCGAAATCAACAGTCCCAGCCCCAGCGACGCGAGGATGAAGGCCACGACTCCGAGTGCCAGGACTCCCAGGCTTCCCCGAAAGGGTACGCCGAACCAGAATGTGCCCACCAGCGAGATGATGGCTGCGTCGAAGCAGCCGATGAGGAAGAACGGAATCGTCTTGCCCAGGATGAATTCCCAGCGGCGGATGGGTGTGACCATGACCTGTTCCAGCGTACCAATCTCCCGTTCGCGCACCACGGCGAAAGCGGTCAGCATCATCACCATGATCAGCGTCAGGTTACCGATGACGCTGGGAACGAAATACCAGCGGCTTTCCAAACCTTCGTTGAACCAGGGCCGTGTCTGGAGGTCTACGTGGGGCAGGAACGCGACGAGCTGCGGCGCCGTTCTTCGCATCTGGTCGAGCTGATAGCCCTGGGCAAATCTCGCGCCGACCTGGTTGAAATATCCCAATGCCACCAGCGCCGTGTTCGAGTTCGAGCAATCCACCAGCACCTGTACCGCGGCGCCCTGTCCATTGCGCAGGCGTCGCGCGAAGCCGGAATCGATTTCAATGGCGGCGAGAAAATCGCCTCGATCGATGCCGTCGCGGAGTTCTTCCCGCCTCATGGCATGTTCTTTGACATTGAAATAACTGCTGGCGGAGAACTGGGAGACCAACTCGCGGCTCTCCTGACTGTTGTCCAGGTCAAGCACCGCCAGCTCGACATGCTTCACATCCAGCGTGGCGGCATACCCGAAGACCAACATCTGGATGATGGGAGGACCGATCAGCATCCACCGCATGCGGGGATCGCGCAGCGTCTGGATAAACTCCTTGTTTAACATCTGCCGGATGCGTGCGAATGAGGAAAGGAGATTCATCCCAGCCTCTTTTCAAAGGCGCGGGTGGCCAGCGTGATTGCCACCGCTGCAATGATGGCAAGGGCCGTTACCTGGCCGGCCATCAATTCCGCGGGAGTGCCCTTTAGGAAGACGTTGCGGAGGATCGAAACGTAATAGCGCGCCGGCAGGATTCGAGTAATCCACTGTACGACGGTGGGCATCTGCTCAATGGGGAATATAAAACCCGAAAGGAGAAAGGCCGGCAAAAATGTGGTCAGGAGCGCCATTTGGCTGGCGGCAAGCTGGTTCTTGGCCACCACGGAGATCAGATAACCGATGGCCAACACGACGATAAGAAATAGCATGGAGCAACCGAACATCAGGGTCCAACTTCCCCGAAAGGGAACGCCGAACCACCACACGCCCATGCCGGCGCAGAGTGCTGTATCAAGCATCCCGATGATGAAGTAGGGAACAAGCTTCCCAATCTCAATTTCCAGCTTTCCCACTGGTGTGGAGATAAGCTGCTCCATCGTGCCGCGCTCCCACTCCCGGGCGATGGTCAGCGAGGTTAGAAATGCCCCCACTACCGCCATCACCAGGGCCACGACGCCAGGGATGATGTTCGCCATGCTCGACAGATCTTCGTTGAACCACGTGCGCGGCTCGAAAGTAACAACGGGAGCAACCGGGGCCATCCCGTGCCGTTGCTGCCAATTGATCTGCACTTGCTGTGAGTAGGCTTGTAATATGCTCTGCGCATAGCCCATGCCAATGCTGGCCGTGTTACTGTCGCTGGCGTCGAGCAGCGCCTGGACGTTCGCCTGTCCGCTGGAACGAAGTGTCTCCGAGAATTGCGACGGGACCACAACAGCTATCCTGCAGGTCCCTTGATCAATTTGCCGGATGACATCTTGGTAATCCGGCGACACCCGAACGATGTCGAAATAGTCGGTAGCTTGAAAACGTTTCAGCAGATCCTGGCTGGTTTGGGTTGCATCGCGGTCGTATACGCAAAGTGGAATATGCTTGATGTCGAGATTTACGGCATAGCCATAGATGAATAATTGCATCAGCGGCATGGCAATGATGATCAGGAGGCTGCGAGGATCGCGCCCGATCTGGATCACTTCCTTACGCGCCATAGCCATAACGCGGCGCAGGTTCATGCGGCCCTCCCCGGCTTGGAATCACGCGAGGTGGTCAGCGCCACGAAAACGTCTTCAAGGCTGGGTTGAATCTGTTCCAGCCGGCTGATGCGAACTTGCCGGGATGTGAGGGCCTCTCGGATCGCGGGTATGGAAGCCTGCGCGTTGGCGACGACCGCATGCAGATTGCTTCCAAATACCGCCGCGTCGAGCACTCCGGGCGCATGGCTCAGCGCTTCGAGTCCGGGCCCGAGGGGTTCACATTCCACCAGCACAAGCTCGCCTTTCATGGATTGAGTTTTCAGCTCGGTGGGTGTGCCCATGGCTACGATGCGCCCTCGATCAATCAGAACCAGACGATTGCAGTATTCCGCTTCATCCATGTAATGCGTCGTGACGAACACCGTGGTACCCTCACCCACCATTTGTTGGATGAGTTCCCAGAACTGCCGCCGCGACACAGGATCGACGCCGGAAGTGGGCTCATCAAGAAAGACGATGGGGGGGCGGTGCAGCACCGCGCAACCTAACGCCAGCCGCTGTTTCCACCCTACCGCCAAAGCTTGTGTGGGCGTTTGCTCGCGGCCTTCCAAACCCGCCATGTGCAGCGCCCAGGACAAACGTTCGGGCAGCAGATTGGCGGGGACGTTATACATCCCGGCGAAGAAGCGCAGGTTTTCAATAACTTTCAAATCGTTGTAGAGGGAAAACTTCTGTGACATATAACCAATCTGCTGCCGCACGGCCTCCGGCTCCCTGGCAACGTCAATCCCCGCCACCAGCGCGCGGCCGGAAGTGGGCCTCAGCAAGCCGCAGAGAATTCGGATGGTGGTGGATTTGCCCGCGCCGTTGGGGCCGAGGAAGCCGAAAATCTCACCACGGTGCGCCTGGAACGTGATGTTGTCCACTGCGGCAAAGGCGCCGAAACGCTTGGTGAGGTTTTCGACCACGACGGATATTGCGTTGTCATTCATGAAGGTTTCGTTTCCCGGGCCGCCGTCGCTTCACCCTCAACGGCCGATACAAACAAGTCCTCAATGGTTGCTCCCACGGTTTGCATGGAATCATAGGCAATGCCTGCCGATTCCATGCGTACGCGCAAATCCGGAAGCCGGCGGGAGGCTTCGTCGACAAACAGATGAACACGGTCGCCCACCAGCAAAGCGCTGCGCACACCAGGCGCGCCCTCGAGCGCTGCACGCACCCGCGCCGGCTGCGCTGCATGTACCGCCAGAATCTCGCCAGGAAATTTCTTCTTCAATTCCTGCGGCCGGTCGCAGAGAAGCATTCGCCCGTGATCAAGCAGGCCGACGCGATGGCAGCGTTCCGCTTCGTCAAGATACGATGTGGAAGCGAGAATAGCCACGCCTTCCGCGACCAATGAATACAGAATCCGCCAGAAATCCCGCCGCGATACCGGATCGACCCCATTGGTGGGTTCGTCCAGGAGAAGGACCTTCGGCGTGTGAATCAACGCGCACACCAAGCCGAGCTTTTGTTTCATACCGCCGGAGAGATTTCCCGCGAGGCGGCTACGGAAATCACTGAGGCCTGCTGCTGCCAACAACTCCTGGGAACGTTGCCGCCTCTGCTTGCGGGCCACGCCGAAGATATCCGCATAAAAAGTGATGTTCTCGTCGACGGTCAAGTCTTCGTAGAGCCCGAATCGTTGTGCCATGTAGCTCAGGAGCGACTTTGCCCCTTCCGGGTCGCGTGTTACATCGCAGCCGGCAACCGTGGCTGAGCCTGAATCCGCACCCATCACCCCTGCCAACATTCGCAGGGTGGTGGTTTTGCCTGCGCCGTCGGGGCCGACCAATCCAAAGATTTCTCCGGGGTTCACCTCGAAGCTGAGCCCATCGACGGCGCGCACTTCGCCGAAGCGCTTGCTCAAGGAAGATACGATAATGGCGGGAGCGGGATTCATTACGCCTCGGCTACCGTAATTTGATGTCGACATCTGCCGGCATTCCTGGCTTCAATGCGTGATCAGGATTATCCATGTCAACTTTGACCCGGTAGACCAATGTCACGCGCTCCTTTTCGGTCTGCACACTCTTTGGGGTGAATTCCGCTTCGGAGGAGATAAAAGAAATCCGCCCAGGATAAGTTCGGTTGGGAAACGAATCAGTGTGCACGTCGACTACCTGACCCCAGTGGACCTTGCCGAGATCCGTCTCGGGAACGTACACCCGCGCCCACAGATGATCCAGGTCGGCGAGGGTTACAATCGGAGTGCCGGGCGAAACCACCTCTCCCAATTCTGCCTGACGCTCCAGTACCACGCCGTTAAAGGGCGCGCGCAGCACGGTGTATGTTAGCCTGATGCGGGAAAGATCGGTGATCTGGGTGGCCTGGTGAACGTTGGCGCGGTCCACCGCCAGTTCTTCCTGGCGGGTTCCTTCCACGAGTTCGTTATACGTTTGCTGCGCGCGGTCATAGGTCATTTGGGCGCGAGTGACACTGGTGGCAGCCACGTCGCGAGTTTGCCCCGGGATTTCGTCCTTTTCGTAGAGCGCCTCGTAGCGCGCGTAATCCTTCTTCTTCTGTTCGAGGTCCGCCTGAGCATCGAGCACCGCAAGTCTGGCGGCCTCGACGTCCTGCTTCCGGCTTCCGGCGAGAGCCAGGGTGAGTTGGCGGCTGCGCAGGTGTGCTGTTGCCTGGTCCACGGCCACCTGCTGTTGGTAGTCATCCTTATCAATCCGTGCCAGCAAGCTGCCGGACTCCACAGTTGCGCCTTCCTCAATGGGCAGGGCGACAATGCGACCGGCAACCTTGAAGCTTACAAGACTCTCGTGCGCTTCGATATTGCCCGAGAGTTTGAGCGTGTCCCCAACCGGGGCTTTGCGGAACCATTGGGGACGCAAGTACACCACAGCGCCGCCAATCGCCAGGAGTAGCAGAAGCGGAATTGCTCGTTTCATGGTTCGTCAACCTCTTCGTCCAAATTCTTGCTCGCTATTGGTCTTCTACTCTTCACTGCTCACTGCCTATTGCTTACGCCCCTCAGGGCTCGCTGAGGTACGCTTGATAAATCTTTTCGGTTCCACCCAGCGAGCGTGCCAGGGCCATGACGGCATCGGCGTGCCGTGCCAGAGCCATGATGCGATCATCCTGAGCGCTCGCCAATGAGGACTGGGCTGTCACCACCTCGATGTTGTCCGTCACGCCGTTGCGGAAACGATCCTGCGCCAAGCTGAGTTCGCGCTCTGCCAGGTGAAGGGCCGACTCGGTGACGGTTACCTGGTTCTCGCTGGACTCCAGGTCGAGTATGGCCTTGCGCAGTTCCTGCTCGATCTCGCGGTTGAGGTCATCAATTTGTAAGTTCAACCGCTCCAGCCGGCTTTGGAGTTCCGTCTTCTCGCCGGCGCGGTCCCGGTCAAACAGAGTGACCGTAACCGTCCCCTGAATTTGACCGGTGCCAACCATCGAACCGAAGCCGCGTCCAATGGCTCCATAATCGCCATTGACCGAGAGAGTGGGGAGATAGCGTGCGTGCGAGGCTTTTAGTTGCTCGACAAGAGACTCATGCTGCTTGAGAAGCGCGGCGTAATCTGATCGCGCTTCAAGCGCGGTGCGAAGTGTCCGATCTGCGTCCGCCGATTCCACGTGATGGAATTTCAAGGATTCGGCCAGGTCGAGCGGAACGCCAGGGCTCAGTCCGAGGAAATGGGCAAGAGTGAGCAGGGAAGTCTGGTAGTTGTTGCGTGCAACCAGCTGGTTCTGCTGGTCCCGCGCAAGCTGCACCTGTGCCCGAACTTCGTCCACCGCAGTCGCCAGCCCCTGAGCATGCTGGTCGCGTGCCAATTTCTCCAGGGTTTGCGAGGTTGTCACACGAGTCTCCGCGGCTTCGGCTTCCGCGAAGGAAGCTTGGGCGTCGAGGTAAAGTCCCGCAGCCTGCCGGATCACCAAGTCGCGCGAGTCCTGGTAGTCAAGTTTGGCGGCTTCTTCTTGTTTTTCACTGGCCTTCCAGTTGTGGTAGGAGTGGCGGTCAATCAACGATTGGCTCGCCGAGAGGCGGAAATCATAATGGTTGAAAGGACCGACGACGGTAGGAGCCCCGGGAAAGGAAATGCCCAAGGCGCCCAAATCCATATTCTCCCGGTTGCCCAAAACGTTCCCATTGACGTGCGGCAGCAGGGAAGCGCGACGCCGTTCGCGTGTTCCCGCCAATTCCTCCACTTGCGTATTTGCCACGCGTACGCTGAGGTTCTGTTTCAGCGCCAGAGTGATGGCGTCCCTCAGCGTTAGCCGCTGGGGCGCAGCTTGCTGCGCCTGGCCCGGAGTTCCGGCGATCAGGAACAATGCCACGAACAACGTGATCCCCTTTGCCATCGACTGCATGGACCCTCTCCTTTACCTCCCCGCCGCCATTTTGGGGCGGTTTTCAAATCGGCTTCTTCCGCAGGCTGTTTAAAACGAACTCCAAGTGCGCCTTCATGTAGGCATCCAGGTCCAGGCGATACCGCTCCCCGTGAAGCACTCTCCACAGGATGGCCAGGACTGCCGGTGCGGCCAGAATCTGGGGGAATTCGGTTGCCGCAGTCTTACGAAACTCGCCTGACGCAATGCCTTTCCTAAGCACATGCCGCAACGCCTTCATCCCCGGCTCAATGATTTCGCGATGATAAATGTCCGCGAGTTGAGGGAACCTGCCACCTTCAGCGATCAGCAGGCGCACAATGGCGCGAACCTTTTCATTCCTCACTATTTGGCCGTACATTCGCAACAGTAAATCGCGAAGCAAGTCCTCCGCGCTGCCGGTAAAGGCATTGGCAACCGCGTCAAATCGCTTTTGTGGCAGGCTCCGCACCACAGCTCGAAACAGCCGTTCCTTGTCCTGGAAGTAGAGGTAGATCGTTCCCTTGGCGACTCCCGCCTGCTTGGCGACTTCGTCAATGCGAGTTGCCTCATACCCGTGC
>CAYTMD010000234.1:0-9532 GCA_964438685.1 uncultured Acidobacteriota bacterium
GCCAAAGCCCTGCTCATGGTAACGGCACATACTGAGCGGGTCAACCGGAACCGAATGATTGTGTCCCGGCATCAAAATCTATGAGGGCAGGCAATAACGTTGATGGCTTATCGGGTTTACCCCTGGTCGTTATTCCCTGCTCTGGCAAGTTGAATCAATGAAGTGCAGATTGCAATCCGTTAGTTTGTAAGTCGGAAGGTATGCTCATTCCTCTCTTCATTCTCATCGCCCTTTCGATCCTATTCCTCGGCCATTACTTCCTCTACGTGTCCGTCCTGCATTTCTTTGGGGTCGCCGCATTTGAGTGGCGAATGGCGCTGGCCGTAGTCCTCCTGCTCCTGGCGGTGAGTTTCATTGGCGCGTCCTTTCTGGCCCATTGGAATAACAGTCTGCTGGCACGCGTGGTCTACTTCTGCTCCTCTCTTTGGCTTGGGGTAGGATTTACGTTTCTCATCGCATTCGCCGGCGCGTGGGCCGTGGAGGATTTGGCAAGGGCCCTCGGCCACAGCCCCGGCCCCGCGTGGCTCGGTATCGCAGCCATAGGCGTGGCGGCCCTGTACTCCGCCTACGGCATTGTGAATGCCTACCATCCGCGCATCGTGCATTACAACGTCAACATCAAAAATCTCCCTGCCGAGTGGAAGGGCAAAAAGTTGGTGCAGCTTTCCGACGTGCATCTGGGGCGAATTCTGGGGCAGGACTTTCTCTCTCGCGTCGTAGATAAGGTCAATGCGCAAAACCCCGCGATGGTACTCATCACCGGAGACCTGTTTGACGGGGCCGACGGGAACCTGGAGGAATTGGTCACGCCGCTCAAGCGCCTGGTCGCGCCGCAGGGAATCTATTTTGTAACGGGGAATCACGAGACTTACCTGGGAGTGCAACGTTCCTTCGCGGCGCTGCGGAATACTCCGGTCAGAATTCTGGATGACGAGAGGGTTGTAATCGACGGCCTGCAAGTGATTGGAATCAGCTATCCGGAGCGCGGCCACGCGTTGGGTTTTGCGGAGAAGATGGCCAGGCTTTCCGGCTTTGACCCGGATAAGCCCTCGATTCTGCTCTACCATAGCCCCAGCCAAATCGCGGCGGCGAAAGCGGCGGGCATCAATCTGCAACTTTCGGGACACGTGCACCAAGGGCAGATTTTCCCGCTTCAGGTCATTACGCGGCTGATCTTTGGGAAGTATTACCACGGTTTGCATGTGGAAGGAGATTACACGCTCTATACCTCGAGCGGCACGGGCCTCTGGGGGCCCACGATGCGGACTGGAAACCATCCGGAGATCGTGGTGATCCGCCTGAAATGTGAAGCACCCAGCGCGCCCACCCGTCTAATTGAGGGATGAATCTTCTGCCTGATCTGCCAAATGAAGCGCAGGTCAAAGCAGGGAGAATTTGAGGAACGCCGATGCAGAACCCCCATAAGGTAACAATCCTTGGCGTATTCCTTTGCATTTGCGTCTTTCCTGTGCCCTTGCCTGCCGTCCCTGCTCAATGGGACATCGGGTATGGCCGAATGGCTTTGACAGAGACATTGGCAAAAGTCTGCACCGGCATTCTTAACTCGGGGGAATGTGCGGAAGCTATTGAGAGATACCAAGCACCTCGATATAAAGGGCGCTTCAAACGAATCGGCCGTACGCTTACAATCACACTGGAAAATGGGAAATCCGTCTCGCTCACCAGTAGTCCACCAGGAACAGAGAGCAACTATAAATGCTATAACTACGTCGAATTCATCCCGAGCATCCTGCAGCACCTTGTCCACGTCCAATACGACGAAATACATTCCTTCTACTTGATTGATTCTAGGACAGGGAACAAGACGGAAATTTGTGGTGTTCCGATTCTAACTCAGCAAAGAGATCGATTTGCATGCGATCTGGCAGACTTGGCGTACCAGAGTTTGATTGAGATCTGGCGAATCACAGCTAATGGGTTCCATCGGGAGTGGCTCTTCGAACCCGTGGGGTGGCTGCCCGGCAGGCTGACATGGCTCAACGGCGACACGATTCGAGTTAAGAAAGAGGATGAAAAAGGGCTGAGTATGGGGTATGAAGTGTTCACACGGAGCGGGGAAAAGTGGATACACAGCAGATAACTGAAAGGCCGGCGTGAAAGCGCTGCATTAAGAGATGACACGCAATTTTTCCTTTTCGAACCCACGCTCTAGCCGTTAAACTCTTCCCAATGCGGCCTACTGAATTCATCGCGATGTTGCGCAAAGGCGAGCCGGGAGCGGCGTATTTCCTCCGGGGCCCCGACCGTTTTCTCCAGGAGGAATGCCGCAAGGCCGTAGTGAATTCCATTCCGGCAGACTCCCGGCAATGGTGCCTGACGGAATTGGAATTTGTCTCCGGCGAGCTTGGGCACGCGCTGGAAGGGGCGGAGCAGATGCCCATGCTGGGGGGCCACAACTTCCTGCTTATTTCCGACCCGGAAGATTTCAAGGCGGCTGGCGACGAGGATGTGGAGGCGCTTCGTGTTTATCTGGAACGCCCGGCTTCCTTCTCCACCGTGGTTTTCCTGGCCACGGAACCGGACCGGCGCAGGCGCTTCGTTACTTTGCTGGAAAAGAAGTCGCAGGTTGTGGAGTTGCGTTCTCCCGACCGCAAGGAGGCGGCGGAGTGGGTGGAGCATTTCTTCCAGCAGGCTGGGGTGGAGATTGCCCACGGCCTCGCGGAAGAGATCGCGGGAAAGTTCGAAATCAGCCTGGATTCGCGATCGTCGGCCGGTCCCTCGGCGGTCAATCTGTTGTGGATGCGTACGGAGTTGGAAAAGCTCCTGACCGCCCGCCCGGGCATCAAGCGCGTGGAAGCTGCCGATTTGGATGTGGTTGTTGCCTTTCGCGAAGAGCGTGAAATCGGGAAACTCCTGCGCGCTATCGGCGAGCGCAAATGTGCCACGGCGCTCACCACCTTGCGGGAGCTACTGGCGAGCAAAGTGGCGGAAACGCTTATTCTCTGGTGTATTGGTGACCTGTTTCGCCAGGCGATGCGCGGCGTGCAGAGCTACGGAAACCGCGGCGGGTGGTCGCGGGGAGCGAACCCCTATGCCACATCGGAAATCGCGCCGCTAACGCAGAAGAACTATCCCCGGGAAGAATTGATGCAGGCCATGCGCGCCGTGCGCCGTGCCGATCTTGGGATTAAATCGTCGTGGAAGGACTCCAGGATTTTGTTGGAGTTTCTGGTATGGCAAATCATAGTGGGCAAGGAATCCGCCGGGGAAGCTGCACTGGGCGGAGAAATCCCCTTACCTGCAACGGATAGCTAGGGTTAGCGGTTAGGGATTAGGGTAACGATAAGCCTCGCTGATTAGAGGAGGGCACTGTGATCCAAAATTATAAAGAGCTGGACGTGTGGAAGAAGTCCATTGCCTTCACGATTGACGTTTACAGATTGACTGGCGGGTTCCCGGAGACAGAGCAAAACGGCTTAATCTACCAGATTCGACGGGCCGCAATTTCAGTCCCCGCGAATATCGCCGAGGGATGGGGCAGGGGTTCAAAGAAGGAGTATATTCAGTTTCTGAAAACCGCACGCGGATCGTTAATGCAACTGGAAACACATCTCACCGTCGGGTGCATGTTGACATTTCTAACCCAAGATGAGCTGGAAGTAGCTTCAAAGACGATCGAAGAAATCGGCAAGATGCTGAATGGGCTGATCAGAGAGTTGAAGTCTCGCACGGAAGCGGCGTGACCCCAGCCCTGATTCCCAAACCCTGTTCCCGATTCTCCGGTTTATGCCAACGCGTTGAAGGCGAGCGTCAACCGCGACTTGTAACGAGCGGCGGTGTTTTGGTGCAGGATGCCCTTGTGAACGGAGTGGTCAATCAACTCCAGGGTTGGCTTTAGCAGTGCCAAGGAGGCAGCCTTGTCCTTTGCTTTCAACGCGGCACGGAACTTGCGAATCTGGTTGCGTAGCCGCGAAGTGTGGACCTGATTCTGCTCGTTGCGTTTTTCAGTTTGGCCGATGCGCTTCAGTGCTGATTTGTGACTTGCCACGGAAACTCCTTTAGTGCAAAATGCAATTCTTCAATGTAGCAGATAGCTCTCCAAAGCGTCAACGGTGAACACATGGACAATTTACCCATCGGGTCGGACCTGCCCATCCTTTTGGATAAGGCAAAGATTGAAGCGCGCATAGCGGAACTCGCCGCGCAGATTTCCCGTGACTACAAGGACCGGGTCCCGCATCTGGTAGGCGTTTTGAAGGGCGCATGGGTTTTCATGGCGGATCTCGTCCGCCAAATCTCCATCCACTGCACGGTGGATTTTCTAAGCATCCAGAGCTACGGCTCCGGAACCGTGTCATCCGGCGAAGTGAAGATTACCAAGGACCTTGACGTCAGCATTGAGGGCCGCGATGTGCTGCTGATTGAAGACATCCTGGACACGGGCCGCACCTTCACCTACTTGCAGGAGATACTGGGAGCGCACGACCCCGCCAGCCTGAAGCTTGCCGCTCTGCTCGATAAGCACTCGCGCCGCATCCTTCCCGTGGAAGCGGATTACGTGGGATTTTCCATCCCTGATGTGTTCGTGGTCGGGTACGGATTGGATTTTGACCAGAAATATCGCAACCTCGCGGACGTGCGCTACATTCCTTCGCCCCAGACGATGTCATTGTTCGACCCGCCCGCATGACAAGAAGTTATCAGTCCTCGATTGTCAGTTGTCAGTCAAACCCGTAAAACGGACGCCTTGGCATTTACCGATAACTGAAAACTGAAAACTGATAACTGCCTTCTGAGAACTGCTTGCGAGTTTCTGCGTTGGGCAAGCTATAATAACCAGTCGAGTCATCAAACCCATGGAAGAATTCTCCACTCCTCTCATGCGCCAGTACAGCGCTATTAAGCAGCGCCATCCCAACGCACTACTATTTTTTCGCCTGGGAGACTTCTACGAACTCTTTTTTGAAGACGCCGTAGTGGCCGCGAAAGAACTCCAGATTACCCTCACCTCCCGCAATAAAGAGAAAGGCACGGCCATTCCGATGTGCGGCGTGCCTTACCATGCCGCCGAGGGTTACATCGCCAAGCTCATCCGGAAGGGCTTCCGGGTGGCGATTTGCGACCAGGTGGAAGACCCGCGCGAGGCCAAAAAGCTGGTGAAGCGCGAAGTGACGCGCGTGGTGACGCCCGGCACGGCCATTGATTCGCAAGTCCTTGAGCCGCGCGAGAACAACTACCTGGCTTCAGTGGTGCGGCGCAATGGTGCGGCGGGTTTGGCCCTGGTGGACCTTTCCACCGGCGATTTCCGCGCCACGGAATTTTGCGGAGATGGATCCCTGGCCCGGTTGCGGGATGAACTCGACCGCATGAGGCCCAGCGAGCTGTTGCTGGCATCGGGCACGCCCAGCCCGCTGGAAGCCCGTAACGGCGGCGCAATCATGACGCAAACGCCGCTTGATGAATGGGTGTTCGGCGATGAATACGGTGCGCGGTTGCTGCGCGACCATTTCCACGTAGCCACTCTGGCGGGTTACGGACTGGAGGGCCACCCCTTCGCCGTAGCTGCGGCAGGCGCCATTCTCCACTACGTGCGTGAGACGCAGCGCGGCTCCCTGGCGCATCTCGATGGCATCCGGTTCTACCAGCAGCAGGACTCCTTGCTGCTCGATCCCTCCACGCTGCGCAACCTGGAATTGGTTGATCCGGCGTTCGGGGAATCGCGCGCGTCGACGTTGCTCGGCGTGCTCGACCAGTGCACCACCTCGCTCGGCGCGCGCAAGCTCAAGGCCTGGATGATGCGGCCCTCGCTTGACCGCGAGGAGCTGAACGCCCGGCTCGATGCCGTCGAGGAGTGGACGAAAAACACAATTGCACGGGAAGAATTGCGCCGCGTGCTGGGTTCCATCCAGGACCTTGAACGCCTGCTCAGCAAGGTTACGCTGGAGACCGCCAACGCCCGCGAACTGCTGGCCCTGAAGCAATCGTTACACCCGCTGCCTATTCTGCGGACCTACCTCAGCCGCTTTCGGGCCCACCGCATCGGTGCTCTCCACACTTCGCTCGACGAACTGGCGGACGTCCACGAATTGCTGGAAAAGTCGATTCATCCTGAGCCGCCGGTGGTCCTGAGCGAGGGTGGGATGATTCGCCCCGGCTATCACGCGGAACTGGATGAGCTGCGCAACCTCGGGCAGAATTCCAAACGCCTGCTCGCACAGATCGAACAGCGGGAACGCGAACGCACCGGTGTCGCCTCGCTCAAAGTGCGGTTCAACAACGTCTTTGGCTATTACATTGAAATTTCCAAGGCCAATATGCACCTGGCCCCGCCGGATTATGAGCGCAAACAGACGCTGGTGAACGCCGAACGCTTCACCACCCCGGAGCTCAAAGAACTGGAAGTAAAAATCCTGGACGCGGAAGAACGCAGCCACACTTTGGAGCGTGACCTGTTTGTTGGCATCCGTCGCCAGGTGGGCAGCCAGGCCGCGCGCATTCGCCAAACCGCTGCCGTGTTGGCCGAACTCGACGTGCTGACCTGCTTCGCCCATATCGCCGCCGAGCGCGACTACCATAGGCCTGAATTTTCCGACGACGGTGAACTGCTCATTCAGGAAGGGCGCCATCCCGTCATCGAACGCATTGTGGAAGAGGGGCAAACCGGCAAGTTCATTCCCAACGATCTCTACATGAACGGCGGCGCGGACCTGCTGTTGATTGTCACCGGGCCGAACATGGGCGGCAAATCCACTTACCTGCGACAGGCCGCGCAGATCGCACTGATGGCGCAGATGGGCAGCTTTGTTCCCGCCGCGCGCGCCAAGCTTCCGATTTTCGACCGTATTTTTACGCGCATCGGGGCCTCCGACAACCTGGCGCGCGGGCGTTCCACTTTCATGGTGGAAATGACGGAGGCGGCGGCCATCCTGAACACCGCCACGCCCCGCAGCCTGGTGCTCCTTGATGAAATCGGACGCGGCACGGCCACGTTTGATGGATTGGCAATTGCCTGGGCGGTGGTGGAGTATTTGCTGACCCACACCCGCGCCAAGACCTTGTTCGCTACGCACTACCATGAATTAACGGAGCTAGCGGACCTGCTTACCGGCGTGAAGAACTTCCACGTTTCGGTGAAGGAATCAGGGTCGAATATTATCTTCCTGCGCAAGGTGGAACCCGGCAGCGCCGATAAGAGCTATGGCATCGAAGTGGCTCGCCTGGCGGGCCTGCCTAACGCCGTCATTGCGCGCGCGCGCGAAGTCCTGACGCGGCACGAGCAGAGCGAGCATAGCTTGAGCGAGCGCCTGGCGGCCCGCAAAGCAGCGCCGGAAGCAGGCCCCGTGCAACTTACCATCTTTACCCCGCTCAACGCGGAAGTGGTAAACGCCATCGAGAATGTGGACCTCGACAACCTGAAGCCCATTGATGCACTCAATCTTCTTGCCGAGCTGAAGAAACAGATTCAGTATTCATAAATCAGACTTCTGACTCTGATTTGTCCCGTTTCGCGCCTCTGGAGGTTTCCTTGAATAACGTTTTGGCAGTCGACATCGGCGGCACGCACTTTCGCACCGGCTTGTTTGACGAGCAGGGTCGGCGCCTTCTGGTGTTGGAGGGCGATACAGACCGCGTGGCCGGGCGCGACTGGATGCTTAACCAACTGGCTGCGCGCTGCCGCGAGCTAATGGCCCAAACCGACGCTCCGGTCAAAGCGTGTGGCCTCAGCTTTGGCGGGCCGGTGGACTTCCGCAGCCAGAGCGTGACTTCTGTTCATTCCGCCGGGTGGAAGGGTTTCGAGTTGGGGAAGTGGATGCAGGAGTCCCTGGGCATCCCGTGCCGCCTCGACAACGATGCCAACGCCGGCGCGCTGGGCGAATATCACTACGGGGCCGGCCGCGGCGCAAAATCGATGGTCTACATCACCATCAGCACCGGCATTGGGAGTGGCATTGTTTACGACGGCAAGCTTTTGCGCGGCAAGGATTACATGGCGGGCGAACTCGGCCACATTCCGGTGTCGGACTCCGGCGCCCGCTGCTCCTGCGGCGGACGCGGATGCCTGGAATCGTTCAGTTCGGGAGGAGCGATTGAGTCCCGCGCGCGGGATTGGGCAGACCGCCGTCCGGACCGTGTCGAGCGCATGGTGGAGCTCAGTGGCGGAGGGGAAATCACCGCCAAGGCTCTGATGCAAGCGGCGGCGGAAGGCGATGTGGCCGCTACCCACATTCTCCGCGAAACCACCCGCTGGCTTGCCCGCGGATTGCTGATGGTGATCCGCATCCTGAATCCCGACGTCATCGTCCTGGGCGGTGGAGTGGCCCAGTCAGGGGTCATACTGCTCGATTCCCTGCACACCTTTCTGGACGAACTGGCCTCACCCACCATCACCTACTCCACCGAAATCGTCACGGCAACATTGGGGAATTACTCCCCCCTTTACGGAGCTGCGGCCATGGGGTTGGACATTTCTCGAGATTAGGTCTCGAGATGCGGACACCTAGCGCCAGGGGGCAGGGGCATAGGCGCCAGGATATCAGTGCGGCTGCGGGACGTTTGAGTTTGTACGAGAAACTAAGGGCCGGGGTTTGGCATAGAGGCGTCCGTAACTTGTCCCGACAAGCCGGGAGCGCGGTAAGTTTTACTTTTCATTTGGTCCACGGCTTAACAAGAGAACGAAAAACTGCCCGGCTGAAGCGGCCTCTTCGGAAGGCCATATCAGGGTGCTGGCTGATCGCAGTTATTACTAAGTAGTAACCAAATCAATGGAAAGAAGAATTGCGGCTAACCCGAAAGAAACAAAAGAGATATTTTTTGTCAATCGCCGCCGGGACCCGCCGATTTTTGCTATTCCCTTGACGAACGCACCCGATGGTAACTAACATTCTTATTTTTGAGGGGATTAGGAGTGATTCCGCCTTGGGGGGGCGGGAGCCGGAATGAGTCAAGTTAAACGCCTGCTCGGGTTTATTCGGCCCTACAGTTTCCGCTTATTCCTAGCGGTCTCCCTGATGGTCATCGTGGGGGCCTGCGAGGGTATTACTGCGCTTCTGATCCAACCGACTTTCGATCGCGTCCTGAATCCGAATGCGGAAACCGCAGGAATCGTTCTCTTCAGAATACCTTATTTCCATCACGCAGTTTACCTCCAGGATTTTCTTCCCCACTGGATCCACAATGTTTGGACCGTCGTAGCCATCGCCATCATCGGCGTAGCGCTCGCCAAAGGCATTTCGGAATTCCTTGCCACCTACTTCATCAATTACATTGGCCACTCCGTGGTGCGGGATTTGCGCAACCTTCTCTATTCCAAGATCATCGGGCAATCCATCGCCTTCTTTTCCAAAAACCCCACGGGCAGCCTGATGTCGGCCATCACCAGCGACATTGAGCGCATTCAGTTTGCCGTTTCGCAAACCGCCGCGGACATGATGAAGCAGTCGTTTACCCTGGTCTGTTTACTGGGAGTGATTTTTTATTACGATTGGCGGCTGGCGACCATTTCCATGGTCTTGATCCCTCTGGTGGTACTCCCTTCGGCGAACCTTGGACGCTATATCCGTGCCTCCAGCCG
>CAYTMD010000235.1:0-9519 GCA_964438685.1 uncultured Acidobacteriota bacterium
CGCCACGGAAACAAAGGCGTGATCGCCCGCATCTTTCCTGAAGAAGATATGCCGTACATGCCGGATGGGACTCCGGTGGAAGTGGTGTTGAATCCTCTTGGTGTTCCTTCCCGCATGAATGTGGGCCAGATCCTGGAAACCCACCTCGGTTGGGCGGCGAAAGAACTGGGCACCAAGATCCGCAATCTCTTTTCCACGGACGCTCGTGCGGAATTGCTCCGCAAAGAGATTAAGAGCCTTTTCCGCAATAACCCCCTGGCGACTATTGTTGACACCTGGGATGACGAACAGGTTCTGCATTACAGCCGGGCACTGCTCGATGGAGTCGCTTTTGCCACTCCGGTGTTCGACGGCGCGACGGAAAAGGAAATCAAGGAATTCCTGGAAAAGGCGGGCCTGCCGTCTTCCGGCAAGATCGCTCTTTATGACGGCATGACGGGCGAGAAGTTCGAGCAGCCCGTTACGGTTGGTTATATCTACATGCTCAAGCTCTCTCACCTGGTTGATGACAAGATCCACGCTCGCTCCATCGGACCGTACTCCCTCATCACCCAGCAGCCACTCGGCGGCAAGGCGCAGTTCGGCGGTCAGCGGTTCGGCGAAATGGAAGTCTGGGCCCTGGAAGCGTACGGCGCTGCTTACATCCTACAGGAGCTCCTCACAGCGAAATCTGACGATGTTTACGGGCGCGCCAAGATTTATGAAGCCATCGTTAAAGGTGAGGCTGCCATTGAGCCTGGTGTGCCGGAGTCGTTCAACGTGCTGGTTCGCGAGTTGCAAAGTCTCTGCCTTGACGTGGAATTAATCAAGAAGCCCAAGGAAAAGGAACAACTCGTCCCCGTGGGCACTGAGTAGCCAAAATTAGCCGCTGCTGGGAATGCACCGCGCTCCACACCGCGCTGGTGCCCCGGTGGCGCAGGTTCGACAAAATCTCTTCTCTCCTTTAAAGGAGGAAAACCTTGTTCCGCAGCAGCCCATATGATCGAGTAAGCCTGATCGGTGAGTTTGACGCCATTCGCATCAGCCTGGCGTCACCAGAAAAAATCCGGTCATGGTCGCATGGTGAAGTGACCAAACCGGAAACCATCAATTACCGCACCTTCAAGCCGGAGCGCGATGGCTTGTTTTGCGCACGCATCTTTGGCCCGGTCACGGACTGGGAGTGCTTGTGCGGCAAGTATAAGCGCATGAAGCATCGCGGAGTGATCTGCGACAAATGCGGCGTTGAGGTGACCCTTTCCAAGGTTCGCCGCGAGCGCATGGGGCACATTGAGCTGGCTTCCCCCTGCTCCCATGTCTGGTTTTTCAAAGGCCTCCCCAGCCGCATTGGCCACTTGCTGGATATCTCGCTCCGCGACCTTGAACGCGTCCTGTATTTTGAACAGTACGTGGTCATCGACCCCGGCGAAGCTCCGCTGAAGGAAAAAGAGCTGCTCACCGAGGAGCGCTTCCGGCAGCTTCAACAGGAATTCCCTGGAAAATTCCGCGCCGCAATGGGAGCGGAAGCCATCAAGGAACTGTTGAAGATGGTTGATATTGAGAACCTGTCGGAAGAGTTGCGCGAGAAAATGAAATCTGACCCGTCGCAGCAGAAGCGGGTGAAATACGCCAAGCGGCTCAAAGTGCTGGAAGCGTTCCGAAAGTCAGGGAATAAGCCGGAGTGGATGATCCTCGACGTGATCCCGGTGATTCCGCCTGAACTGCGTCCTCTAGTGCCTCTCGATGGCGGACGTTTCGCGACCTCCGATTTAAACGATCTCTATCGACGCGTCATCAATCGCAACAATCGGCTCAAGAAACTGATGGAGCTGCACGCGCCGGATGTGATTGTCCGCAACGAAAAGCGCATGTTGCAGGAAGCTGTGGACGCGCTGTTCGATAACGGCCGGCGTGGCCGCGTTCTGCGCGGTGCCAACAACCGCCCGCTCAAATCGCTGTCCGACACACTGAAAGGCAAGCAGGGTCGGTTCCGCCAGAACCTGCTGGGCAAACGCGTCGACTACTCGGGCCGTTCCGTCATCGTGGTGGGGCCGGAGCAGAAATTGCATCAATGCGGTCTGCCCAAAAAGATGGCGCTTGAACTCTTTAAGCCCTTCATCTATCACCGCCTGGAACAGGCAGGTCACTGCACCACCATCAAGGCTGCGAAAGAAATGGTGGAGCGCCAGGAACCTGTGGTTTGGGACATTCTCGAAGAAGTCATCAAGGGCCACCCGGTGATGCTGAATCGCGCTCCCACATTGCATCGACTGGGCATCCAGGCCTTCGAGCCAGTGCTGGTGGAAGGCAAGGCCATCAAGATCCACCCCCTGGTTTGCACGGCGTTCAACGCCGATTTCGATGGCGACCAGATGGCCGTCCACATTCCGCTTTCGCCCGAAGCCCAAATTGAGGCGTCGGTGCTGATGTTGTCGGCGAACAATATTCTTTCGCCGGCGAATGGCCAACCGCTTGCCGTTCCCACTCAGGATATCGTGCTGGGCTGTTACTACCTGACCAAGGATAAGCGCGGAGCCAAGGGTGACGGGCGCGCCTTTGCCAATTCCGACGAGGTGATTCTGGCGCTGGAGGCAGGCGAGGTGGAAACCTTGACTCCCATCCGCCTGCGTTATACCGGCCGCGTGATCGATTTGACCACGGCGTATGACGATCAGGACGTGTTGCACACGGAACCCATTACCATCAAGAACCAGTTCGTCAATACCACCGTGGGCCGGGTGATCTTCAACGACCACCTGCCCAAGGAAATGCCTTACATCAACGGTTTGCTCCGCAAGAAAGGCCTGGGCGCGCTGGTGAATTACTGCTATCTGCGCTTCGGCCTGGAGACCACGGTGGCAATGTTGGATGGGGTCAAGACCCTGGGCTTCCTCTACGCAACCAAAGCGGGAATCTCCATCGGCATCGACGATTTGGTGGTGCCGCAAAGCAAGGCCGCCTTGGTGAGCAACGCGGAAAAGGAAGTTATCGAAGTTGAGAAGCAGTACCAGGAAGGCGCCATTACCCACGGCGAACGTTACAACAAGGTCATCGCGATCTGGTCCAACGTTACCGACGACGTGGCCAACGAAATGTTCCAGACGATGGAACGGCAGGACACCACGGGCCAGATGAATCCCATCTACATCATGGCGGACTCTGGAGCTCGCGGTTCGAAACAGCAAATCCGTCAGCTTTCGGGCATGCGCGGACTGATGGCAAAGCCCTCCGGCGAAATTATTGAGACCCCCATCACCGCGAATTTCCGCGAAGGCCTGAACGTGTTGCAGTATTTCATCTCGACGCACGGCGCGCGCAAAGGCTTGGCGGACACCGCTCTGAAGACGGCGGACTCCGGCTACCTTACCCGCCGCCTGGTGGACGTGGCACAGGACGTGATCATTTCGGAGTTTGATTGCGGCACCTTGGACGGCATCTACGTGGAACCCATCGTGGAAGCTGGCGAAGTGGTGGAACCCCTCCGCGATCGCATCGTGGGCCGGGTATCACTGGAGCAAATTAAAGACTATGAAGGCAATGTGATTGTCGACGTCAACCAGGAGATCAATGAAGACCTGGCGGCGGCGATTCAGGCTGCCGGCATCGAGCGCGTCAAGATTCGCTCGGTCTTGACCTGCGAATCACGGCGCGGTGTTTGCGTGCGATGCTACGGGCGTAATCTGGCCACCGGACGCGTGGTGGAGATGGGCGAGGCGGTGGGTGTCATTGCCGCGCAGTCCATCGGCGAACCTGGCACGCAGCTTACCATGCGGACCTTCCACATCGGCGGTACGGCAAGCCGAATTTCCGAACAGAGTACTTTGGAGGCGAAGAACCACGGCTTCCTGAAGTACCACAGCATTCAGACTGTCATGAACCGCGAGGGCGCCCATGTGGTTATGAACCGCAACGGTGCGGTGGCCATCGTGGATGAAAAAGGCCGCGAGCGCGAGCGCTACTCGGTGGTGTACGGAGCCCGCGTCAAAGTGGCGGATGGTGCCCCCGTGAAAATGGGGGAAAATATCGTCGAGTGGGATCCTTACACCTTTTCAATCCTCACCGAAGTCGCGGGGATCGTGCAATTCAAGGATCTTGAGGCCGGAGTCACCGTGCAGGAGCAGGTGGATGAAGTCACCGGCTTGTCGCAATGGGTGGTGAGACCGGAGTTTGAAGAGAAGTATCAGCCGCAAATGGTCGTCCGCAACGAGAAGAAGGGAACCAAGAAATACTTAATGCCTGGACGCGCTCACTTGATGGTGCAAGAGGGCGACGAAGTGAGCCCGGGAGATGTGCTGGCCAAGATCCCGCGGGAAACCACCAAGACCAAGGATATTACCGGTGGTCTGCCCCGTGTGGTCGAGCTCTTTGAAGCACGCAAGCCTCACGAACCCGCAGTGATCACGGAAATTGACGGAATCATTCGCTATGGGGAGGTCGTCAAGCGCCAGCGGAAGATTCTGGTGGTTCCGGATAAGGGCGAGCCCAAGGAATACTTACTTCCTAGCGGTGTGCACGTTTCCGTCCAGGAAGGTGAACGAGTTAAGGCTGGTGAGCCGCTCATGGACGGCCCCCGAAACCCCCACGATATTTTGGCAGTCCTGGGCGAGAAGGAACTGCAGAAGTATCTTGTGGACGAAATTCAGGAAGTTTACCGGCTGCAAGGTGTCAATATCAACGACAAGCACATCGAAGTGATCTCACGCCAGATGATGCGTTGGGTGAAAGTTGAAGAGGTGGGCGATACGGAGTTCTTACTGGACGAGCAAGTGGACAAGTTCAAATTCCGCGAGGAAAATGAACGCGCGAAGGCCAAAGGCGGCAAGGCGTCCACGGGGCGGCCATTGCTGCTCGGGATTACCAAGGCATCGCTGGCTACCGACTCGTTCATCTCAGCCGCATCGTTCCAGGAGACGACACGCGTCCTTACGGAAGCCTCCATCCGCGGTGCTGTGGACCACCTCCGCGGCCTGAAGGAAAACGTGATCATGGGCCGCCTGATTCCAGCCGGCACGGGCCTGGAGTTCTACCGGAACTTCAAGCTGCTCACGGAAGCCGAGCCGCCACAACCGGAAGTCGCAACGCCGGCAGAAGTTGTCATTCCCACCAGTCCGGCACCGGCAGTGGCAGCGGACTTGGCCGACGACGACGAGGCAAGAACACAGTAAAGCAGCAATCAGCATTCAGCCGTCAGCTTTCAGCCAGAACCGGTTTGCGATAGGGTTCTGGCTGATTGCTGATTGCCAGCCGCAGAAGATCAATTCAAAATTCAAGATTCAAAATTCAAGACTCCAAACCCACCATACTTCCGGCGGACCCTGTCGGCCTTCCTTATTTTCTCGCTTTTGAATTTTGAATTCTGGACCTTGAACCTTGAGCTTGGGTCTTGAATTTTGAATCTTGAATTTTGAATCCGCCTTCAACTTTAGCTTATTTTGAATCCCCCGGCCTTTTCATAGGCATCGGCAACGCGCAGGAGATTGGCCTCGTCGAAGTGTTTGGCCAGGATCTGCATGCCGACGGGCAGGCTTGGCTCGCTTGGAGTTTTGCCGCAAGGGACGCTGATTCCAGGGATTCCAGCCAGGCTGGCCGTGACCGTGTAGATGTCGGCAAGGTACATTTGGAGGGGGTCGTCCATCTTCTCGCCCAGCTTGAAGGGGGGGATGGGAGACGTTGGGGTGACAATGACGTCAACTTCGTCAAAAGCTTCAACGAAATCGCGGGTGATGAGGGTGCGCACTTTCTGTGCTTTCAAGTAGTAAGCATCGTAGTACCCGGAACTCAAAACATAGGTTCCCAGCATGATGCGGCGCTTCACTTCGGCGCCGAAACCAAGGTTGCGAGATTTCCGGTACATGTCCCGCAGGTCGCCATGTGTCGGGGCCCGGAACCCGTAGCGCACGCCATCGTAGCGAGCGAGGTTGGCACTGGCTTCAGCCGTGCAGATGATGTAATAGCACCCAATGGCGTACTCGGTATGCGGCAAGCTGATGGGAACAATTTCGCAGCCAAGTTTGCCGAACAGGTCGATGCCCTTCTGAATATTGCCGCCGATTTCGGGGTTCAATCCGTTGAGGTACTCGGTGGGAACCCCCACGCGAGTTCCGCGAATGTCGCCGGTAAGCGCCCCAACGTAATCGTCAACGGGGAGCGCGGCGCATGTGGAGTCCAGTGGGTCGTTTCCGGCAATCGTTTGCAGCACAAGCGCCACATCGCGCACGGAGCGGCCAAATGGCCCGATGTGGTCGAGGGATGAGGCAAAAGCCACCAACCCATAGCGGGATACTCTGCCATAGGTCCCCATCATCCCGACAATGTCACAGAACGCCGAGGGTTGCCGGATTGACCCTCCGGTGTCCGAGCCCAAGGCGACCGTGGCAAGATTGGCGGCAACAGCAGCGGCCGATCCCCCGCTCGACCCGCCCGGCACGCGCGTCAAGTCGCGCGGATTGTGCGTGGGGAAGAAACTGGAGTTTTCCGTGGAAGATCCCATGGCGAATTCGTCGCAATTCGTTTTGCCGAGGATTACTGCCCCCGCGCGCTCCAGCCTTTGGACGGCAGTGGCGTCATAGGGCGCAACGAAATTCTCCAGGATGTGCGACCCACAGGTGGTGTGGTGTCCGCGAGTCATGATGACGTCTTTGACGGCAACGGGAATGCCGGCAAGGGGCGCGAGCGCTTCGCCGGCTGCGACTGCCGCGTCCACCCGCTTTGCCTGCTCCAGCGCACGCTCCGGGCACAGGCTGAGGTAGGAGCGGACGTCCTTGTCCTTCTGCCCAATGTGTGCCAAGTGGGCTTGAGCTATTTCGACGGCAGTAGCCTGGCGGCTCTTTAGGAGCTCGTGGATTTGGCTGATCGTTAGAGTGGTGAAGTCCATAATGGGTTAGTAGCCTCTGGCAACTCCATATTGGCTTTTGGATTGAAAGGAAGGAGTACGCAAGCGCTGTCCCTAATCCAAAATCAAAATCCAAGAAAGAGCTTATTCTTCGCGCTCAATGACGCTTGGCACTTTGAAGCATCCCGCGCCCTGCTCTGGCGCGTTCGCCAGCGCCTCGTCCTGGGAAAAGTAGCGGCACGGCACGTCCGCCCGCATGGAAGCATTTTCGGATCCGGGATAGGTCACCTGCGCCATGGGTTCGATCTCGGACGTGTCAAGCTTGTTCAACTTCTCCACGTACTGCAATATCGAATCAAGCTGCGGGAGGAACTTCTTTATCTCGTCTTCCGTCAGCTCCAAATGAGCGAGTTCGGCAACATAGCGAACATCTTTTTCAGTAAAAGCCATGCGTTGATTATCTCCGATGGCGAGCAAAATACTTGGCATACGAGCTTGCCAGTGTTGATGCGACCTGCTGGTCGGGTATCGAAGCTGTCTCCATGACCTTTTCGATCAAGGCTGGCGCAGGCAGCTCAGTTTCCCGCAGCGATCGCCGGGACGCAAACAGGCTGGGCTGAGGCACCGTCTTGATCCGCAGTTTCTTCACGATGGATTGGCCCAGAAAGCCATTAATCTCGACGCGGATATCCTCGGTCATATGCCGGAGTTGCGTGCTCCACGTGGCGCAGTCGGCGGCGAGGGTCAACACTCCCAAGGCAAAGGATGTGGGTTGGGAATGCTGGGCCATGACCTTTCCCGCGATCCGCGGCCACAGCGGAAGCAGGATATCCAGCACATGCGGCTCCGACCGGCGGATCTGTTTCCGAAACAGAGTGGGCAGTACTTTTCCGATTTCATCCACGTATTGTGTTCCCCAGCGCGGTTTCACGAACTAAAGAGAATTACTGAGTCTAGCATATTGCGCGGCAGCGGGGAAATGGCTGCGAAAAGATGTCATTAGTTGTCAGTCGTCAGTTGTCAGTGATAACCTCTTTTGAGAACTGAATCCCGAGGACTGAAGACTACTTGCATGAAGATAATTCTTGCTTCCAATTCGCCTCGCCGGCGTGAGTTGCTGCGTAACGCCGGGTTCGATTTTGAAGTTAACGTCAGCTCCGTCGATGAAGGCGAGCCGTCAGTCGGCGAGCCTCCGGATGAGTACGCCCGGCGTGTGGCTCGCGCCAAGGCGCTGGATGTGGCCGCCCGCTCGCCCTCCGGCAGCCTCGTCTTGGGTGCAGACACGATTGTGACCCTTGACGGTCTTGTCATGGGAAAACCGAGTGGACCCTTCGATGCCACGCGCATGTTGCGCATGCTTTCCGGTCAGACCCACGAGGTAATTACGGCAATCTGCCTGGTTAAAGCGCCCAATCAGATTAAGGCCGCGGAACACGAAAGCACCTTTGTATCGTTTCGCGAGCTCAGTGAAGATGAGATTAAGAACTACGTTGCCACCCACGAGCCCTTTGACAAGGCCGGAGCTTACGCCATTCAAGGCTTGGCATCGAGGTTCGTGACCCACATTTCCGGCTGCTATTTCAATGTGGTGGGGCTGCCGGTTTCGTTGGTCGATGATGTACTCAGGAAACTGGAGGAAAGGAGTCCGGAGCCAGCAGTCAGCAAGCCGGATACGGCGCATGGGTAGCTTTTCCCGTGTTGCATACGGGAAAAGCAGAGCTAGAAGTTAGGAGTAAAGGCTAAAAGCGTGCAGGTGGCAGCCCTGCGCTCCCTCCTGAGTTCTGACTTCTGGCTCCTAGCTCTTGCCTCCAACTTCTCCCCTCAAAGAATGATTCGCGTGTCGCCATCGCGGCGTGTCACACGTTCACGATCGAGGTATTCGAGCAGCGGAATCGCATACTTGCGGGATAGCCCGGTCATTTCCTTAAAAGCAGCTACATCAATCCGGTTGTTCTTCGCCTTGCGCTGAGCCACAATCTCGCGAAGCTGGTGCAATGCCGACTGATGGAAAATCAGATCCTCCGTGACCTTGTGCAGCACATCTTCCTTCAAGAGAATCCTCAACAGCTTTTCCGCGTGGGCACGCTCCAGCCGCAGGGTTGCGAGCACTTCGCGTGCGCTGGGAACGGCTAGCCCCGCTTTTTCAAAGGCTGCAGCTATTTGATCGCGCGCGGCAATCTCCTCGGCGGACATCTGAATCGTTCGGCCACCTAAACGAACCGTCTCCCCTTGTATACCGACTTCTTCCCGAACTGTCAGGTTTTGCAGCAGGGCGTTGAGCAGCGCCGGCGAAGGGATGACGCGCGCTTTTCCCTCTCCCAGCTTGGCTCGCAGTTCCTCTTTGGGCAATCCGGCCACAAGCGGGTTTACCGCATGGAACCTGGTGAGTCCCTCCAAAAGAAGTTTTGCCAGTTCCTGAAAGTACACTGCGTGAACGAGCAAGCTGGGTGGTTGCCCGATCAGCACGAGCCGCTTTTGGGATTCAAGAGACTTGGCGACTCGAATGACATCCGTAGGTTTCCACCCCGTGCGAGCAGCGAGGCCCGCAGGTGTGGATTCCCGCATTCGCCGCACCAGCAATTCCAGCCGCGCTTCCGGTTCTCCGTGTTCCAAGGTGCTTAGAGATTCGAGCAAGGCAGAGTCACCGGGGCGGTGCTTGGGTGGGTCATTGTCGAGCACGCTGCCCCCGCCGATCGTGGTGACGGGTG
>CAYTMD010000236.1:0-9514 GCA_964438685.1 uncultured Acidobacteriota bacterium
TCTCCCCCAAGGGGGCGAGGGATGTAAATTCAAATCACCTCTCCCGGCCCTCTCCCCCAAGGGGGCGAGGGGGTCTTTACCAAAATGGAATTCGTTTGGGAGAGCCGCAAAAACAAGGCAAAAGGCAATCGTGAAATGGCCTCAGAGTCGACGGCATCTCAGTAGGCCCAAGAGTTCTTGACCCCCTCACCCGTCCTGCCCCGGCTGATGAAAACGCCGGCTGCAGTCCACCCTCTCCCCCAAGGGGGCGAGGGATGTAAATTCAAATCACCTCTCCCGGCCCTCTCCTCCAAGGGGGCGAGGGAAAATGAATCGTTGGTTTGGCGTCGCATTCGTGACCGTGCGCGAGCAGAACCGCGTTCGCCACGCGGTCCGTTTCCTACTTTGGACAGCCGGGATTCAATCCAGACCTGCCCCATTAGCGGGCATTGGTCTTCTGTTGTAGGGCCGTGTGGCGGCCGGGCACAGCGGGAAGGCGGACATCGGCCTATACCGGGTATGTCTTCTGAAAGATGAAATCCACGAGGGGTTGCGGATCATCGAGGCCGTGGGGATGATGGCCAACATTGGGTTTGTGAAACACCTTGATTTCGCCGCCCAACTCTTTGTAGCGACGTTCAATGATCGCAGTGTTTTCCTTTACCGGCACGACATCATCAATATCGCCGACAACGTGGACCAGCGGGATTTTTGCGTTAGCGAGAGGCGCGAGGTTGTCCAAGGGATTCCCTCTCCAGGCAAGGGCCTCTGCTTCGTCCTTGAACTCATAACACTTGATCAGGGCTTGCCAGTCCGCGGGACTGCCTTTGCCCACACCTTTGCCGCCGGGCCAGCTCTTGATATCGCACACGGGAGCGTCGCCGTAAATGCAGACCACCTTGTCCGGATTTTGCACGGCCCAATTGTAAGCATATAAACCGCCGCGGCTGATACCGATCAGTGTCCCCTTTTTCGCCAAGCCCTTTACGATGATTTCACGGTAAAAAGCATCGAAATGTTTTAGTGCCCGGGGAGAACCAAAGGTGTTGCCAACCTGGATATGGACGTGGAAAAAGCCCTTTTCCAGCAACTTTGGCACACCCGTGCGCGCGGTGAAGGCATCGGGAAACTCCATGCACCACGTCCAGGGATTGCCGGGCGCGCCATGATTCGGCTCGACCACCCACGCACTGCAACCTTCCACCTTGAAGATGTGCCGGGTGAATCCGTTCCAGGTATCAATCTTTTCTTCGGGCCAGGAAAACTTTGCATCTGCCGCCACCGCGGGCATTCGCCCGATAGGGGTAGTCGCACTGATACCGATGAGAGAATTGATAAAATGCCGACGGTTCATAATGGCTAAACTCCTGAAGGATGGCCCGACTTTGCCTCTCCCGAAAACCCCAATCGATCTAAGGTGCCGATGGTATTTTGTGCCGGGGAAAATTGGGATGAGGGCGAAGACTTACCACGAACGTTTGCGCGCGGGACGGCGGGACTCGCGGTAGATATCGAGTTCCTGATCGGATAAGGTAGTACGCTTGGGAAGGGGATTTTCCGCGGTTTCGAGATCGAGAGCCTTCTGTAATTTCTGATAGCAGAGCGCAGCGGCGTCCTGAAAAGGCAGTTGTTTTTCGGTAAATGCCCGGTTGGAAATCGTGAAGATAAATTCCCGATCTTCCTCTTGCTTGTTGATGACTTTGTACGTGTAGTCCCGGCCGTGAGCTTTCAGTTGAAAGCCAACGTATTGGATTTGCATAATGATCTCCTTCCGGGGTAAGGATGTCCGCCCGCGCATTGCAACAGTGCAAGGCGCGGGCGGTGCGCTAATTGTAGGGTGATTCTTAGAGCTTCTTGACGCTCTCAGCTTGCAGACCTTTGGGACCCTTTGTGACTGCGAACTCCACCGCTTCGCCCTCGTTGAGCGACCGGTATCCTTCGGCTTGAATGGCGGAGTGATGGACGAAGACATCATCTCCGGAAGCGCGCTGGATAAATCCATAGCCCTTCGAATTGTTGAACCACTTCACGACACCTTGTTCTCTATCCATATTGTTTCAGTTGTTCCTTTGATGTTGAATTTAACTTGTTCTCGTCTCGCAACCGCTCCCCTAATACTAGAAAAAGCCGCAAAATCACTGGTTTTGCGGCCTCGGACGAACGTGGTGTTCGGTCACAAAAACTGATCAAGCATCCTAAGTATACTCTTTTGGCAATTGCTTTGCAACGACGAAAAGGCCCATAGGCAAAGGTGCCAACTTATGGCACTCTTCCCGCCTGGCACCATGATACCACCCTTCTGGGGCTTGGAGGTGCGGGGCCCCGGGCGAAGTGAGTTCACCCGGAATTAGCTTAGGCCGTAACCTTGCAGGGCAGGGAATTGGTACGTGCTTTTCCTCACCAGCGAAGACCTTTACGGATTACTCCTGAGTCGCCGGCAATGAAGCTGCTGTGCGGATCGGCACGTCGATTCCCCTGTGAGGCAAATGCCCATGAACGAAACAGAAATTACCGATCGCGACCGTGCCATGGCCCAACGCTGTGTGGAGTGCCCCGTGTGCACGCGGGCCCGTCGGAATCAGCGTGGCGTGGCCTTCTGGTTCGTAAAGCATGTGGAGGGCGGCGTTTGCCCCTTCTGCCAGGCCTACGAAAAGGTCTACGGGCGCAAACCGCACCAGCCGGTGGATTCCCATGACACCACAGCCTGACCCGCACCCCAAGCGAAAATTTACTGGACAAGGTGTTACTCGCCGCCTTTTGGCTATTGCAAGTGCGTTGGTCCTGATCGCGCTTGCGGAAACGTGGGATGGGACGCTGCGCATTTGGGACAGCAAAACCGGGCAGGAAGTCCGCCGCGTGTACGTCTGCGACACTATGTCACCTGACGCCACGACTGTTGCCACACGCGCCATCACCATCCAGGCGCCTCCGGCCCAGGTTTGGCAATGGATTGTTCAGGTTGGCGAGGATCGTGCCGGATTCTACAGTTACACGTGGCTGGAGAACCTGTTCCGTGCGGATATGCACAACGCCGACCGCATCCATCCTGCCTGGCAGACCCGCCAAGTGGGTGACACCGTGTGGCTTGCACGCAAAGATCGCTACCATGGATCCGCCCGGCAGATGGTTGCCGCCTATGAACCGGGCCACATCATGGTCTTGGTGTCGCCCCAGGATTACGACAAGCTGGCCAAGGAAGGTCCGCCCATCGACGGCTCGTGGACATTCATCGTTGAGCCGGAAGGACAAAATGCCTCGCGCCTGATCATGCGTTCGCGGGGGAGGTCACATAGTCTGATAAAGCGAGCCTTTGATTACTTAATTTTCGACCCTGTACATTTTGTCATGGAGCGAGGAATGCTCATTGGCATCCATTCGAGGACTATCGCAGCGTATCCCGAATCTAGTGCCCCTTAAGGATTTCCGCAACGCGAGGGAAAAGTCCAGCGGCTTGTTGGGCTTGTGGATCGCCTTTGGTCGCAAATTCATCGCCCCGCTGCAACCCGAAGATCAAGCTGAGAAGTTCAACCTTAATCCTCAAACTCAGGCGATCCTGATCTGTGGACCAGTACTCATCAGGAACGCGCACGCCATTGCGCTGCAGGGTTGCTTTGAAGTCCTCCAGCATTTCGGGCGATACCTCAAAACTCTCATCAACTTTGCCGTGAGTGCTCAAATACGATTCCGCATAGCTTGTCATGTAGCCGCGTTGGGTGACGAAGGCAAGCCAGGGATCGTCTGTGTGCCCGGAGATGGTGGTGTCAGGAGTAATGCCGCCGCCAACGGTAACGGGCCGGCCGTTGTCCGTGAGAAATTTTGTGGTGAGCGATGTGGGCGGATCATTTCCCGCCGCGGTTTTCGCCGTCTTATCCTTGGATAAAGTGGATTGTGAGAGCGAGGCAAAGGTCAGTGACGTGCCCGGCAGCGGCCTTTGGATGGACCTGCCGCTCGGCGTGAAGTACTGGCCCGCGGTCAGTGCCAATCCGGTCTGCTCGCTCAGTTCATTCACGGATTGGACGACGCCCTTGCCAAAAGTCGGCACTCCGGCAATGACGGCCCGGTCGTGTTCCTGCAGCGCGGCGGCCAGCACTTCCGCGGCGCTGGCGGATTCACCGTTCACCAGCGTTACGATGGGGAAGTCGTAGCGCCGGGGCATTTGCGGAGCGCGATAAACCTTCTCCGGAACGCCGCGGCCGCGCGTGGTCAGCACCACGGTGCCCTCTTTGAGAAACAGGCTTGCCACGGCAGCGGCGGAATCCACCATGCCGCCGTGATTATCCCGCAGATCGAGCAGCAATCCTTTCAAGTGGGGAGCGTCCATGCCATCGAGTGCGGCGGCGACCTCTTCCGGAGTTTTTCCCTCAAAGCCGGAGATGTGCATGTAGGCGATGCCAGGCGACCAAAGGAAGGACTTGTCAACGGAGGGCAACGCCACTTCCGCCGGGCGCAGGTTGAAGTCTTCCGGCACGTCCCGGCCGGGGTGGATGATTCCCAGCGTGACCGGCCGCGAGCGGGCGCTTTTCAGCAAGTCGATCAGCGATTGGAAGTCCAGCCGGTCAATCCGCTCACCGTTGATGGATACAATCTCATCGCCCGGAGCCAGACCGGCGCGAGACGAAGGCGATCCCTGCGCGGTTGACAGAATGAGTACCTTGCCCACCGAGACATACAGGATGGAGCCAAATCCCACCGATTCCCCGCGCGCCTGCTGCTTCATCAGTTCAAATTGGTCGCGGTCGAGAAACGCGCAAAACGGATCGAGCGCCGACAACATGCCGCGAATGCCCCCATCGAAAATGGCGTGGTCGGTGTCAACGGGGTCCACGTAATGTTGTTCAATGGCGCCGTAAATGGCGGCGAATTTCACCGCTTGAGCAGCAACTTCGTCAGGAGGCGCTGAAGGGGCCTGCGGGTATAGCTCCAGAGGGATGATAAGGAGCAGAGCAGCGAAAAGAGCGGTGCGAAAGATAATGGCCGGGGCTTTCAAAGGTGTCGCGATGTCCTCCACGTTCAGTATAACCTAGATGCAGAATTTCTCCGGAGCGGTGTTTTGATGGGGAATCGGGCCACGGGCGGATTTTGGATTTGCGATTTGCGATTTGTGATTGGTGATTTGAGATTCTGCCTTTCGCTTGTCACTCGTCACTGGTCACTGCCTTTCAGATTTGCGATCCCGGAGCGGCTTTCGGGTTTCGGAATCTTGAATTTTGAATCTCGAAACTGCCGTTCGGGGCGAGGGGTAGGATTACAGAAACTCGTGGCGAGTGGGAAGAGGTGTGTGGTTGATGGCTTGCGATTCGGGTGCCGGTGGAGGGCAGCATGGCGTTCGGCGCCTTGGGGTGCGCTGCTTTCTGGCTACTTCCTGCAGCCTATTGCTTTTTGCCTTCGGGGGGCTGGCCGTCGCGGCGCACGGCGTCTGTCCTGCGGTAGCTGTCGGCTGGCAGCTACCGGGTTATCACAGTTCGTTCCTGACAACTGAGAAATGAAGACTTGTTTTTAACGGCTCTTCGCCTTCCCGTGCAATTTCCAGGCGATTATCTCTGGGCTTCGATGACGCGTCCGCCGTTTTTGGGGGTTGTTAAAACCGTAATACCTTCCATTACAGCATGGCTACACTGACCCGCAAGGGCGCTTTATCGGTACCCGGTTGCCCGAGGGACCTTCATGGTCTATAGTGATGCACAGAAACAACATAAAGAGCTGATTGTCGGGCGAAAGTTAGGTCATCCTGAGCCCGCCCATGACGCTCGGGTGAGGATTGAACACAAGAAGCGAAAGGTTCGCGGAGAAGAAAGTTTACAATCGTGGGCCGGGCGTAGAGTCGCCGACCGACACGGCGCGGATCAGTTACCACTGCTCAGCAACATTCCATTGACCTGAGAATTAGGTGGTAAGCTGCAGAAAGGGCGAAGGCGGCGTCCTGAGGTTGGCAAAAATTGCGGTGCTTCAAAGCTTCAACGCCAACATTGTGATGCGTTTCAATTCAATCCAATGAATAATCCAGAAACTATCCCCTCACTGTTCCAAAATGGATCTGCTTGGGTCCGGGCTGATTTTCACATGCATACCGTGGCCGACAAGGAATTTTCCTATTCGCGAACCCATGATTATTTCGTATCGGATTACGTTGAAAAGCTCAAATCAGAACGAATCAGCGTAGCGGTCATTACCAACCACAACAAGTTTGACCGGGATGAGTTCAAGGTCCTCTCAAAAGTGGCCAGAAAGGAACAGATTTTCCTGCTTCCTGGCTTGGAGCTTTCCGTCAAGGACGGTTCAAATGGTATCCACATGCTAGTTGTCTTTAGTGACGAATGGATCTCCAACCAGGAGAACACGGATTACATCCAATCGTTCCTGCACGTCACATTTTCAGGCCAAGCAAATTTCGAGAACGAGAATGGCCGGTCGAATCATGACCTTAACGAAACCATTCGTGAGCTCGACAAGTTCGGCCGAGATTACTTTCTGATCTGCGCCCACGTGGAGTCTGATAACGGCCTTTGGGGTGGGCTTGCTGGAGGGCGGATCACCGAATTGGGGGAATCAGATCTGTTCCGACAGCGATGCCTCGGGTTCCAGAAGGTCGCGACCCATGACAAGCGAGCTTTGGTGAAGAGATGGTTAGGCGACTGGTACCCCCCAGAAGTCGAAGGTTGTGACTGTAAGTCAATTGAGGACATCGGCAAAGGCAAGCATGTGTATATCAAGATTGGGGCATTCACGTTTGAATCCGTAAAATTCGCGCTAATCGATAAAGACAACCGGATTGCTGCAAAGCAACCGAAATTGGAGCATTCGTGCCTGAAGAAGATTTCGTTCGAGGGCGACAAACTTGATGGTCGTGAAATTAACTTCTCTCCCGAGCTTAATACACTTATCGGTATTCGCGGCAGTGGCAAGTCAACTATCCTTGAAGCAATTCGGTTTGCATTGGATGTTACTTTCGGGAAGAACGCAGAGGACCGCTCATACAAAGAGGGCTTAGTCAAGAACGCGCTCGCAAGCGGTGGGAAGGTAACGTTGACAGCCGTCGATCGACGAGGGGTTGAGTATCAGGTCCGCCGTATCGTCGATGAGCAACCCGATGTCTACGTGGGCGGCAAATTACAGCCCGGCATCAACATTCGCGAAACCGTGGTTCACAAGCCGATCTATTTCGGGCAGAAGGATCTCTCAAATACCGGGCAAGGTTTCGAGAATGACTTGGTCGAGAAACTCGTGGGAGAAAGACTTGTCGATATTCGCCAAGAGATTGCCGTCAAGCGCCAGGCTGTCGTCGAGATAACACGACGGCTGCAAAAGCTCTCGGATGTCGGCGAAAAGCAGAAGGAATATCAGGCTAAGAAACAAGATGCGGAGTATCAGTTAGGACTTTTCAAGCAGTATGGCGTGGAGGCGAAACTTCAGAAACAGGTCGCATTTGAACAAGACGGACGGACTATAGAAGACCTCAGCGGGTTCATTGTTGGCTACATACAAGAGCTTGACGATTTCATTGCCCGGTACGCGGACGACTTCGCCAGCCGACGAAAGTACATTTCCAAGCAGAATGCTGCCTTCTTTGCTGAAGTTTTTGGAATCTTTGACCGCATCACCAAAGGGTTCGCAGATATCGGTAAGGTGGCGGAGCTGTCGAAGGCGGGTTCGAATGAACTGAAGGCTAAGGTCAAGGAATTCGCTGCTTTTAAAGCCGCTTTGAAGGAAGAGTTTGCCGGAATTGCGCGGAAGCTCTCCGACGAACTGAAATCGAGCGGCGCCACGGCGATTGAACCGGACGAGTTTCTGAAACTAAGAAAAACGATTGCAAATGCGACCCAGCTTCTCGCTGCCCTCACGAAAGAAAAGGAACAGCAAACCGCGCTGAAAACACAATTGCTGACTGCATTAACAGAGTTGAACGAATTGTGGCACCAAGAGTTCAGGCTCATTAAGCAACAGTTGGATTTGATCAATCAGCAGGAAACGGCCCTACAGATTGAGATTGAATACAAGGGCGACAAGGCAGCCTTTCTCAAATACCTAAAGGATATGTTTCGGGGAAGCAATCTCCGCGGAACAACACTCGACGAGTTGGCTAAATCTTTTGCGGATGGAGCGGCAATTTATCGTGAGTTCGACAAAGCAAAGATCAGCGTTGGAACTTCCGTTGCGACATTCGAGGGATATTTTCAACAGAATCTTAGTGCGTTGCTGACTTGGCAGGTGCCAAACGCTTACGCCATAAAGTATCACGGCAAGCAGTTAAAGAATCACTCCCTTGGCCAACGCGCCTCGGCATTGATTCTGTTTGTCCTCAGCCAACGCGACAATGATGTGGTCATCATCGACCAGCCCGAAGACGATCTCGATAATCAAACAATCTATGAAGACGTGATCAAACTGGTCCGAAAACTCAAGCCCAAGATGCAGTTTATTTTTGCCACCCATAACCCTAACATCCCAGTCTTGGGCGACGCCGAACAGATAATCGCGTGCTCTTACACCGAAGATTCGATCGAAACGAATGTGGGTAGCATCGACTCTCCGCCACTTCAGGAAGCAATCGTCAGCATCATGGAGGGCGGGAGTGAGGCATTCCAACGACGGAAAGAGATTTACCAAATATGGAAACGACGGAGCTCTTAGAACTCGTCGGACGCGGCGAGGACAGTAGGCACCAATTTAAGGAAGACGCCACCAATGCCATCTCGCTTGGCGCCGAGATCGTTGCATTTGCCAACTCAGGCGGCGGGCGAATTTTCATTGGCGTCGCTAACGATGGGACAATTCGCGCCCACGACATGGTGAGTATTGACAGGTTGAATCAACTCATTGCCAATGCTGCGTCAAATTCGGTTCGCCCGCCAATCAATCCGATTACTGAGAATGTGCCAGTATCAACGGGGATTGTTATCGTTGTGACGGTTCCCGATGGGCTTAGCAAGCCGTATATGGACAACAGCGGTGCAATTTGGGTTAAGAACGGCAGCGACAAGCGTAAGGTGACCTCACGTGAAGAGCTGCAGCGGATGTTTCAAAGCGCGCAGCTTGTTCACGGAGATGACGTTCCGATTCAAGGCACGTCTGTTGCTGATATTGATCTCGACTATTTCCGTCGGTTCTTCAAGGCCCGATTTGAGCGAGACCTGGAGGATCAGACGCTTTCGCTAAGTCAGGTGCTCGCGAATATGCGAGTATTGAGGGGTGATGCACTGACAGTGACCGGCGTCCTGCTTTTTGCGAAAGATCCGCAAGTGTTTCTTCCTGTCTTCCACGTTAAGGCAGTGTGTTATCCCGGGAATGACATCCACGCCACAAAATACTCGGACAGTGCGGATGTGTATGGGCGCATCCAGTCGCAGTTTGAAGACTCTCTCGGCTTTATACTTCGCAATCTCCGCCGGGAACAAATGGGCCAGGACGTGAATTCCCTCGGAGAGGTCGAAATATCGAGGATTGCTCTTGAGGAACTTCTGGCGAATGCTCTGATACACCGGGACTACTTTGTGTCTGCGCCTGTTCGGATCTTCATTTTTGATAATCGGGTAGAGAT
>CAYTMD010000237.1:0-9468 GCA_964438685.1 uncultured Acidobacteriota bacterium
GCCCGGGGAGTGAGAATCGCCTGCAACTGATTTATCACCACGGCGTGAATGCGGGGAAGATCTCGCTCAATCGCTTTGTGGAAATCACCTCGACGACTCCCGCGCGGATTTTTGGTATGTACCCACGCAAAGGTGAGATCGCCCCAGGCAGCGACGCCGACGTGGTGATTTGGGATCCCGAGGCGGTACACACTCTGAGCGCCAAGACTCATCACATGCGCGTGGACTACTCAATGTTTGAGGGATTCGAAATCAAAGGCAACGCCCGCACGGTGCTTTCGCGTGGCGAAGTGATTGTGGACAACGGGAAGTTCCTTGGCAAGCCGGGACGCGGGCAATATTTGAAGCGAGCCGCACGGGGCGGGGCGTGGAAATAAGGAGTCAAAAGTCAGGAGTCAGGAGCCAGAAGTCAGAAGAAAGACGGCCTCCCCCTTATTCCGTGCAGGGCTTTTTGATTTTGGTTACGATTTGAACATCGTATTGGTCGCAAAGCACGGAAACCATCACCACAGAGGCTCAGAGGCACAGAGATCATAAGAGGAAAAGGCAAGATTCCAGAGAGCACCGCTAATGCGATAATGAGAACTACAGAATATCTTGATCGCTATCTTTTCTCTGTGTCCTTTGTGCGTTCTTCTCCGTGACCTCTGTGCGAAATGCTTTTTCGGCAGCAGGTGAGCGCGTGAGGTTAATGCGACGCACGTAGTGGAGGGGGAATCATGATTACCACTGAATCTGCCGTAGGCTTGGTCGGTTTTTATATCAATGGAGTCTGGGAGAAGCCGCAGGGCCACACGACTTTCCCGGTTACCAATCCCGCCACAGGAACTGTGCTGGCGAATGTGCCTTGCGCGACTGCGGATGATGTGGACCGCACCGTCCGCACCGCACACGAGGCATTTCTGAAGTGGCGTGATTTGCCGGTGGTAGACCGCGTGCAGGTGCTCTACCGCTTCAAGGCGCTGATGGAGGAGAACGCGGTGGAAGTGGCGGCTATACTCACCCGCGAAAACGGCAAGACCTCCGAGGACTCCAAAATGGAAGTTCGCCGCGCCATCCAGATGGTGGAAGTGGCCTGCGGCATGCCCAGCCTGATGATGGGCGATTCGCTGAACGATGTGGCGCGCGAAATCGATTGCAAAACCATTCGTCAGCCCATTGGCGTGTGCGTGGGGATTACACCTTTTAACTTTCCTGCCATGGTGCCGCTGTGGATGTATCCCTTCGCGATTGCCTGCGGAAATACCTTCGTGCTGAAGCCCTCGGAAAAAGTTCCGCTGACCCCGACGCGCGTCATCGAGTTGCTGGCGGAGGCTGGCGTGCCCGCGGGCGTCATGAACATTATTCATGGCGGCAAGGAAACGGTGGACGCGCTGCTGCATCACCCTCTGGTGAAAGCCGTGTCGTTCGTGGGTTCGACGCCAGTGGCCAAGTACATTTACGCCACTGCGGCGGCGGGAGGGAAGCGCGTGCAGGCGCTGGGCGGGGCAAAGAATCACCTGGTGGTAATGGCCGACGCCGACATGCCCAAGACCGTCGAGGCCATCATCGGCTCGGCTTTTGGCGCCGCGGGTGAGCGCTGCCTGGCGGGTAGCGTTCTAGTGCCTGTAGGCGAGGCCGCCGGTCCGCTGCTTGATTTGCTGACCAAACGAACTGAGGCCATGACGGTAGGCGACGGTTCGCAGACGGGAATTGAGATGGGGCCGCTGGTAACCTCCGATCACTGCAAGCGCGTGGCGGGTTATATCGAAAAGGGCGTCGCCGAAGGCGCCACCCCACTGGTCGACGGCCGCAAGTACAAGTCGTCCAGTGCTGGATTTTTCCTGGGGCCGACGATTTTCGACAACGTCACGCCCGACATGACCATCGCCAAAGAAGAAATCTTCGGACCCGTTCTCTCCGTGATCCGGGTCAAGACGCTGGACGAGGCCATCAAGTTGGTGAATCGCTCGCCCTTTGGTAACGCCACGTCAATCTTCACTAGCGACGGCAAGTCCGCGCGCGAGTACTCGTCGAAAATTGAAGTTGGCATGGTGGGGGTCAATGTTGGTGTCGCCGCCCCCATGGCCTTCTTCCCGTTTGCCGGGTGGAAAAATTCCTTTTTCGGAGACCTGCACGCCCACGGCAAAGACGCCGTAGGGTTTTACACCGAGCAGAAAGTCATCATGAGCCGGTGGTTCTGAGAAATTTCGATTTTGGATTTGCGATTTTGGATTAGTGGCCGCACGATAACCGGTAGGCGCGAGGTTATCCCGTTCCCATCAACGAGAGCGGCCACGGATGTAGAGGTCCTCGCGTCTCCAGCCGTTACCGTCGCTTTGTCGAAAGCAAAATTGTTGTAACTTGACCGGCAGAAATTTTCAATCCTCAGTTTTCGGTCATCAGTAACAACGGGTGGCAAGGCGATAGCAGATAGCGCACAACTGGTCCCGAATCCCCAACCCCGAGCCCCGCTTCACCAGTCCTTTCCTTCCCGCACTGGATTTAAGTGCAGGTACTCCGGCTCATCATCGACATTCGAGGTCTAAGGCCGCTATTTCCCAAGGGGAAAGATTGAGTTTCACGCTCTTGGCGGACTCATCCAAGACCGCTGAGACTCCCATCATCGGGTTCCCCTCCAGATTAACCCGGCGGCAGGCGCGCAAGGGCACGGTGAAGCTTAGCTCTCCCTGCTTGTGCTCGTCGGAATAGTTCATAAGCCACACTGTCAATCTTTCCGAATCTGCCCCGAGGCGAAAGATCACAATCGCCGGGTCGTTCACTGACACCCATGATTGTGACGGGACGCGCGGCACAGTCCCCCGTTGCACGATGGGCCCCCACGAGGCTTCCGCAAACCTGAAACTTTCCGCCGCAGTAAAAGAGGATCCTGTGGTTACCGACCAATTCCATCGATAAGATCCCTTGAGAGTTCCGTGTGCGATCATGTTCCTGAGCAAAACACGGCCAGGGGTTCGCACGCAGAAGAACTGCTGCGTCCCCCCATGCGCCAGGATCATCGCAAATCCCGGGGACTGAAGCCGAACGTAATTGAGCGCCGAAAACTGCTCGTTATGGCTCTCCTCCTCGCCAAAGGGGAAATCACGAACGGCCTTGGTCTGATCCGCTGCAAACTCAAGCTCGGAAAGTGCCAGAAACTTTATTTGGGGGTAAGTGTGCAATTCGGTGATTATGTCAACCCGGCGTATGCCTTGGTATAAGACGGCACGGGCGGTCACCCATGCTGCCGGTTCCTCGGTGGTGCTCAAGGTCAAGAGGTCCCCCCGAACTGCCAGCGCGTGGTACGCAGGGCCTGCAGCCTCGATCGCGCTCGAGTAGGTAACCTCGCCAAAGTCCTTCGCCCGGAATTTGGCTCCGGAATTCGGCGCCTTCCACCCACTCTCGTTAACATGGGTAATCTCACCGCTGAACGGTCGAAAGAGAACCGTGCGACTCTTGTCCCGGTCAAGGATCACAAAACCCTTACGCGATTCGTCCCATTTCACCGAGTAATACTCGTTGGCGATTTCCCCTGATTGTCGCAAAGAAGGTACTGAGGCCGCGGGACCTTTTCTTAAGCCAAACGTCTTGAATCCGCAAGGCGGTAGGTCTACTACCCCCACAAGCCTGGGATTCTCATTCGCATAGACGGATTCGATCCGCTGCAGTTCCACCTTCGCGCCGCCGCTCTCCAGGAAGTAGCCATATCCGTCGCTTGGCCCCATTTCCAGCGCAATGGGTTGACGCACTGCAACTCCCGCAGGATTCTGACAAATTACCGATGCTGATGATTCCGCCGCCGGCGCTCCCGCCAAGTGTTCTGCCGCCTCCTGGCGAAGCTGGCGGACACCCGCCTCAACCTCGCTGCTCATCATCTTCGCGACCTCGAGATTTGTCGTAAGGACATGCTCATATTCGCTCTCAAATCCGCCAACGATGAAGCAATCGTGATTTTGGGGCCGCATGAGCTGTTTCCAGAGGTCGCGCAGGCGTTTTGACCGGCCTGAATCCGGCGCCGAGGATAGGAGGATTTCCGCAGCGTTCAGCTCGTGCTCAAGACGCCGGTTTTCCTTGAGCAGGGCGTCTCCTTCGTATCCCCAGCCGCCGAGCGTCCCCCAAAGCGACTCCTTATTTTGTGGCCAGCCAAAGTTAAATACAGGGTCATCCATTTTCCAATATTGGGATTCCAGGTTTGTTCCGGGTTTGCATCGGCGGCGCATATATTCGCCAAAACCAAGGGATTGAAGTCCCTTGTTTCGCAGCGACTGCAATCCCTCGGTGTAGGGCGTGTAGGATGCTCCCCAGTCCAAACCGGGTGGCCAGATTTCCGCCCAGATGGTCAGTAACGCCTCTTCCGCCTCCGCCGCCGGATCCACATAGCCGGCCAGCGATTGATTCTGCTACACCAGGGAGATCAGCCAGGGATTGTAAGGGATAGTGGGGATGGCGCTGCCATCCAACCCCTGCCAATTCACTACGGCTTTCTTGACCAGCGGCAGTGACCCGTTATTTTGAACTTGTAACGAGGCATAAGGATACCCACAGAGCCTGAGTAGCTGTGGCATCTGGGGGTGGAAGATGATTTCTTCCACCAGGAAACACTCCACCTCCTTCCCCAACACCTCGCGCACGACCGCCCGACCTTCTACGAACTGCCGGACATTCGATTGCCAGCCGACTAACTGCACGTAAGGTTGACTGTAGGTTCCACCAACAGGTTCGATCCGGCCAGCTGCCACCAGGGGCCGGAATTTTTCCTGGACGAACTGCTTGTCCTCCCCTTGTATGACTTCGTAAGCATGCGAGTCAAATTCCAGGCAGATCGTCAACCATGGGAATTGGCGTGCGGCGTCGATGGTTTTCTGGACTCCGTAAAACACGGAGAAAGCTTGCTGATAGTGTTTTTCACCTACTTTCCCCTCACGAAACAACCATCCTACGCCAGACTGATGCCAGTGGTTCACAATCGTGAAGGAAACGTCAGATGGGCTTGTCCCTTTTGCGTCTCTGACCACGCCCAGCATCGATGTGGCACCTAGAATCTGAAGGAACGTCCGCCGACTCACCGGCGATTCATTAAAGGATTCCTTCAATCGAATCTTAAGTTCCTCTTTATCGTTTCTCCTTACCATCTTCCCTCATTTCACCTGGTATTCACTGAACAGGATTTTGAACAAGCGGGCGAATGCCAACTAACAGTACCCATCAGCGTATCTGGCTGGCTTTATCCGGTCGCTGAGCTTGCACTCAAAATATCGTGACCCTGCACGCCCGCCGTACGGTAGCACGAATCTTTTCCCACTCCAAATCGCGAAACCATCGGGGGAAAAAAGGCAGCCACGAGCGGGGAGCGCAGAGACCCTGCGGGTTTTCTCCGGTTGTCAAGCATTCAAGCCGCGGAGTTCAAGAACAACTCCACACCACTAAACTTCCCACCACTTTGGACGCCGCCCTTCCAAACCGTGGTGGGAAATGCGCGCCCGGCGAGGAGAATTCGACACGATTATTCCTACCGGTAGGAATCGCCAAGAAATCGTACTAGGCTATGGCTGCCATCATGCAGGGGTTTGGAACGGAGAGCTGTGCCCGCGTGGAATTGCGCACCAGGGGTGGCAGTGGTGCGGCCCAGCCTGCGAGAGCCGTGAGGGTTATCCGTGACGGGAGGCAGGCAAGGTCTGATGGCGGAAAGGCAAGCAGGGTCGCGGCGGGACTGAAGAAATGCCAATTTGTCTATGGAATCAGACGGAGGCGCCCATACACAGTACGAGGTCAAAAATCAAACTCGCTCCTAATAACCGATTGATAACAAAGGGCCAAGAAAAGTGCTCCCAATAAGTTGTTGAAAACAAGGGAACGACGGAAAAAAGATGTTAAAAATGAAGGTTGTTCCCAATAGTTTGTTGAAAACAAAGGGGCAAAAAAAGTGCTCCCAATGAGTTGATGAAAACAAACAAGTTACGATGTTTTCACGATGAGTTATTGAAAGGAAATGAGATAGGGAAGATTGTGAAGTATGAATTCTGAATTATGAAGTCTGCGGATACGAAATCGAATCATCGATTGATCACGAGAACTGCTACTCACGATGACAGGGAATGGTCCGGGGTGACAGCGAAGCGGGCAAGGCCGGAAGGTGGAAAGGTGGGCAGAGCCGACTGCCAAAACCCCGCGTGACACACTTCCCCTCTTCGGTAATCGGTGGTTTCAGGTGAGGGGATGAATCAATTTCCTGACTTCGAAAATCGCGAATCTCAAACCAGGCGGTGCCCCGATGGCCCTACGGTGCATTCAAGAAGAATTGACATTACTTTTAGACCTAGGTAGAAATATAGGTTGCCTTTACCGGGGGGTTGGATGGAATTCCTGGCGAAGGTGGCTTTGGCAATTGCATTCTGCAAGCATGGTTGTACTCGCCACTGCAAATCGCCCGTCTTAGCAGGGGTGCTTCAGGATTCGTTTACATCCACGTCAACCGATCCCATCTTTTCCTTCTGATCGAGCTGACGGCGGGTGACTTGTGCCTCCGGGGGCAACTCGTCCGGCCACTCCTCCGGATTTCAGTGAGGCGTGAGGCAGCGTTTGGCAGTGTTTCATCATCTTCCCATAAGGCTTTCCGCCGGGGCGACGCGACTCGGTGTTACAGCGACAGGTAGCGAACCGCGATATACCCAAAGTCCAGAAGGATGTGTTACGGTAGAGGGAAGGCATAGATAATGAAGAAGCTTGCACTTGTACTTTCGATTCTCGTGGTGATGTGTGGTTGTTCAAGCAACCAGCCATCCTCTGCCTCGCTTATTGCCGTGACCATCACTCCGGGCACCCCACCCAGCATCGACCAGGGGCAGACCATGGCGTTCTCGGCGAGTTTGACCAATGATACCGGGAACAAAGGCGTGACCTGGACCCTTTCCGGGCCGGGATGCAGTGGAAGTGTGTGCGGAAGCCTTACCAACGTTACCACCACTTCGGTAACGTACAAGGCTCCGGCGACAGTTACAGCAAACCTAGGCATTACTTTGACGGCAACCTCCGTGGCATCCACTACGCAGACCGCTGTAGCAACCTTCTTCGTCATGCCGCCGCCGAGTATCACCACCACCGATCTTCCCAACGCCACGCCGACTGAGAACTACAATGTAACTCTTCAGGCGACCGGCGGCGTCCAGCCTTTGAATTGGACTATCGCCAGTGGAGCACTCCCGGCAGGATTGCACTTGAACAGCGCCGGGGAAATTTACGGGATTCCCACTGCCGGCGGCACTTCCAGTTTTACGCTCAAGGTAACGGATTCATCGGCGGCGCCGGGCGGCACGCTTTCAACCCAGCAGACACTTGGCCTTACCGTAGTGGGAGTCCTCACCGTTACCGCTGGCTCGCTGCCGAGTGGCACCGTCGGCGTCGCTTACAGCACGACTCTCCCCTATTCCGGAGGAACGCTGCCTTTAAGCTGGAGTGTCTACAGTGGGAGTTTGCCTTCGGGAGTAGTCTTGCAGCAAGGCACGGGTGTGATTTCAGGAACGCCAACCGTGCAGGGCACCTATTCCTTCGCCGTAACCGTGGTTGATTCCAGCCCCACCCAGCAGACTTACACAAGCACGAACTTCACAGTCACCATCAACCCCTCGGGGCCCCTGACCATCCGGACAACCGCGCTCCTGGATGGCACTGTGGACGCGGCATACCAGGGGCAGTTGGTGGCGACCGGCGGTACGCCTCCTCTCAGTTGGACAACTACGGCAGGGGCTCTGCCGTCAGGGTTGGCGCTTGGTGCAACGACGGGAGTGATTTCGGGCCTTCCCACGGCCGCACCGGGTACCTACTCCTTTACGGTGGCAGTGGCGGACGCAAGCGTACCCCAACAGACCCGTACCCAATCACTGAGCATCACCGTGGATGCCGCCGCCCCCGTTTGCTCAAGCTCAGGCAACAATTCTGTGCTTTTGGGCCAGTATGCTTTCAGCCTGCGCGGATATAACGGCGTGGGATTTCTCGCCCTGGTGGGTTCCTTCACCGCCGACGGCACCGGTAAGATCACCGCGGGAGAAGCTGACACCAACGGCGTCCTGGGCGCCCAAAACGGGAACCTGATCATCAGTGCCAGCTCCTACTCGGTAGGGCCGGACAACCGTGGTTGCGCCACGCTGGCGACTCCTTTCGGGACTTTCTTCACCCGGTTCGCAGTGGGGGCCGTGTCGGCAGGAATCGCCACCCAGGGCCGCATCATTGAGTTTGATAACCCGGGCGCCAGCGCCTACATTGCCGCCGGCCAGATCATCCAGCAAACCCCTTCCGCATTTATTGTTCCCATCACCGGGAGCTACGCTTTGCGGACGGCTGGCTGGGACTCCGCCACTTCCGGCCGCGTCACCTGCTCCGGGATTATCATTGGCGCCAGGCTTAGTTTTAGTTACCTGCAGCAAGACTGCAATGATAACGGGACGGTCACCAACACCACCACGACTTCCACAGGTCAAAACGGCACGCTCAACACCTACACCACAGCCGACGCCAACGGGCGTGGTACGGCGATTGTTTCCCTGGCGGGGAACGTTTCCGATCTAACCTTCTACTGGGTTTCGGCAACTCAGCTCTTCATCGTCAATTCCGATCCCGGTCCTTTTTTCAGTGGAGATTGGAAGCAGGAAGAAGTGCCGATTGGGAGTTCAGGGTTTAATCAAAATTCCTTCAACGGAAAAAGCGCCTTTTATGCAAGTGGGCTGGGATCAGCAGGTGGAGACGTGTCGATTGCCACCCAGGCGGCCGATGGAGTCAGTTCGGTATCGACCCGGCTTTACAGGGACATCGCGGGCGCATGGCAGACTCCTAATCCGAGCACTACCACCTGCTCCTATTCGGTCGTCTTGATAGGACGGGTGACGTTTGGGGGCGGAAGCTGCGGCGCCGATCCCCCCATTCCCTACTTGAATTCCCTCAATACCGCTTACGTGGTGGGTACAGACCCCACGGTTGAGTTGGGATCCTTCGAGCCCATCACGGCGGGCCTCACCAATGCCGCTTTGGCGGGGACTTACTTTGCGGGAACCTCAGAGGTGGTCAGCCAATCCGTGCAGGCTAACGTGGCCATTGTAACTTTGTCAAGCGGTGGGGTTGTGACGTCCACCACGGACGCCGCTTCCATCCTCAGCCAGACTGCGGGCACTGCCAGCTCAGACACCTACACCTTGAACGCTGATGGTACCCTCAGCACGGGATCCTCCGGCGGAACCATTGTTGGCATTGCCATTTCCGGCAGCAAGTTTGTTCTTGTCAACTCCCCGACCTTGACCTTCCCAACCCTGCAAGTCGGACAGCGGTAGTAATCAACATCACGCGAGCTTGACCTTTGCTGCATGGGCGGCAGGGGTCAAGCCGCCTTCGCGTCGTCACCGCTTCGCGGTTGCAGGGGTTTGGATTCACAGGCTGCGAAAAAACTCGACCGCTGTGCCGATCCCTGAATCCCCGCAGGGGATGTATTAAGTAGCCGGGGGC
>CAYTMD010000238.1:0-9441 GCA_964438685.1 uncultured Acidobacteriota bacterium
GGATACAGGAGAACGAGAAAGGTCTTGGGCTTCGGCCCGCAGGCGGGTGAGGGGGGCAAAACCCAAGCGTCGCAGAAGTAGTCACAGGCCAGTAAGCAGAAAGCGGAAGGCCGGGCAGTCCGTCATATCGATCCCGCCGTCGGAGCATACCAATACAACGGAGGCGCCATGGGCATCGAAGAAGAATTCCAGGAAATGAAAGAGCACGCGGAACATTCCGCGCACGATCCTTCACTTATCCCCGTCACCTTTACCATGGCGGTGCTGGCCGTGGTGCTGGCGGCCACCACGCTGCTCGGGCACCGTGCCCACACGGAAGAGCTGCTATTTCAAAGCAAGGCAACGGACCAGTGGGCATATTATCAGGCTAAGAATATCCGGGTGCATACTTATGAGCTTTTCCTGGACCTCCTCTCCGTCTCCGCGCTAAAGGACCCTATGGAAGCGGAAAAGGTGAAGGCGAAGTACACCCAGGACTTGGAACGCTCACAGGAACAGTTGAAGGAAATCGAAACGGAAGCCCGCTCGCTCGAAAGTGAGGTCGCCGGGGAGCAGCGCCGGGCCAATCGCTTTGACCTTGGCGAAGTCTGCCTGGAGGCAGCCATTGTGATTGTGTCACTGACACTGCTGACCAGGCGGCGGGAATTCTGGCTATCTGGGATTTTAATGGGCGTGGCGGGTGTGGGAATAACCTTGACGGGGTTTCTGATTCACTGAGGTCCCGATTGCCACCGTGCGGACTCCGCGACAAAGCGCCGGAGACATTCCAGATAGCTCTTACCGCCTGCTGGCAACAAGTTGTTGTGGCCTGCGCCTTCAATGGCGTAGAAGCGCTTGGGCTCAGGCGCCACCGCAAAGAGTTGCCGGCCCATGGCGAAAGGCACCACCTCATCGCGCGTGCCGTGGACAATCAGAATCGGCGCGTGGACTTCGCGAATCAATTGGACCGAGTCGAAGCGGGACTTCACCACTTTGTCGATAAGCGGAATGACGAACATGCGCCGTGCCATAGCCCTTGCGCTGGTGAAAGAGCTCTGGACGATCAAGCCTCCACATGGCCGCCGCGACGCCAGGTTCACTGCCACTGCTCCGCCCAACGAATGTCCGTAGATGATGATGTCCTGAGCCCGGAAGTGCCTCTCCTTAATCAGGTAGTCATACGCCGCGTCGGCATCGCGATAAACACCCGCCTCATCAGGCTTGCCGCCGCTCTTCCCATAACCCCGATAATCGACGGCAAGCACGTTGATCCCGATTGTCGCCAGCGCGCGCAATTGCTCAAGGCCGTATCCAATGTTCTCCGCGTTACCGTGAAACCACAGGAGGACTTGTTTTGATGCGGGGTTCGAATGGTACAAGGCGTTGATTCTGACACCGTCACCTGTCAGCAACCAAACGTCTTCCCCTTCCTGTTGGAGGACCTGCGGCGAGGGAAACCCGTCAGGATAGCGTGGAGGAAAATAGATGAGGTGATTCTCAATAACTCTAATGAAGACGACAACCATCAGCGTTCCGGCCGCAACCACCACCAGAATCATCGTCAAGAGTCGCTTCACCTTTGGGACGATCCCCATGTCATTGCAAGGTACGGGGGGCTAGGGAAGTACCAACGCCCCAGCCCCCAATCCCTGGAACCCAGTTCCTAACCCCAAGACCCGGGGTTATTGACTGTCGTCGCCTTCTCCGTCCGGGGAGATGACCACAAAGGCGCCATTGCCCTGACGGTTGACGCGCAGCAGCGTCTGGCCTTTCGCTTCCGCGGCCAATTTGTTGAAATCGCCAACATTACGGACTGGCTTACGGTTGATGCTCTCGATCACATCGCCCTCCTGCAGACCGTTTTGAGCGGCCGGGCTGTTGGGATCGATTTGGACAATCACCACGCCCGACACATTGGGAGGTATGCCTGCCTCCTCACGGAGCGAGGAAGTGATGTTCTGCACGGCAATGCCGCGGAGGGTTCCCTGCTGAATAGCTCCCCCGCCGGAACGAGCGCTGTTGATATCGGAAGGACGCTCGCCGAGCGGCACTTTGATGGTCATCGGTTGGCCATCACGCACGATGTCCAGCGTGGCTGTGGATCCAGGGCTCAGCTTCGTAACTCTTAGAGTGAGTTGGCTGGCATCGTCAACGGCTTGGCCATTGAGTTTGCGAATGACGTCACCGGTCTTGAGCCCGGCTTTGTCGGCAGGTCCACCCGCAGTTACATCCTCAGCCAGTGCGCCGGCAGTATCCGGTATCTTGAATTGCTTCGCCAAATCTTCATCAAGGTCCCGGATCGAGACGCCGAGGTAACCGCGGCTCACCTTGCCGGTCTTGATTAAATCCTCCATGACGTCCTTCGCCATATTGGAAGGAATCGCGAAGCCGATTCCTACTGATCCGCCTTCACCGCCGGGTCCTGAATTCCCGCTCAGGATGGCGGTGTTAATGCCCACCACCTGGCCGTGCACGTTCACTAAAGCTCCCCCCGAGTTGCCGGGGTTGATTGCGGCGTCGGTCTGGATGAAGTTCTGAATATCCTCAATCCGTCCAGCGGAGCGGCCTAAAGCGCTCACGCTGCCGCGAGTCACCGTGAAATACTGTCCAAAGGGATTCCCAAATGCCATGACGGTATCCCCAACCTTGAGCTGGTCAGAATTGCCGAAGGGGGCAGTAGGCAGGTTACTTCCTTCGATCTTAACGACGGCGACATCCGTGGAAGGATCCGCCCCCACGACTTTGCCCTTGAATTTCCGTTTGTCGGAGAGCGTCACTTCGATTTCCGCCGCCTTGGCGACCACATGATTGTTGGTCACAATGTATCCGTCGGGCGACACGATCACGCCGCTGCCCAGTGCCTTCTCGCGCTGTTCGCGGGGAACTTGCGGAAAGACGTTCCCAAAAAACTGCCGAAAGAACGGGTCATTCATAAACGGCGACTGTTGAGCCTTGATAACCTGGGTGGACTGAATCGCCACGATAGCCGGCGTGACTGCTTTGGCAATACGTTCGTACGCCTGGTTCTGGCGCTCCAGCACATCGATGTCGGGCCCATCCAATCCCTTTCCCTGGGCCATGGCAAAGCCTGGAAACAGGTGATTCCCCTGGTAGAGCATAAACGACAACCCCAGGGTAAGAATCCCGATCAATGTCAGGCTCAAGCCTCCCAAATTTTCCCGCAAGAATTTCTTGTCAAATCGCATAAGATCTTCCTCCTTCAGACGACCGGTCGAGTTCTTCGCCGGTTTGCCCGTTCGGTGTCACTCCGGTCGTTGCATTCGCGCGAGATGATCCATCCCGACGCGTAAAGAGAACCCACCACCACCGTGTCTATTCACCCCGGGACTATGCGGTGCATCTCAACGCGGTGTCCCTGAGTTATTAGACGGAATCCCTTGCTACATGTCATCAAGGCAGGCGGTCGGGTCAAAGTCTTCACGTGGCCTTCTCTCCCGAGCAGCTATTCAACGTTCTCCTATAGCCCTTATTTTAAACCACTATTGCTTGGATGCTGAAGGGAGGAATTAGGGTTTGCTCGTATTAGGGCGGGGAACCATTCTCCACCCCAATACGATGTCACCGGCAGAAACCCCCAAGCTGTGAAAACTGGGGGCGATCAGGAGCCTGAGGGTCGGAGCATTTCCATCAAGATAGTGGCGACTTTCGGATCGTACCGGCCTTTTTCCATTCCTTTTCGAATTTCACTAATGGCTACGCGAGTGTCCCAAGCCTCATGATAGGGCCGCCACGATGTGAGGGCACTATAGGCCTCCGCGATTGCTGTTATTCGCGCTCCCACGGGAATTTCTTCACCGCGCAGACCGTCCGGATATCCCGTCCCATCCCAGGCTTCGTGATGATGAAGAACAATCTCCAATAAATGCGGATCGACGTAGCCCATGCGACGGCAGGCGGCGACACTTTCCTGCACGTATTTTTCCACCAACCTCGACTCCTGGTCAGTCAAGCTGCCCCCGCGGTTCAAAACGTGGTGGGGCACCGCTTCCTTGCCAAGGTCCTGGAGGTAGCCCGCCAACAGAATCGTCTTCTTTAATTCTTCGTTCAATTTAAGCCGGTCCGCCAGCGCATAAGAGAGAAGCGCCACAACGCGGCAATGGCCGATCGATCCGTCCAGGCCTTCCACGGCCAACACCAAATCCTCCGGAATTTCAATGTGCGATTCTGCCGCGGCATAAGCTTCCGCTATTGCCGGCGGAATCACAGCCGGGTCCCTCCAGCGGTCCTTGAGTCCTGTCACCTCATAAACAGTGATCTTTTGCAGTTTTCCTTTGAGCTGAATTTTCTCAAATTCATCGCGCTTGAAGTTGGCATCCGCATATGCCAGCCTGATCTTCGTGGATTGCGGATCCAGTGCGAGGGCGCGCTCAAAGTATCGAATCGCCGTGGTGGCATCGTGAATATCAAAATTCACTTTTCCCAGTTCATAAAGAAGGTCCACACTCTCATTTTCCCGCGCCAGTCTTTCTTCCAGGGAGCTCAGGCGGTCGAGTAACTCGCGGTCGGATTGCCTGCCGTATCCCGAGCTCCGCAACTTAATGGCATTCACAAAGGGTTCAACTGCGTGGAATGTCGGCTCGTCGATGTAAACCTTGGTCGGTTCACAAATCTCCTCAAGCCGCTTCGCCACGTTAACGCGGTCGCCCACCGCACTGTAAGCCTGGCGCCGCACGCCCAGCATTCCCACCACCGTGCTCCCGGTGGCGATCCCCACCCGCAAACGCCACGGCAGGTTCATTTTCTTGACGCATTGCTGCATCCTGAGTCCGGCCAAAACCGCCAAAAGGGCATGACGGCCGTAATCCACCGGTGCGCCAAACTCTACCATCACGCCGTCGCCCATATATTTGTCAATGTGGCCGCGGAATTGATCCACGATGGGCTCAATCTGCCCCAGGAAGCGGTTGAGCTCCTCCAGCACTACATCCGCCCGGTTTCGATCGGAATAGGTTGTGAAGTTGGTCAGATCCGTGAACATGATGCTGATTTCACGCTTTTCGAACCGCAGCTTTCCTTCCGTCGCCAGCTTCGCCACCACCGGATCCATCGTGGCATACAGGGCTTTCTCCACTTTCTCTTTCATCTCTTCTGTAACGCGGCTTCGCTTCAGCTCTTCATAGAGCTGCCGGGTGTCTTCGAGCCCTTTGGCGAGCCTTTCTTGCAGCGAACCAATTGAGGCGCTGGCCAGAATCAGGAACCCACCCCAAGTCGCCAAGACTAACAGGGCGTTAAGCCGGGTTCCCTGAACAGCGAACCAGGCCGGCCGGTAATAGGCAAAGAGCACCCCCGACAGGAAACATAGGAGGGCCATCAGCACGGCTTTGCGTTTTCCCAGAAAGTAGGCAGCCGACAGGACGGGTAGATAGAAGAAGTTGAGGAATGCAATCTTGTACGGAAAAAGGTAAAAGACTGCTCCCACGATTGCTATCACCACCAGGATGAACAGCCCTTCCAAATGGCGGACAATGAAATTGCGAAATCGGAGCGGCCAAGCTCCTCCCAACCCAAGTGGTAGGGTGCTGTCATCAACCGATGGCGAGAGAAAATTAGGGTTAGCCATGGTTTGCCTTATCCAACTCCATTTTGAATTCCGAACCCAAAGTCCTTGGCGCGTACTATAACTTTGGAAGCCTGAAAGGGCAAGTTAGGTTTGCGATTTTTTTATTACTATGCAATTAGCAATTTAACGGTCTTGTAACCTGCGGCCTCGCGCTCCGCCTGATTTGCTCCGCGTGCATGGGGTGCGCACCGAGCCTAATTTCGGAGTGCGGGGACCTCTACACCCATAGCTCACGCTATGGGCTACGGTCTCTCGCCCCCTGTGCGGGCTTTCGATGAGCCGAAGGACGGGGCCCGCACTTACTGATAACTGAAAACTGACGACTGAAGACTCAAAGCGCGCGCAGCCACGCGAGCATGGAGTCCGCTTGGGCGGGGGGCACTCCCTCTGCCCACAGGCACTCGTCTCCTTTGCGAAGGAGCAGGGTTACGCCGTTGGCTGCGGAGCCAATAAAAATATCAGTTCCAGAGCGCTTGTCGGTGGCGAGTTCGGGATACTTGTGGGCAAGAATGGCATGATAATCGCGGAAAAACGCCAGGGACGATTCGGGGCTTGTCCAGCGCGTCCTCGCCACCAGGGCGTAATCATTTCCGCCCGAACGCTCGTAGACCAGGTAGCGGTCTGCCAACCACGATTGGCCGGTAGTCCTGGCTTCATCCTCGGAAATGAGTTGCCCCAGCAGGGAGTAATAGCCAAGCTCGCCCATCGTACTCTCGCTCAGAAACCGGAGGCCTGCGACGCTCTGCAGCGCCGGCGGGTGCGGCAGAGCGACCTTGCGAAATGTCAGGTGATGGAAATAACTCTGCGGCTCGAAGATTTGCTTGGTGGCCTCCGGGGGATTCTCGAAAAGAACTTTGAGGTCTTTCCAACCGCCGAGTTGCAATCCAGCCTGGATAAAACCCATGCCTTGCACATAGGGAAAGAGGGCCTGCATGCGGAAAAAGTAGGGGGCTCGCGAAAACGCGGGATACTCCTCGAATTGTTGGTGAATCACCATTTCCATCAGCGGAGCAATGGAAGGCAGTTGGCCCAGGTCCGCCCCTCCAGCCACTTGTTGCAGCATGGCGGCGGTGGCATATCCCTCCACCACCGCCTGCCGCGCGTTCGTGGCATCGTCATCGCCGTGGACAGCGTGGAGGAAATTGTCCAGGTCCCAGCTTTGATCCTGCAGCGCGTGGGTGAGCTCATGGGAGAGCACCATGGTCTGCGTTTCCTCTGGAATCCAATCCGCAATGAACATGGTCTTGCGCTTGGGGTCGTAGAAGCCCGCAGCCTGCTCCGTATAGAAGTTGATGACGAACTTCTCCAGGTTGAAGTCCCGTGACACCAGGCCAAAGGTGCGCATCATGGCTTCCTGGGCATGGATTTCCGCCGGCGTCATCTCCTCATGCAAGTTCTGGATCAGGTATTTTTCAATTTCCGGGCGGCTGATGACCTGCTTCTGCAAGGGCGCTTTGATGGGCAGGCCGGTAATCTGGCTCATCTGCTGGAAAACTTCGTCAGCCTGGGAAAGAAGGTCCTGGGGCGAGGTGTTTTGTTCGTCGGCGCGCGTTAGCAGAGAGGGCGCTGCGCACGTTAGAAGAAGAACCAGTAAGGGAAGTAACCAGTTCCGTAACCCAGCCCGGAATTGTCGTGGTTTCGTCATGGTCCGCCCATCAATCGACATTTGGCGCGCTGCAAGCGTAATGCGTCATGGATAGCAGTAGTTGTAGCGCCGTCCAGCACCATCCCGGGTCAATTCCACGGTCAGACCACCCCGTCGCTCAACGCGCCACCCCTCCTCATCTGAGGAGGGGAGCCGTTAAAGAACTCCCCTCCTGATTCAGGAGGGGTGGCGCGTTGAGCGACGGGGTGGTTACCCGCAACAACTAGTTTTTCCGCAGCCTGTAAAGCCCGGCGCTACGACAGAACGTACACGATTTCGGCAGTAGGGGCGCATGGCCATGCCCGCCCCGCTTCGCGGGCTGGCACCTCCGGATCTAAGAAGCCGAAAGTTGCTCCTCCCAAGTGTGGAGGGCCGGGCGCACTGTTAGCTGTCGGCTGTTGGCTGTCAGCTCTTTCCCAACCCCTGCATGGTTTGACCGACTCCGATAAGGAGACTATCATAAAACCCGCGCGAGCAAGCCGGGTGATCGCTGCCTCGCCCTAGCGCTCCGCTTTCCGGGGTTGGCAGGGGTGGGGGAGAGGAAAGTCCGAACTCCGCAGGGCGGTGTGCTCGCTAACGGCGAGGGCCCGAGGGGGATTCCCGATTCGTCGGGGAGTACGCCTCAGGTACGGAAAGTGCCACAGAAAATGTACCGCCGCGTCGGCGCCTTCGGGCGGTCCAGTGCGGTAAGGGTGAAAAGGTGCGGTCCCGGGTCACCGGGAATTAAAGTAAGAGCGCACCGCCCCGGTGGTGACACCGGGGGCATGGTAAACCCCACACGGAGCAAGACCAAATAGGGGGGGAGGGGCGGCCCGTCCCGTTATGACCCCCGGGTAGGTCGCTGGACCCCACGAGCAATCTTGGGGCTAGAGGAATGATCGCCATCCGTCAATTGACGGACACAAAATTCGGCTTACAGGCTTGCTCGCGCGCTTCTTCAGGTTGCCAACCAACTCACTGCGGATAATCAAACTACTGTGCCATCCCCTGTAAGCTATAACAATGAATGGACGGGCATCTCCAATTTTCTGCTGTCCAAATTAGCGGACGCGCCCAATGGGACACGCGGGAGCGCGCTCAGCCATCATGAATTCGAAATCGAAACCAAGGATACATTTTCCCTCGCCCCCTTGGGGGAGAGGGGGGACCGCAAGGCGGGAGGTGAGGGGGTTGGTACCAAGATGGCTACCTGTGGGTTAGAGTCCCCAAAGCAAGCCAAAAGGCAAAGCGCAAAAATCAAAAGTGAATGCCCTAAGTTTCGGCAGTGTCTCAGTAGACCCCAGAGTTTTTGACCCCCTCACCCGTCTCCGTCGGCTGACGGACTGATGAAAACGCCGGTTGCGGGCCACCCTCTCCCCCAAGGGGGCGAGGGCAGTGAATTTCCTCGATCTCCGCTGGAAACAGGTTGGCTTGACCGCCAGCGTGAGAAAGAGCCCCAGCTTCCCGGCATAGCGAGCGCCTGTGCTGCACCTCATCCCTATCCCCAACCTAACGCGCTCTGTTTTGGACACGAGTGAAATGACCACGCCCGCTTTGCGGGCTTTGGAATGCTGCAAACTGTTATTTTAACGCCTCTGCCTTCTACCCCTACGATACCAATGGCCCTTCGTCCACCATTTAAAGAATTATATGCGGCAGCACTCTGGCGCCGCCATTCAGAGCATTGACAGACTTTATGCCAATTCACACCCTACGGCTGCTCGCAGGGGGCCACAGAATATCGTTCCTACGCGACTTCAAATTGGACCGATGTTATAAGGAAGGGAAAATTAGGAGGGCTTTAAAGACAAACGAGCGGCGTCCGTCCAAATGTTGGATGCCGCTCGTCGTCAAATCCTACTATGAGTGATACCTGGTACCTTACCCAATCAGCAGACTAGGGAGTCACGCCGGGGGTGTAAGTTGGGCACTGAGAGCCGCCAAGACCATTGACGCTCGCGGTATTTTTCTGTTGAAGCAGATCGTTGGCGCAAGCTGCGAGGAAAGCCGCTTGTGCCGCTGAAGCCGATGCCGCCGCCGCTGAGGCCGCTGCCGCCGCTGCCGTTGAATTGGCTGTGTTGGCAGCAGAGGTTGCCGCGTTGGCAGCGCTGGTCGCCGCAATTGCATTGGTGTTGGCCTTGCCCGCCCGGCTCATCGATACACCCGCCAGAACCGCCGCGATGCCGCCAGCGCCTACTGCCGCAACTTCCAGAGTAGTGTTGCCGGTGTTGCCCCAGCCTGCGCCACTGCCACCCTT
>CAYTMD010000239.1:0-9436 GCA_964438685.1 uncultured Acidobacteriota bacterium
CATAATTAAGTATGACGAATCAAGTCAAAAGCCGAGTTTTTCAGCATCCTGCTAGTTCCAACTCGCCGTCGTGATTGGCTGCTCTCTAGATCGCCAGATCTCCCTATGACTACGTATCGATCTGCGCGCGTTGCAGCTTGTCGCTGTAATCCACGTAAATGGATTTCCACTCGGAGTAGAAATCAAGCGCGGCCACTGAGGCTTCGCGGTGGCCGTTGCCAGTTTGTTTGGTGCCGCCAAAGGGCAAATGGGTTTCCGCTCCGATGGTGGGAGCGTTCACGTAGAAGAGGCCGGTTTCCATTTCCCGCATGGCGGTGAAGGCGTTGTTCACATTGCGCGTGTAAATTGAGGATGAAAGGCCGTAGGCGACGCCATTGCCAATTTCCATCGCCTGGTCAAGGCTGTCGCAGGGGATGACGGAGACGACGGGGCCGAAGATCTCTTCCTGGGCGATGCGCATATTGGGGTCGCAATCGCCAAAAATCGTGGGCGCGTAGAACCAACCGTTGTCGTATTCCTTACCGGTCAGCCGCTCGCCGCCGCACAGCAGTTTGGCGCCTTCATTCTTCCCCACCTCGACATATGTTTCCACGGTCTGCCGCTGCGCTTCGTTGATGAGTGGCCCTACCTGGACTGCTGCGTCGAGGCCATCGCCGACCTTCAGGGCGCGGGTGCGGGCCACAAAACGGTCCATGAACTCCTTGTAGACGCTTTTGTGCACCACGACGCGGCTGGTGGCGGTGCAGCGCTGCCCGGTGGTTCCGAAGCCACCCCAAAGAGCGCCTTCCACAGCAAGGTCCAGGTTGGCGTCTTCGAGAACCATGATGACGTTCTTTCCGCCCATCTCCAGGCAACAATGCTTGAAGCTGGCCGCGCAGGCCTGTGAAACCTTGCGGCCGATTTCCGAGGAGCCGGTGAAGGAAACCGCTCGCACATCATTGTGCAGTACCAAGGGGTTGCCCACATCGCCGCCGGTGCCCGTGACTATATTCACCACGCCACGCGGCAAGCCCGCCTCTTCCAGAACCTTCGCCAGGTTGTAGGAGGAAAGCGGTGTGTCGGTGGCAGGCTTCAGCACCACAGTATTGCCGCAGATCAGCGCCGGCATAATCTTCCAGGAGGGAATGGCGATGGGGAAATTCCACGGCGTGATCAATCCACAAAGGCCGATAGGGCTGCGGACGGTCATGCAGAATTTGTTGGGAAGCTCGGATGTCGTGGTTTGGCCAAACTGCCGCCGTCCCTCGCCCGCCATGTAAAACGTCATGTCGATGGCTTCCTGCACATCGCCGCGGGTTTCCTCCAACACTTTGCCCATCTCGCGAGTCATGGCTTCGGCAAATTCCTCTTTATTCTCCTGGAGCAGCAGCGCGGTGCGGTAAAGGATCTCTCCGCGCTTGGGAGGTGGTGTGTTCTTCCACGATTTATAGGCTTGTTTGGCCGCCGCGACGGCATTATCGACATCCTGAGCGTCGGATTTTTGGAAAAGTCCAATCAGCTCGTTGCGGTTGGCGGGATTTACATTCTCGAATGTCCTGCCGCTGGCGGAACTTACCCACTCACCGTTAATAAAGTTCGAATAAATTTTTGCTGGTGCCATTTTATGAGTACCTCCCGGGAACTCTGGATTGCAATACAGCCACCCTTGCTTTCTTGGCAAACATTTTTTGCGCAGGCGTTGGCCCGAACACCGCCCCTGCGTTTATGGGGTCGAGTTGCGTTCGGCCTTGGACCGCCGCCGCGGTCCCTGCATAGTCGGTCGCGGCTCCGCCGTGTTGCACGGTTCATTCTAATACCGCGCGAACCAAGTTTGCGCAATCTTTCGGCGAAAGTGGAATATAACAAACCGCTCCGGGGAAGGGAAGCAGCGCTTCAGATGCGGGCAGAGAAATAGCGGCTTTTCGCTCTCGTGCCGCCAAGTATTTATGGATTCAAATCTCAGGGGGTGGATATCTTCTCCACGAGGAATCCGATCTTTTCCACTTCGGCGGAGCGCACAGCATACAAGACCTCCATAACGACTCCGTATTTGGCACGGCGATCAACCTTCATATAAATCTTCTGTTCTGTGCCGGCGGTCAGGCGTTCGCGGATTATTGCCGGCAAATCTCCAGGCTGCACCGGGTCGGCGCCAAAGTAGACCTTGCCGTCACGCGTGATGGCGACAACCATGGCATCGTCCCGGTCCGCATATCGCATCGTAACCGCGTGGTGTGCGTTTGGCATATTTATACCCACGCCTTGGTGAGGAGGGAATGGAGAAAACAGCATCAGATTTGTTAGTAATACGAACACGACTATGACCATCACCAAAGCAAAACCGTTCATATCTACCGTGCATAGAAGTGGGGCCGATCTTGCGTGCATTCTTGCCATGGGGCTACCTGGTCAAAAATCCGCCTGCCATAATCTCATACCTCGGTCAGAATTGGGAATGCGCCCGTTTCCAAGAAGGACGCCGCGGCAGAAAGCCACAGTGCACCATTATCCGTCCCCCACCCGTCACATTTCGAACCGAATTGGCATACTGACTGGTATAATGGCAGTGTCATTGGAGATTACGTTCTTCCCGCCGGCTATGTGCATTAGGAGAAGGGCTTCGAGGCGTGGTTTATCACAACCAGCCCACCAAAGGCCCCTCTAATGGCATCAATTGTAGGGGCGTTAAGAATCAAGGTAGTTCGGAATAGCAGACAGTGCATGGGGTAAATGCGGTTCGCCGTGCTCACTGCCGGCTGCATGCAGCGCGCCGTTGCTCTAGCGGCTTTGGTGCGTCGGCGACCCTTTTCCTAATGCGCTTCGAGGAGGATTTGAAATGCTGCGAAGTCGCAGGCTTCGGTCGGGGTTACTGTTATGCACGGGAGCGTTGCTGCTGCTAACAAGTGGTTGCGGCAGCAACTCCCAGGTCAACGCGCAAGCGAGCACACCGCCCCCAACTGTCCAAGTGGCGGTGGTGGAACGCCGCGATGTGGCCCTGTCCAGCGAGTGGATTGCCACTATGGACGGATACATCAACGCCGAGATCCAACCCCACGTTACCGGCTACCTGATCCGCCAGGACTATCGCGAAGGGTCGTTTGTTCGCAAGGGGGCGCTGCTGTTTGAGATTGATCCTCGTCCCTTCCAAGCCGCCCTTGACCAGACCCAGGCGCAATTGGCACAAACTCGGGCTCAAGTCATCCAGGCGCAAGCCCAACTCGCCAAGACGGCTCAGGATGTTACGCGCGACACGCCCCTTGCCGAAGCCAAGGCGATTGCGCAAAGCCAGTTGGACAATGACGTTCAAGCTAAAGCTGGGGCCGAGGCTGCCGTGGCGGGCGCGCGGGCAGCCGTTACGGCAGCACAGGCGTCGGTGGAACAGGCTGAATTGAATCTGTCCTTCACCAGAATCGTCTCTCTGGTGGATGGCATCGCCGGCATCGCCAAAGCCCAGATTGGCGATCTGGTCACCACCAATTCCGTTTTGACCTCGGTGTCGCAGGTGGACCCGATCAAGGTCTACTTCCCCATGTCGGAACAGGATTACCTCCGCGCTCAGCAAATTGGAACCCATGCGGCAAGCATCCAGAGCATGCCCCTCAAAGGAGTCCCGCTGACGCTGGTGCTGGCCAACGGCAATATCTATCCGCACCCGGGCGAGGTTTTATGGACGGACCGCCAGGTGGATGCAAGCACCGGCACGATTCGCGTAGCGGCTGCGTTCCCCAACCCGGGCAACATCCTGCGTCCGGGTGAATACGGCCGCGTGCGCGCGGTGACTGACCAGCGCCACGACGCGTTGGTGGTGCCGCAGGCTGCCGTAACGGAATTGCAAGGCATTTATCAGGTGGCGGTGGTGGGCGGTGACGATAAAGTGAGAATTCAGACCGTGCAGATCGGTGCCCAGACGGGGCCGAATTGGATTATCAACGAGGGCCTGGAAGCGGGCGACCGTGTCGTGGTGGGCGGTATGCAGTATGCCCGCCAGGGCTCTGCCGTAACCCCCCTGCTGGTTGCCGCGAGCAAGGGGGCGCGGTAACCCATGGCTGCGTTTTTCGTCCGGCGCCCCATTGTAGCCATCGTAATTGCCATCATCACCATGCTTGCGGGACTGGTTTCCATACGCGCGTTGCCGGAGGCGCAGTTCCCGGACATCGTTCCGCCCCAGATCATTGTTTCTGCCACCTATCCCGGCGCTGACGCCCAAACCGTTGAGCAAGCTGTCGCCACCCCGATTGAACAGCAAATGAACGGGGTTGACGACATGCTTTACATGCAATCCACCAACGGCAATGACAACACCATGGCATTGACCGTGACCTTCGATGTCGATACTAACGTCAACACGGATGAGGTCAATGTGGAGAACCGTGTGGCCCAGGCCGCACCCAATCTTCCGCCCGACGTCACCCAGTTTGGAACCAGCATCCGCAAGTCCACCGGCTTGCCACTGCTCGCGTTCGCGTTGTATTCGCCGCATCGGACGCATGATTCGCTATTCCTCGCCAACTACGCCAACATCAACATCAGCGATCAGATCCTGCGGGTGCCCGGCGCCGGCCAGGTTTTTCTATTTGGCGCCACGGATTACTCTATGCGGATCTGGATCAAACCCCAGGTTCTCGCCAAGCTGGGACTCACGGTCGCCGACCTCGTAGGGGCACTGAACCAGCAAAACGCCGTTAACCCAGCGGGCCAACTGGCGGGCAACCCCGCGCCCCCGGGAACACAGATGACTTATATCGTCCGCACTCAGGGACGCCTGGTGACCGCCGAACAATTCGGCCAGGTTGTGGTGCGCGCAAATCCGGATGGATCAGTGGTTCGCCTTCAAGATGTCGCCCGCATCGAACTCGGAGGATTAAGTTACAACGAGGTCTCGCGCTTCAATGGTCAGCCAAGTTGCATTGTTGCGGTCTTCCTCACTCCCGGCGCGAACGCGTTGGCGGTGGCTGACGGCGCGCGCCGGGTGATGGAGCAATTGAAGCAACGCTTTCCTCCCGACCTCGCCTACACCGCCTCGCTTGACACCACCTTGCCGGTAACGGAGGGCATCCATGAAATCCTGGTGACTCTGTTCATCGCGATGGCGCTGGTGATCCTGGTTGTCTACCTTTTCCTGCAGAATTGGCGGGCCACGTTGATCCCCATGATAGCCGTGCCGGTTTCACTGATTGGCACGTTTGCCGTATTCCCGGTCCTCGGCTTCTCCATCAACACGTTGTCATTGTTTGGACTGGTCCTGGCCATCGGACTTGTGGTGGATGACGCCATCGTGGTTGTCGAGGCGGTGGAGCATCACATCGAACAGGGGATGAGTCCGCGCGACGCAACGCTTCAGGCGATGCGAGAGGTTTCCGGCCCCGTGGTGGCCATCGCGCTGATCCTGGCTTCGGTGTTTATTCCCATGGCTTTTATGAGCGGCATCCAGGGGCGGTTGAACAAGCAGTTCGCGGTCACCGTTGCCATCTCGGTCCTCATTTCGGCCTTCAACGCCTTGACTCTCTCCCCAGCGCTTTCCGCCATGTTGCTGCGCCCGCGCAAACCGTCACGGGGGGTGATGGGCGGCTTCTTCCGCACCTTCAATTGGGTGTTCGACAGGCTCAAGAATGTCTACATTGATGTGAGCCACGGCTTGATTCGCAAAGCAGTCGTGGGAGTCCTGATTTTACTGGGCTTTATGGGTCTGGATCTGGTGGTTGGCAAGAGATTGCCCACCAGCTTTCTCCCCGATGAAGACTACGGTTATCTGCTCCTCAGTGTACAACTTCCACCCGCCGCCTCGCTGGAACGGACAGACGTGGTGACCAGAAAGATCGATGGAATTCTGAGCAATACGCCGGGAGTTCTGGGTTACACCACGATTGATGGATTCAGCCTTTTGAGCCGGGTATCCACCACCAACAATGGGTTCTATTTTGTTAATCTCAAGCCCTGGTCCGAGAGGACGGACCCGAATCTTGAGGCCAAGGCAATCCTGGCGAACATCAATCGTCAGCTATTCTCCCAGGTGCCGGAAGCCACCACGTTTGCCTTCAGCCCACCCGCCATCCCCGGCTTCGGCAGCGCGGGTGGATTTTCGTTCTGGGTGCAGGACCGCAGCGGGGGTTCGGTGGATGACCTTGATCAGAATCTACAGAGGTTTCTCCAGGCAGCGCGTAAACGTCCGGAGCTGATTGGGGTCAACGCGCAGTTCTCGGCGAAGTCACCCCAGATGTTCGTTAATGTGGACCGTGACAAGGCCTTGAAGCAAGGGGCGGCGATCAGCGATATTTACCAGACGCTGCAAGCATCGCTGGGTGGGCTGTATGTAAATCAGTTCAACCGGTTCGGCCGGCAGTGGAAAGTATTCCTTGAGGCGGAGGCAGAGGATCGCGCGTCCGCTTCCTCCATTGACCAGTACTATGTGCGTGACCGCGCGGGGACCATGGTGCCGCTTTCCACCCTGGCATCCATTCGACCGACGCACGGGCCGGACTACACCAACCGATTTAACTTGTTTCGTGCCGCGCAGGTGATTGGCTCGGCCGCACCGGGGTATAGCTCCGGCCAGGCCCAAGCAGCACTGCAAGAGGTGGCGCGAGACACGCTGCCCGCCGGCATGGGCTTCGATTGGGCCGACCTCTCCTATCAGGAAAACAAGGCCTCGGGAACTGCCGGGATGATCTTCGCGCTCTCACTGCTGGTTGTTTTCCTGATTTTGGCCGCGCTGTATGAGAGTTGGTCGCTGCCTTTCTCGGTGCTCCTCTCTGTGCCTGTCGCCATCTTCGGTGCGTTCGCCGGTCTCTACCTCCGCCACTTCGATCTGGATATCTACGCGCAAATCGGCCTTGTCATGCTGATCGGCCTGGCCGCCAAGAATGCCATTCTGATCGTGGAATTTGCGCGAGACGAAATGGCCAAGGGACGCGGGGTGGTTGACGCCGCGCTGGAGGGCGCCAAGCTGCGCCTGCGCCCCATTCTGATGACGTCATTCGCATTTATTCTGGGTTGCGTGCCGCTGGCGGTTGCCTCCGGCTCCGGGGCCGAGGGACGCAAGATTCTTGGCACCGTGGTGGTGGCCGGAATGTTGGCCGCCACCGCACTGGCCATTTTCCTGATTCCAGTCTTGTTTGTGGTGTTTGAGAGCATCGCACTGAAGCTGGGCAAAACCATGGCGGGGGAAAAGCACGGCGGAGACATGATCGCGCCTCCCGATGTTACCGAAGGAGGCCAGTTATGACGCGCGCAGCCTCTCGATTGGCAATGACCACGCTCCTGGCACTGACGGCCTTCGGATGCAAGGTTGGTCCCAATTATCTCCGGCCGCCCGTTTCCGTTCCCCAGACCTATCGCGGGGCGCCGGCTTCCGCGCCTTCCAGCACCGCGTCGTTCGGTGATGAGAAATGGTGGGATGTGTTCCAGGACCCGCAACTTCAGGCATTGATTCGTACCGCGCTAAAGCAGAACTACGATGTGCGGATCGCCGCCACCCGCGTCCTGCAAGCCCAGGCGCGAGTGGGCATTGCGCGCGGGAATCAGTTTCCCACCGCCGGGGCGATTGCGGCGGGGAATAACCAGCGGGATGCCAAATCGAAGTTCTTTACCGCTTATGAAACCAGCTATAACGAACTGGGCCTTGGCTTCCAGTGGGATTTGGACTTCTGGGGCAAGTACCGCCGCGCCACGGAAGCGACACGCGATGAATTGTTGGCCAATAATTGGGCGCGGCAGCAGGTGATCAGTTCGCTGGTGGCCAACGTTGCCGCCGCCTACTTCGTCCTCCGCGCCGAAGATTTACAGCTCCAAATCTCCCAGCGAACGTTGACCTCCGACCAGGATTCGCTGCGGCTCACCCAATTGCTGTCCGACCACGGGGCCACTTCATTGCTCGACGTGCGCCAGGCGGAACAGTTGGTTTATAACGCCTCCGGGGCCATCCCCACGCTGGAAAAGCAAATCCAGCAGCAGGAAGACCTGATCGCCATCCTCCTTGGCCAGAACCCCGGTGACGTGGCACGCGGATTGGCATTGACTGCCCAGCACCACTTGCCGGAAGTCCCCGCAGGCTTGCCTTCATCGCTGCTTGAGCGCCGGCCCGACATTTGCGAGGTGGAGGCGGAATTGATGGCCGCCAATGCCCGCATCGGCGTTGCCAAAGCCGCTTACTTTCCGGACATCAGCCTGACCTCCGTGGGTGGCGTCCAGAGCATCCCGCTTCACACCTTGTTCTCGGGGCCATCGGGAATGTGGAACTTTACCGCTCAGCTCGCTCAGCCGCTCTATGCCGGGGGCACACTGAGAAACGGCGTGCGCTTGGCAGAGGCGGAACAGCAGCAAATGGTGCTGACCTACCAGCAGACTATTCAACAGGCGTTCAGGGAAGTGTCGGATGCACTGGTCGCATACTCGAAGGATCATGAATTCCGCGTTCAGCAGGAATCGTTGACCCGGTCCGCCCGTGATGCCAGCCGGCTTTCCGATATTCGATATCGGGGCGGCGCGTCGAGCTATCTGGAAGTGCTCGACAGTAATACTCGTTCCTACTCGGCTGAATTGACCCTGGCACAAGCGGAGTTGAACGAGATGCTTGATTACGTGCAGCTCTACCGCGCCCTGGGTGGCGGCTGGCAACAGTGAACTTCTTCGTCAGCCTGCTACAGCTTTCCTGCCTTGCCTGGTGATGAAAAAACGTTCACTTGGCCCGCTGCCGCTGCTTCAAAATTGCGGCCAAACCTTCCACCGCGGTCCCCCCCCGCAGCCAAAACCTGCGGCCCGACCGGGATTCCATCCTCCGCCAACAATGTGACAATCTTCACCAGCGCGGTCGGCACGTGAGGAGGAACATGCTGGTAATTCTCGCCCCCTTGCTTCGATTCTGATAATCTAGCGCGTCATACAAGCGCGACATATTCCTGGAGGTTGGTCATTATGAAAAGGCGGGAATTCTTATCTTCCACACTGGCGATTGCAGCGGCGGGACTGGCGCCGCGTTCCGCGCGTGCGGCTGACGGGTTGGTGGAAGTTCTGCTGGGCGAGCCCCTTGGCGACATTGCGCCGGAACTCCATGGTCATTTCACCGAACACATTGGCTCGGTGATTTACAACGGCGTCTGGGTGGGCGAGGACTCCAAGATTCCCAACGTGGGGGGCATCCGCAAAGCTCTGGTGGACCATATGCGGCAACTGCATGCACCAGTGATTCGTTGGCCTGGGGGCTGTTTTGCTGACAGCTACAATTGGCGCGACGGCGTGGGTCCTCGGAGCCAGCGCCCTGTCCGCACCAACTTCTGGGTAGCCTCCAAGCAACTGTGCGACGCTCCCGCCGGTCCGCAGAAATATGACCCCAACACGTTTGGCACGGCGGAATTCATGCGCTTTTGCCAACAGTGTGGCTCCCAGCCTTATGTTGCCGCCAACGTCCGCAGCATGACTCCACGTGACTTCGACGAGTGGGTGGAGTACTGCAATTCACCCG
>CAYTMD010000240.1:0-9428 GCA_964438685.1 uncultured Acidobacteriota bacterium
ATAAAAGCGCGGATGAGAGATGAGGATTTCCACCCCCTTCACCAGCAGGGCCAGGAAGGACAAGGTGATGAGCCAATGAGTCACGCGCACGAGGGCAGCGTGCCTCGGACGAAGTTCTTCGGTCATCGGTATGGTTGTGCCCATGGCGCCCCTGTTGTGCACCGCACGCGGATAGGAAATGTTATTGCTGGGCCCTCCGGCTGCGTGGCCGGTGAAAGCGAAACTTGGCCGGGACTCCCCTGACGAGCGTCCGACCCGATTGGTATGATACATCTGGTCGCTTTTGAAAACAATTGTCCATCACGTATGTTCGTGTCTCGGCAAGCAAGATTTTTATCCGAAATTATGCGATCCGGTTCAAATCCGGGTGAGGGCATCGAAGGGCTAGCGCGAACCGGCTACTTCTCCGATTGCTGCGATCTGAGGTGGAGCCGAATTTCCCTTGACAGAATGTTTCACACTAGATAAACATGACAAACATTTGCCGGAAGTTCCCGCCTTCCAAATTTCGGGCTGCGGGTGCAGCAGATGGCGGAACCGTAACCTTTTCAGGGGCGTAATTCAACCAATTCAACGACGAGGTGAATGACAACGTCATGGACCTTAATCGAAGAGACTTTATCGCGCGTGCTGCCCTCGGAATGGGCACACTGGCGGCCTGCGGCGTGCCCAAACTTACCGCCGATCCGTACGGAATTCCGGTCGGCTTGCAGCTCTATACCGTCCGCGATCACCTGGAAAAGGACCTTGCGGGCACTTTCAAGCGGGTTGCCGAGATTGGTTACAAGGACGTGGAGATCGGCGGGACCTTCGATTATTACGGGAAGAAACCCGCGGAACTCAAACGCATGCTCAACGATGCCGGCCTGCGCCCTCTCAGCACGCATTGCACCGACGAGCAGCTCAAAACCCAACTCGAGAAAACCATTGCGGACGCCCGCGAATGCGGCATCACCTACATCGGACTGGCCAGCCTTGATGACCAGGACCGGAACTCGCTTGACGCCATCAAGCGCGATGCCGATTGGTTTAACCATCTGGGCGAGGCCGCGAATAAAGCCGGCGCCCACTTCTTTTACCACGGCCACAATTTCGATTATGCCAGCGTCGGGGGAGTGATTGAGTATGACGAACTTCTGCGGCGCACCGATCCGAAGCTCGCCAATTTCCAACTCGACTGCTTCTGGTGCGTGCGCGCCGGCAAAGATCCGGTGGATTATTTCCATCGCTTCCCGGGACGTTTCCCCCAGCTTCACATCAAGGACCTGAAACCCGGTTTTCCGCCGAGTACCGGGGGCGACGACCGTCCGGGAGCGTTCACCGAGGTTGGCCACGGAGTCATCGACTGGCGCCGGATCTTCAAAGCCGCGCCCAAGGGCGGCCTGAAGCACTATTACGTCGAACAAGATGAATGCGATCGGGACTCGCTCGAAAGCGCCAAGATGAGCTACGAATATCTGCACCATCTCACTGTGTGATGCGGTCGCATTGGGAGGCTCCATGATTTCCGCCGCACTCGCGTTTTTCATGCTGCTTCCCCCGGCGGGAAGCCAACCCGCGGTTCAAAACCCAGGCTTCGAATCTGCCCCTGCCCTATGGGGATGGGAGGTGGAGACTCACCTTCGGCAAGAGCCTGGGCGCATGCCCACGCTTACGATTGATCAAAACAATGCAAAGGAAGGTAATCAATCCCTGCTGATTGAAGCACCGGATCCCGCGGACGCATCGGCCAAGCAGAGGATTTTCCTGCCCGTCGGTTCATTGTGGCGCGTGCGCGTTTGGATCAGGACCGAGAACCTTGAGCCGACCGGGGATGCGGCAGCAGAGGGTGCAATCAGCATCGAGACGCCAGGGGCGGAAATTGCCACGAGTTCTGGCCGCACAGGCACCACTCCCTGGCACGACGAAGAGGTGACTTTCCGCGTTCCTTCCCCAGGCTACATCGATTTAATACTTGTGGGAGCGCGCAATGGCAGGGGGAAAACCTGGTTTGACGCGGTCAGGCTGGAAGCGATTCCATCTGACTTGCATGAGGACGTCCGCATCTTTGCTGACCACGCCACGCTGCAGCCCATCGACGCCAAACAGCAAGGACAGTTTATTGAGCTGCTCTGCAATCTGATTCCTTCCATCATCGCCCAGCAAGTGGTCTCGACGAGCTTTGAGGATGCGCCGCCTTGCAAGGTGGCGTATAAGCGGGAGGTCGACGAGCCTTACCGTCCCTGGTATCCGGATGGCGCAGTTGAAGTCGCGCAATATTCCTTTGACTCCGTGAACCCTTTCAACGGGCTGCGCTCGCAGAAGATTGTATTGCCCGCGGCACAGGCCCGCGCCGGAATCTCGCAAGACGGTTTCTACCTTAAGCAGGGAGTCACCTACAAGTTGCGTCTGCACTTACGCGGTGAAGGGAACGTTCCCGTTTGGGCTTCTCTTCACGGTGGCGGCCGGGTGATCGCCGGGCCGGTTCTGCTGGGCCATGCGGGTGAAAAGTGGGCAGCCGCCGAGGGCGAATTGCGCGCCGACCGCACCACCGACAACGCCACCCTGACCGTCGACTTTGAGGGTCCGGGCTCTTTGTGGCTCGACCGCGTGTACCTGATTGGCACTGATGCTGTCTTGGGAATCTGGCGGCCGGACGTGGTGGCGGCACTCAAGGCCATGCACCCGGGAATCATTCGCTTCGGCGGCAGCACCACGGAAGATTATGAGTGGGACCGCGCCATCGGGCCCTGGGATGACCGGCAAACATTTTCCACCGTCTGGGGCGGCTGGGAGGAAAACTTCATCGGCATCGATGAGTTTGTGCGGCTTTGCGAGTATGTCCATGCCGAACCCCTGATCTGCGTGCGTTGGACCGGCAAGCAGCCTGAGGACGCTGCCGCGGAGGTGGAATACGCCAACGGCAGCACCAACACACGCTGGGGTGCCCTTCGTGCCCAAAATGGCCACGCCGCGCCCTACCATGTGAAGTACTGGCAGATCGGCAATGAGGTCGGCAACCCCGATTACGACGCGTCTGTGCGCGCCTTCGCTGCAGCCATGAAGAAAGCTGATCCCAGCATCAAATTGATGTCCTCTTTCCCCACCAAGGATCTGCTCGCCGCCGCGGGAACCGCCTTTGACTATCTCTGTCCCCACCATTACGAGATCAATGACCTTGCCGGCACCGACCGCAATTTCCAAGGGCTTCAGGACTGGATTGGAACGAGTGGCGGCAAGGGCATTCGCGTCGCAGTGACCGAGTGGAACACTACGGGAGGGAATTTCGGCCTCGAGCGTGGCATGCTCCAGACGCTCGGCAACGCGCTGAGTGTTTCGCGTTATCTCAACTTGTTACAGCGGCGCGCCGACTTGGTGGAGATCGCCAACCGCTCCAACCTCGCCGACAGTTTCGGTTCCGGCTTCCTTGTGACCGGCCCTGGATGGATTTACGAGTCGCCTGCCTATTATGTGCAGGAAATGTATGCGCGCGCAGCGGGCAGCTACCCTCTCCGCATCCAGCGCTCTTCGACACTCGCGTGGAACCTGCAGGAACCCGACCTGAGCGCGACCGTAAGCGCGGACGGAAAGAAGCTGCGGATCTATGCGGTCAACTCGACGCTCGATCCACTCCCGCGGAATTTTCACCTGGAAGGCTTTAAGGGGAAAGTCGCCGGCGGAAGCATTCTTACCCTTGAAGACCACACGCACGCCGGGACCTCGGAGGTCATGAACAGCCGCGACAATCCTCAGCGCGTCGCGCTCCGTTCCGAGCGTGCGGAACTCGGCGGGACGCAGTTCGGATTTACATTCCCTGCGCTCACGGTCACTCTGCTCGAATTGGACTTGCGGCCGTAGCCTGCGATTCGCCCCACCTGTTTCCCAAGTGCGCAAAGACCTCACGAGTAACTACAGATACTTCTCCGCCACTTGGCGGAACTGGGCCGCGCGGACATCCACCGCGTCGAACCCATCCCTCATCGTCACCCCAAACGCCGAACCTAAGCCGGGGTCTGATACCCCGATACCGATATTGATGGCGCGCGCAACCAGGGCGTCAGTTTGCGGCAGCATCCCTTTCCAATATTTTTGTTCCGGGCCCGTGTACAGCGGGCAATGGAATGGGCAACCCTCCGCGATGGGGGTGCGCTTCTCCAGGATCTGCTCCATGTTCGAGTACACGTGCCAGCCCGAATCCGCCACCACGCGCGTGCCCAACTCCTTCGCCACCTGCCGGGCAATATCCTCGGAGGGGAAAAACACGGTCAGCAAGGTGGCGCATTCTCCCTGAGGGTCGGTAATCTCGCGAAATTCCAACCCAGGCAGACCGGTAATGGACTGCTTGAAGCGCTGCTTATTGGCATGCAGGTGCTCCAGGATGCTTCCCAACTTTTTCAATTGGGCCAGAAGCACGGCTGCGGCCAGTTCCGTCATCCGGAAATCCAGACCCACAAAGGGCCGGCGGCCTATTTCCACGCCCGAGCGCAAGGGTGAGTGCCCCTGGTCGTGCAGGCCGAAGAAGCGGCGGTAGGCTGCCTCATCCCGCGTCACCAGCATGCCCCCGTCGCCCGCCGTGATGGTCTTATATACGTTGAAGCTGTAAGTCCCCACATCTCCAATCGAACCTACGGAACGACCCTTGTAGCGGGCCCCGAACGCTTGCGCACAGTCCTCGATCAGCAAAAGTTTGTGCTCGTCCGCAATGGTTTTTAACTCATCCAGCCGTGCCGGATTGCCGAGCATATGCACGGCCATGATGGCCTTGGTGCGCGGCGTGATCTTGCGTTTCACATCGGCGGGGTCAAGATTCAGCGTGCGGTCTACTTCCGCTAAAATCGGAACCGCCCGCGCATAGATGATCGACGAGATGCTGGCAATGAAAGTGTAACCGGGTACAATGACCTCGTCGCCAGGACCTACCCCCAGTCCGATCAGGGCCACCAGAAGCGCGGAGGTTCCTGAGTTGACCGCCACTGCGTAAGGCACGCCGACTCGCTTGGCCACTTCCTGCTCAAACTTGATGACCTTGGCCTTAAACCCGGGATCATCGGTGCTCCCGTATCGGTACAGATAGCCCGCTTCCAAAACCTCCAGCAGTTCCTTCTTTTCCTCTTCCCCGATTAATTCCATCCCTGGACCTGGCATAGTCGCCCCTCCCTATCAATTTGTGGCCCTCGAGATCACACTACTGGAATTCCTTAACTGCGATGGGGGAAACCCGGTGATTCGCCGTGCGGCCGATGGCGTAGCTTGGAGCCACGCGAGAGCTCAACGCGCTCCTCTGCCCACCAATCTATATTTAAACTGCCTTGACCTGGGTTTGCTGGCGCGCCCCGGCACGCCAAAGCCGAACGACGGAAATAGATTTTACACCACTGGCGCCCCTTAAAGGGACACAATCCTCTGACAAATAAAATGCAATCGATTGCGCGCGGTTTGGCTGCCCCACGCCAGTGGCTTATTCTCTGATGCCAGTTCTATTGAAAGTCCGGCGTTAGTTCTCGCAATTGTTCCGGGGTGAGCTGTGTCTCGGCCGGATATTTGGGGTGATCGACCACAATCCTGGCGCCATGGGGAAATGCCGCAACCTGCGCCGGGCTCAGTTGGAATTTAACATACTGCACTGAACTGAGGCGGTCGGTGGAGATCTGGCGGTCGTCAAATCGCGCCTGTGACCGCTGGCCACCGGCTTCGAGCCAGATATGGTTCTCCAGACCCAGCAAGGCGCGCAGCCAGACGTCGCGTTCCGCCGGCGTTTCGTATTCAATCAGCAGGCTGGCGCAAAGCTCCCCTTTCGCGGGGATAAGTTCATTGTAGGTCTCAACCTCATGGGCAATCTCGTGGGGATTTTGCAACCGCTCAATGCGCGTCATCTCTTGAATCTGATAGAGCACGGTTTCGCGGTTTTCGAACAGGAATGTCAGGTTATCGCCCACGCGAATGCGGCGCCGGTCCTTCAGGGCCATCATTTGCGGCCGCCATTCGGGGCGCATGATCTCATAATCGGTAATATGTTTAATTTCCGAAGCGTCGATGGGTCGCATAGGTCTACATCTTCTCCTCAGTTGGATTGATGGCTTTGGCAAAGCCGTCGGAGCGGTAGGCGCGGGCCAGCACCTGGATAGGGTGGATCGGCCGCTGCCCAATCGCCTGCTGAAATTGAATCGCCGCCAGTGGGCAATCGGTAGCCATCACATTGGCCTCGACAGCCTGCATCTGGTCAAATGCTTTCTTGCCGCTCAGAAGCGAGAGAGGGAAAAACTCCTTGCGCATCGCCCACGTTCCATCGTGCCCGCAGCATTGTTCGACCATCCTGACCGTCGTTCCCGGGATCAGGCGCATCAGGTCGCGGGAGCGGAAGCCGATATTCTGCGCGCGCAGGTGGCAGGGGACATGGTAGGCAACGAGTTCCGGAGTCGTCCGGAAATCACGGTTGAATTTACCTTCCTGCTTGAGTTGAAACAAAAACTCGCACGGGTCCATGGTGGCGGCGGCAACCTCCCGGGCTTCCGGTGTGCCCACCAGTTCCCCGTATTCTTTACGCATCGTGTAAGAACAGGTGGGATTGACCGCCAGAACCTTCTTCCCTTCCCGCACGTACGGAAGCAATGCCTCCACATTCTGCCGCGCCAGCCGCTTGGTCAGATCGATGTCACCTGCTTCCATCGCCGGCATGCCGCAACAATTCTGCTTCGGCAGGCCCAGGGCGATTCCATTCCGCGAAAAAACCTCCATAAGGTCCCGGCCCAAATCGGGATGGTTATAGTTCACGAAGCAGGTACTGAACAACACGGCTTTGCTGGGATCGCCGGCGGGCGCCGGTTGCTTGCGGTACCAATCTTCAAACGTTTCGCCGTGGAATTCAGGGAGGAGTTTGTCCTTATGGATACCCAACCCCGCCTGCATCGCGGACCGCAACAGCGGTTGACGGTTTGCCCAGTTGGCAAGACCGGGAGTGAGCTTCGCCATTTTTCCCAGCATCTCCGGCCGCGATAAGAGCCGGTCCCGCAGCCCGATTCCATGCTCCTTCTGGCGTATTGCGTGGGCGCGCATTACCAGGCGTGGAAAATCGAGTTGAAACTCATGCTTGTCATCGGGAGTGTAGGGGCACTTCACGTAGCAGATCTTGCACTGAAAGCAGCCGTCGAGAACCCGGCCTGTCTCTTGCGGCGTCAATTCAACGTGGTCACCCGCCTGGCTGTCAAACGCTTTGAACATGTCAGGGAATGCGGGACAGAGGTTGAAGCAGAGGCGGCAACCGTTGCAGATTTCGAAGACGCGCCGCAACTCCTCGTGCAGCCCTTTCGGATCCCAGTAGATTGGATCGTTGGGATCGTAGCTCATGCCAGTGGTGGGCGCGCCTTTGATGATATCCATGGGATCGGCTCCGGAGAATCGGGGTGAGGTCAACACGACGGCGCGGACGCCGTCGTGTCGCCCTGTGGGTAAATATTCCGAGGGAGAAGGTTAGGAAATGCTTTCCAGGCCCTTTTGGAATCGTCCCGCGTGGGATTTCTCCGCCTTGGCTAGCGTCTCAAACCAGTCCGCAATTTCGCTGAAGCCTTCTTCACGTGCGGCCTTGGCCATTCCGGGGTACATGTCAGTGTATTCGTGGGTCTCGCCGGCGATGGCGGCCTTCAAGTTGTCCTGAGAGTCGCCGATGGGGAGATCGGTGGCAGGATCGCCCACCGATTTCAGGTAGTCCAGGTGGCCGTGAGCGTGGCCCGTCTCACCTTCCGCCGTGTCGCGAAACAAACCGGCGATGTCCGGCAAACCCTCAACGTCCGCTTGCTTGGAGAAATATAGATACCGGCGGTTAGCCTGCGACTCACCGGAAAATGCTGCCTTCAGATTTTCGTGGGTCTTCGAACCTTTCAATTTGGTGGCCATAGTTTTGACTCCTTGGAATTTAATATTTATGTTGAAGCCTGAACTCCCGGCCCACATTGGCCGCAGAAACCTAAGAAACTCACATTGTAGCTTTCCACCCGGAAGCCCTTGGGAAGGGGCTTCTTTAAGTGCACCGGAACCACACTGTCTTCGGGGATATCCAAAATCTTCCCACAGGATGCGCAGATGAGATGGTGATGGGACTCAAGATTCGCATCCAACCGCATCGTCTGGTCAGGAGTGCTTACCTCCCTGAGTAATCCGGCATCAAGAAAGGTTTTAATGTTCTTATAAATGGTAGCGAGTGAGATGGAAGGGATCTCCTTGCGAACCTGCGCGAAGGTCTCCTCCGGGGTGGGATGCTGCGCCGTTCCCGCCATAATACGATAAATCACCCAGCGTTGATGGGTCATCGCCAGGCCCCGTTCCGCACAACGAGAGCGAAAGGCTTTCATGCGCAGGTCGAGAGTTTGTTGAATCATCATCATCTGAGAACAGCTCGTAAACGAGAATGATTATCGTCTACGTTTCAATTCTGCCCCAGTCTCCGGATTTATGCAACAGTTTTTTTAGCGAATTTCGCCGCGGATAGGACGCACTCCAGCCCTAATACCGTTCACTTAGCGATGGTCACAGAATCGGGACTCAGATTGCGGGCAAAGCCCGCCTTGGACTGCGGTAGCAGCAGCTACCGCCTTGGAATGCGGTCGCGGCAGCGATCGCAGTGGAATGCCGTAGTACCAACTGCCGCCAACATAGCGCGAACTCAGATCAAGACCCAGGGAAAGGCGGCAGCTTCGGGGCCGCATTCCAAGACGCCTGCGGCGATGACTGCGGTGGCTTTCGCCACCACGGTTCAACGCGCTCCGCTCAACTGCCTTCGAAAACGCGCGCTAAGTGAAGAGGAAATTCTCGGTGTGGATTCGGCAAATCCGGGGCGCGCGGAGGCGCTGATGTTGCGGAAGCCCATCTTGAAGGTGATTTTTTACCACCCAGTTTGGTTACTGGCGGACGAGGAGAATAAAAAGCAGACCCCCAGCTCATCAACGCACCTCGTTTCGAATAATCGAAACTCGGGCGTCAAGCTGGGAGAAGTCCCGGGCAAGCCCATGGCGCAAGAAACACTGCCACCCTGAGCGGGCGTCCCTCTCTCCAATTTGCAAGACCAAAGGACGAGGCTGGCGAATATACGTATTCACCAACACCGATCCCTCACCTTGCCCGCCGAAGCAGGGGAGCAAGAGCGCGATCAATGCGCGCGGGACAGCCGGGCTAGTCTCAATGCTTGGCGAGCTTCTCAGCCATCGACATCAGCAGTCTGCGGTTTGTGCTCGTCATGCTCTCAAAGAACTTGATCAGCTTCTTAACCGGCTTACCCAGGTTGACCTGATCGGGAACCTTGGGTGCTGACGGTTTTCCCTCGCCCTGGAAGAGCAACTGGTATGTTTCCACTTCCAATGCTTTGGAGAATTTTTCCAGAGTAGCGAGCGAGGGGGCGGTGTACCCGCCTTCAACGCGAGAGATGTACGAGCGCAAGAGACCGGATCGCCGTTCGATGT
>CAYTMD010000241.1:0-4316 GCA_964438685.1 uncultured Acidobacteriota bacterium
GTAATGCTTCCTCCCGAGGTGACGCAGGTTCCCTTAGAGCTCTTGTGCCAGGGACGAGTGATAAGATGGAACCAGCACGGGCAGGTTCAGGGGCTGGGCGCCGTAATTGATGAGTACGAACTGCGCCCGGTGCCGCGGACTGGGGGCAAGCGTTCCCTTGAAAAGGACTGATTGTCGTTATCGTCCGCCCAAGATTTCTTACAAAATACATTCTCTGTAGATTATGATCTCAGTTATCATTCGCTGGGGGATCTGTAATGGGTTCACCCCGAGCAATTGATACAGGATCAATACATGGGAACTGCGCGGACTTCTAAGGGAAAAATACGCGTCCTCGTGGCTGACCGCGAGGGCATCTTCAGACTCGGCCTCAAGAAACTCTTCGCCGTGGAGGATGACCTCCGAGTCGTGGGCGAAGCCGAAACAGCCGCCGAGACCGTATTAAGGGCGGAAACCTTTCGGCCCGATCTGGTATTCATCCAGGAAGAAATCCTCGCGGAGAGTGGTGAAAACCTGATCTCCGCAGTCCTCATCGCTGCCCCGAATTGCAAGGTCGTCGCCACCTCTTCCTCATCATCGGATGATTCATCAATGCGTCATGTCCGCAACGGCGCGGCGGGCGTGATTCTTAAGACGGTTGATCCGCTGATGTTCATTAAGTGTGCGCGCCGGGTTTCGGAAGGGGAAACATGGGTCCCCAAGCGGCACGTTACCACTTTGGTCAAGATGCTTGAAACCCGTCCCGACACCCCGCTGCGTCCGGTTGATACCCTGACCCGCCGGGAAAAGATCATCATCAGCTACTTGATGCAGGGCTGGAGAAATCGGGAAATCAGCCAGCATCTTTCCATTTCTGAGCAGACCGTCAAGAATCACCTTCGCACCATTTACGACAAAGTCGGGGTATCCGACCGGCTGGAACTGGTTCTCTACGCTATCCATCAACGCCTCGAATTGCCCCCCACCCAACCTGCAGTTCAGCACGCTTGAAACAATCGTGCATGAGCCACGGCAGACTTTAGGGGGGAACACACGTAATCGCTCATCCCGCCATGCTTCAGGAACAACTCAGCATTGTTATGTTTTTTCCGGAGGAGTTGTCGCTGTAAACAGGCCGAACTGCTGCTCCGCGGCGCCCGCGGCCCGTGCCTGGGCAGCGCGCTGCGACATTCGCCTGACGACGCCATCGGATATCACACCCAAGACTTCCATTTCCGTCAGAGCTGAGCGGGGAATGAAAATACGAAGATTGTTTGAGTAGACGTCCGGCGGAGTTACCAGGTACCCCAGAGGATCGACATCCAGAAGGTTGTTTGCCAGCAGCGCTTCCAGAACTTCGCTGTCCTTGAACGTCATCCGTACCCACAGTCCCGCGAGCCGTGGCCGGCTGCGAAAAATCTTCCGCTCGGCACGATCAGGGTTTCCCTCAAAGTCACGCACAAAGAATATGCCCTTAACCTCGGACATAAGGACATGTACCACCCGCCCCTCGCGGTCCAAGACCTCGAGTTCGCTTGCCAGATGGCCGGCAACGTCGAGAAAACCCTTGATCAGTCCTTTGTCGAGCTTTCGAACGACGACGCGCTTACGGGTTGAGGAAGGTCCGGGTTTCACAAGAATTCTTTAACAAACTCTAATATTTGCTCAAATGCCGCTTGGCCACAGAAATTAGCTTGTGCTAGTATAGGGCGCGAGTGGGACCTGTCAAGTGTTTCAATGACGAGAGGGAGCGTCACATTTGGGCTTAACTCCTAATCGCTTGATAAAACATGTCTTAGATATAAGGGGCGAGGAAAGGTGCGTATTTCTCGCCCGGCTGTGGAGGACTGCTACATATCATCCAACGGCTCTTGCGTGACCCTGAATTAACGATATTTTCCAGCCTGGCTGGCATGCCGAGTCGCAACGCCCCCTATCCACTGCCTTTTCGGGTAGGTCCCGCCGAGGTGCCTCAGGATGCCGCAGGCCCCTCTCCCCCGATGAATGATCTCCCCCTCAGTTCGCCACCTCCGCCATTGATTCCAGAAGTTCAACTGTTTCTTGAGTTTGCGCGTGTTGAAAAAGGGCTGGCGGCGAATAGCATCGAAAGTTATCGCCGCGATCTTGTTGAGTTCTCGGCCTTTTTGCGCCGTCTGGATAGGCCTTTTTCCAAGGTCGATCGCGAGGATATTCGCACTTTCCTTAAACAGTTGTATAATAGGCATTTGGGAGCTCGGACGGTCGCCCGGCATCTGGTTTCCCTGCGCAACCTGTTTCGATTTCTGGTGCGCGAGGGCCGCTTGGCCGCCGATCCCACAGCGGATGTGGAAGCCCCCAAGCTTGACCAATCGTTGCCTAAGTACCTTTCGGCAGAAGAAGTTGACCAGTTGCTGGCGCAGCCTGACGTCTCCACGCCTCTCGGGCTTCGCGATAAAGCCATGTTGGAATTGCTTTACGCCACTGGCATGCGGGTTTCGGAGCTCATCCATGTTCGCGCTGCAGATTTTGAAATGGAATTGGGCATCGTTCGCTGTCTGGGAAAGGGCAGTAAGGAACGGCTGATTCCCGTGGGCAAGTCCGCATTGCGCGCCGTGGAGGCTTATCTTCTTGGCGGACGTGCCGTGCTGGCGGGAAAACATGAGTCTCCCTGGCTTTTCCTGAACCGCCGGGGTTCGGCACTCTCCCGGGTGGGTTTTTGGAAGATCCTGGGTGGTTACGGCCGCCGCGCTGGACTGGCGACGGGGCTTTCCCCCCACGTGGTTCGCCATTCGTTTGCCACGCACCTGCTGGAGCGGGGTGCTGATTTGCGGTCGATTCAATTGATGTTGGGTCACAGTGACATTTCCACGACCCAGATTTACACGCATGTTCTTAAAGAACGTTTGAAGCAGGTATATCAATCCCATCACCCGCGCGCCTGAAGCTGAGGCCCGGGAGAACGTTGGACGCCGAAAGCCATGAGCGACTACAACTTCCTGATGGAAAGCAGGCTCTCTTCGGAACAGAACGCGGTAATTTCCCTGATCGGCCGACTGGCGGCCGAACACGGGCAAAGCCTCTATCTGGCGGGGGGCGCGGTGCGCGACCTCACCTATGGCCAGCAGGTTGTGCGCGATCTCGACTTTATTGTCGAGGGTCCGCCGCAACGAATTCTGCGCGCCATTCCCGCGACTGATTCCATTAAAGCCAGCCGTGGAGCACGGACGCCGGTTGCGGAGCCCCCCCTGTCGCTGGACTACTATAGTCTTGACGAGTACTTCAACTCCGTGGAACTGGTCTTCTCCAATGGTGTGCGCGCTGAAATGGCAATGTGCCGGGAGGCAGTGTACACACGCCCGGGACAGCGGCCGGAAGTACTCCCCGCGGGGATCTTTGAGGATCTGAAGGGCCGGGATTTCGCCATCAACGCCATGGCCGTGTCGCTTCACCCCAACTCCCGCGGCCTGTTGCTGGATCCCACCAACGGTGCTGGCGATATCGAGCGGCATGAAATCCGCACTTTGCGGTCCCGAAGTTTTATTGACGATCCCTCGCGCATCTATCGTTTGCTGCGCCTGGGATTGAGGCTCGATTTCAAGGCGGATGAGCGAACCCAACAATGGTTCGATGCGGCGCTCGCAGAACATGCCTGGGAGCGCCTGGATGCTGGCCAGCAGGCGCGGGAATTGGCTGCCATCCTGCATGAAGATCAGCCCGGACGCATCCTCAAAATGCTTTCCGACAAGAAGCTCTTGGGCGGATTGGATAAGAAGCTCGCTTCTGTGCATCTTTCCTACGACCGCTTTGCGCGCGTTCGCAGCGTGCTGCAGAACGCTCCGGGTGCCGATCCCTTCCTCTTGAATTTCCATTGCCTGGTGGAAAAGCTGGGCGGGGAGAACGCCGCGCGCCTGGCCAAGAAGATCATCGGGGATAGTAAAGCCATCAAGCTGGCGTTGAGCCTCGATCGGGAAGCCAGGAAGCTCGAAAAGGTGCTGAGCAGCGCCAAAGCCGAGGTGCCCAGCCACGTTTATGCGCTGCTCACCCCGCAGCCCCAGGCTCTTCTGCTCTATTTGCTCGCCAACACCAAGAGCGCCAAGGTGCAGAACCGCATCAAGAGCGCTCTGTTTAAATTCCCCCAGATTCGCGCCCGGCTGCCACGCACGGAATTGCAGGCCCTTGGAATCAAGCCCGGGCAGGAATTTGATAATATCCTGGCCAGGATCCTTGACATGCAGTTGGATGGGAAGATCAAGTCCCATCCCCAGTTGATGAAGGAGATGCGCGAACTGGCGGGCATTAAGGAACCCCCGCCACCACCCCCTCCGGCACCCGAAGTGATTCAGGTGGTGGAAGACGAA
>CAYTMD010000241.1:4326-9424 GCA_964438685.1 uncultured Acidobacteriota bacterium
CCCCTCCGCCCCCGATGCCTGCACCCAGGAAGGGTAGGGAAAAGCACGCTGGAGCCCCCGCAGGCCAGAAAAAGGGAAAAGAAGCTGCGTCCGCACCTGAGCCTGCACCTGTATCGGCCCAGCACAAGGGCAAACATGCCACTCTGGCTGCCCCCGAAGCTCCGGCTGCTCCGGCAAGAACCGCTTCCAAGCCGGTAGCAAAAGGAAGCGCCCCAAAAGGTGCGGCCGGGAAGCCCGCATCGAAGCCAACGGCGGCACCCAAGTCCACGCCTGCGGCCAAGTCCAAGGGCACCGCGAAGCCCTCGCCCAAGGCTGGCAAAAAGGCAAAGAAGCGGTGAGTGAGGGGCGGATTTTGGATTTTCGATTTTGGATTTTGGATTGACGAAGTCCGCAAATTGATCGCGTTGCCTATTTGGGATTTCGGATTGTCCAAGCCAGCGCAATTGATTCGCCTGCCATTCTTGAATGTTGAATTTTGAATCTTGAATCGTCTGGCCCGCCCAGTCGGCATATCGCTTTTATTAAATCTTCCATTGATAACCAGATTCCGCATTGCGGGGATTCGGTCCCGCTTCTTCTATCGCCGACTCGCCAGCGGCATATGGTTCCCCGCGCCGAGCCGCCCCACTCCATAATTTCGAGCCGAATGGGCGGAATGAGAAATGCAGCCAAGTTCCTTTATTTTCATATAGATCATGGAAAGCCTCATGTAAGTCTCTTGTTTTCATCAACATCATGGAAAGGCTATTATCTGACATTTTTTCTACATGTGTTTTCAATAACATCGCGAGATTTACCTTCCTTTTTAACCCCTTTTTTTTCGCGGCCCCACTAAATTCTTCCTTGCATTAACCCACATAGTTTCAGCAACTTGCGATTTTGTGCAGCGTGCCTTCGATTTTTGCAACCATCTTTGTTATCAATAACATCATGGAAGGACATCGCGTTTCTCTTGATTTTTTGGGGATTTAACGCCCACTTTCAGGGCTAACTCCATTTATTATCTATAACATCATGGAAAGCGAGTTTTTTGAAATTCCTTCTCATCGGCGGAGGGAAGCCAATTCCATCGCATTCTCAGCACCGTTTCTGCCGGTTCGAAACTCCACTCGTTCCACCCACATGATTCCCTGCCAAGCCGTGTCACACGTTGTCGTGCGCCCGGTGGCCTTCCCGGTGTTGTGATGATGGGTGGCGATCAGAGTGGAAGTCAGGGTGGGGGGACAAACAAGGCGGCATGGCGCTATCAACCTTCGGACGCCGTCCATTGTATACCACAACGACACCGTAGTCAAGTATAAAATACCAGAGTTAGAGCCTACAAACCGTCGCCCCCGGGCAAGCAGGGGCGCCAGTCCGTTGGGACTCTCCCCGACCCGGCTGCGCAGGCAGTTGCGATACGACAACTCTAGGCGTGGGAAAGAGCACGACCGAAGCCGTGCTGAGCGACATCAGGTTAGGGTACGAATGACGCCCGGACGCTGTCCCTGCCGGGGCTGACGACCTTGCGTCGGCATCGACGGGCTGCGCGGCGCTGCCCGGCTGCAATCTCCGCCCCGCGATTAACGACCGTATAGGAAAGACTATTGAGGATGGCGAAAAGTCCGTCCAAACGCTGCCCAAAGCCAAGATGTCACGTATTGAAACATTATCTTAACAGTAGCTTAACCCTCCCACCTCTGCACCCCATCATAATGGACACTGTAGAACTATAGAACGGGGTGGAGAGAGCAAGTTGCCCGCCCCCCAACCCATGGGAAAGGCCTCAGTTAGCCAGCCGTGAGAACCGCTGCACCCTTTCGAGCCGTGAATTCTCCCCCAGTTTGTACGATCTATGTGAAGTCTGGCGATGGTGAGCCCGCAGGGTATGTCATTAGGGAATGGCCAACTGTTCCAGTAGCGCTCGTGGGGTTGGGGGGACTCGCCGGAGTCCGTGCACGCGCGTGGAACCGTGCTGAACAGTCAAACATTAGAGGCGGCGGATGAAGGTCACGATCGAGAACCGGCTGGGGATCATTTCCAGTCTTGCGGCATTGGTACTGATCTTAGTGGGGCTGTTGTCTTACCAGAACACGCAGCGGCTCATCGTGGTCAATGGCCGGGTGGCTGCGACCAACGAAGTCCTGGCGGCAATCTCACAGGCGTTTTCGGCCATTCAGGACGCGCAGAACCAGGCTACGAATTTCGCCATAATCCAGGACGAACAGTTTCGCGTCAGCTATTTCACCAGCGTCGCCCAGGCCCAGAGGCGCGTTGACCATCTTCGCCAGCTAACCTCGGGAAATCCCCGCCAACAGGCCCGGCTCGACAAACTTGAGCCGCAGATCGAGAACGCTTTCAGCATTTTCCACCTCGTCATGAATCTGCCCCAGGGCGAGAAGTTCACCACCGCCGACGCGGCGGGAATTCAGGGGCACGAAGAGCAAGCCATGGCGGAAATTCGCCGGGGCTTTCAAGACATGGAAGGGGATGAGCATCAGTCCCTGGCTCAACGCAATGCGGAGTCGGCGGCCAGCGCCCGGAATACAATTATCATCGTCGTTTTAGGCAATGTGCTGGCAATGGCGATCCTGATCGTGGCCAGCGGAGTCCTGCACCTTGACATTGGCCGGCGCATGAAAACAGAGAGGGCTTTAAGCTCTTCCGAGCAGCGTTACCGTTTACTGTTTCAGAACAACTTGTCAGCGGTGTTTGTCACCACGATTACGGGTCAAATTCTGGATTGTAACGAAGCGTATATCCACCTCATGGGGTGCTCTTCTCGTGAAGAAATTTTGGGCCCAAACGCCTCGGGCATTTACCTTCGGGCAGGGGATCGTGAGGCTTTTGTGGAGGCTCTGCGCAAGAAAGGCAGGGTATCGGACCGCGAGATATGCTTCCGCCGCAGCGATGGCAGTCTGTTTTGGGGCTTGGTAACGGCCGCGCTTCTCACCGCCGATGCCGACTCCACCGCGCCACTGATCCAGGGAACCGTGATCGATTTTTCCGGCCGCAAGCGAGCGGAGGAAGAGCTGATCAGGGCAAAAGAAGCTGCCGAAGCTGCCAACCAGGCCAAAGACGATTTTCTGGCGAACATCAGCCACGAGATCCGGACCCCCATGAACGGGATTATTGGCATGACCGAACTCGCCCTCGATACGGAGTTGACCGATGAACAACGTGAATACCTCCAGGTAGTGCGGAAGTCGTCGAATGCCATGATGGCCGTGGTCAACGACATCCTCGATTTTTCGAAAATAGAAGCAAAGCAGATGGACTTGGAGAAAATTGATTTCAGCCTGAGAGATTGCGTGGGTGGGGCGCTCAAATCCATCGCTTTACGCGCCCACGAAAAAGGGCTGGAGATATCTTCGGACGTCCGCCCGGAATTGCCCGACGTCATCCTTGGCGACCCCGGCCGGCTGCGGCAGATCCTGTTGAACCTTGTGGGCAACGCCATCAAGTTCACTGACCACGGCGAAGTCGTCGTTTATGTAAACGGGGGGGCGCAAGAGGGAAAGACCTTGGGGCTTCACTTCCGGGTGGTGGACAGCGGAATTGGTATACCCCACGACAAGCAACAATTGATTTTCGAACCCTTCCGGCAGGCCGATACCTCATCAACACGTAAATACGGTGGAACCGGACTGGGACTAAGCATTTGCTCGCGTTTGGTCAGCCTGATGGGGGGAAAGATTTGGGTGGAGAGTGAGCCGGGGAAGGGCAGTACATTTCATTTTACGATGGCGTGCGAAGTCTCCGAGACACCTCGACTCAAACCAGACCGGGCTCCTCTGGACCGGCTTCATGACCTGCGTGTGCTGGTGGTAGACGACAATTCGACCAACCGTTTGCTGCTCGAAGAAACACTCAAACGTTGGGGCGCCTTTCCCGTGTCGGCTTCCAGCGGGCAGGCTGCTCTGGAAGCCATTGATTCGGCTGGGACGGCGGGCACGCCTTTCTCTATAATTCTTTTGGATCATCAAATGCCCGGCGGAGATGGTTTTACTGTCGTGGAACAGATCCGGCAGCACCCGAATTACCTTGCCACAACCATCATTATGATGCTCAGTTCCGGCGGACAAAGGGGGGATGCCTCCAGCTGTCGCAAGCTGGGAATCATGGCCTACCTTTTGAAACCTTTCCAACCATCGGAACTCCTTCATGCCATACTGATTGCCTTGAGCCCACAACCAAAGGAAGTGGCCAAACCCGGATTAATTACCCGGCATACGTTGCGCGAGCGACAGTCAGCCCTTTCGGTATTGATTGCAGAAGACAATTCCATCAACCAGTTGCTGGCGGTACGCCTGCTGGAGAAGCGTGGGCACGCGGTGGAAGTGGCCTCCAACGGGCGGGAGGCACTGGCGGCCTTGGAGAAAAATACCTTCGACGTCGTCCTGATGGATGTGCAGATGCCGGAACTGGATGGATTTCAAACCACAGCCGCCATTCGGGAACGCGAGAAGTCCACCGGCAAACATCTGCGCATCATTGCCATGACCGCTCATGCCATGGACGGCGATCGCGAGAAGTGCCTGGCCGCCGGGATGGACGGGTACATCCCCAAGCCGATTCAGGTAAAGGAAATGATGGACGCCCTCGAGAATACCGGCACCGGAATATAACGCGGCAACAATGTGTCTGCCTGACAGGCCTCACGCCGATTTGGTTTCCGGGCGCACGGCGCACCTCCGTGAAATCTCGAAAACAGGGACAAAAAATAAATGTGAAAAGTGAGCAATTTTGAACAGTAACTAAATGTCACTGTTGCTACCTTGACATTAGCTATCGACTGAGCGGAGGCACCCTTGTCGGGCTTCACGGTTTCTAAAGAAGAGATGGCGAGGGCTCAACCTCCGCGTGCCATTACCTAATCAGGAACGTCGTCCCAGGCCAGCCTTTGAGATGTGGGCACTTCGGTTCTTCTTCGAAGTGCCCACCCCTCCTAGCGCAAGACAATGCAGTAGGCAGTAAGCAGCCCCGCCACCGGCGAGGGCCGGATTGAATAGTCCGTGACTTGTGTTATTCATCGGCCGGTAGGCACCCCCTCCCCCCCGGCCCCCCTCCCCGAAGGCGACGGGAGCGACGACACCGACGCCGGGGACCCGGGCGAGGG
>CAYTMD010000242.1:0-9404 GCA_964438685.1 uncultured Acidobacteriota bacterium
AACAACCGCAACGCGTCCGGAATTACTTCCAGCATAAGGATGTGAGCTATGCCGCGCGTAGCATTCCTTCAGGGCCGGGTCAATAGTTCAGGAAGTAGTTGCGGTAAAGCGTGTCACGTTTGATGGGGCGGAAGCCGGCATCCTCGATCATGCGGCGGAGTTGGTCCTCACTGGAGGTGCGGGTAACGCCCGCGGCGCGCACCACATTTTCCTCGATCAGGATGGAGCCCACATCGTTGCCGCCAAAGCGCAGGGCAATCTGGCAGATTTTGTGGCCCGGCGTCAGCCATGACGCTTGCACGTTCTCGAAGTTATCCAGGTAGATGCGGGCAACGGCGAGGGTCTTGAGGTAATCCACCGCCGTAACCTCTTCCTTAACGAAATTGCCGAGCGAGGTATAGGCGCGCTGGAAAAACCAGGGGATGAAGGAGGTAAAGCCGCCCGTCTCTTCCTGCAGTTGGCGGACGCGCTCGAAATGATTGACCCGATGCTCCAGCGTTTCGCCACAACCGAACATCATGGTGGCGGTGGTTTGCATGCCCAGCGCGTGCGCGGTGCGATGCATCTGCAGCCATTCGTCAGTGGTGCATTTCAGGCGCGCTATCCGCTGGCGGACCTCGTCGTCGAGAATCTCCGCCCCGCCACCGGGAATGGAATCCAGCCCTGCATCCATCAATCGCACGATGGTGTCACGCAGGGTAAGGCCCGAGACTTCCGCGATATTCAAAACCTCCGGCGCGGAAAAGCAGTGCAGGTGAATCTGGGGAAAGCGCTGCTTGATGTTGCGGAGGAGGTCTTCGTAATAATCAATCTTGAGGTCGGGATGCAATCCGCCCTGCATCAGCACTCCCGTACCACCCAGGGCGATTGTCTCCTCGATTTTCTGAAGCATGGAATCGAGCGGCTGGACATAGCCTTCCGCCGATCCGACGGGACGATAGAAGGCGCAGAAGGAGCAATATTCCGTGCAGATATTGGTGTAGTTGACGTTACGGTCGACCTGATAAGTGACCACGTTGCCGGGATGAAGCCGCTTGCGAACGGCATCCGCCTCCATGCCGACGCCCAGAAGGTCATCGGAGCGCAGCATGTCGAGAGCTTGTTCTTTTGTAATATTCATGCCCGTTCAAGTCCGGGGTCCAAAGTCACAGGTCCAGCCATCGACAACTACGAGTGACTTTTGTTTCGCCTACGCAAACAACAGCTCTTTCTCGGCAGGAATGATACCCACCTCATGCGCAAGCTTGTAAAAGAGCTTCAGCCCCTGCCGATTCTCCTCATCCAAAGAATAATCGATATTCCGGGTCAAGTAAACCTTCACCGCCTCCGGCGTCATGCCGAGTTTGAGGGCATACTCAGCGGCGATATCATCAATGTGAGCACGCCCGAAATCGAGCGAAGCGGCAAAATCCGCGCAATGCCGGGAGAGATTGGCGCTGGAGTGGCCCATCCACACGGCGAAAACGAATGGCAGGCCGGTAAACTTGCGCCACTCGCACGCAAGGTCGTAGATCTCCGCCGATCCGCTGTAGGCCAGAGCCGGATCGCCGATCAGCAGCGCAGCGTCCGCCCGCTTCAGCATCTCGGCAGGGTCGGGCGCTGCCGGCGAGAATGTGACGCGACGCGCATAGAACTTTTGCAGCAGGATTCGCACCAACGCCGCCGAGGTGCGCGAAGATTCGTCGAGGGCCACGGTCTGCACTTCGGCCAGGGGCATCTTGCTGAGCAGCAGAACGCTCTTCACTTCACCCTTGGATGCGATGGACATGCCGGGGAGAATCCCAACACCTTCGAGCCGCTGATATTCGATGGAAGGGACAATGCCAACGTCCGCCTGATGATGGGCGATGGCATCAGCACAGCCACTGGGGACGGTCAATTGTAATTCGAATTTACCGCGCTGCTCGCCGTGGAGCATGCCCCAGATCAGGGGAACCGTGTTGAGATACTGAACAACCGAAAGGCGCAAAGCTGGCATTGTGGTCACGAACCTGGAAGTCTCATTTTATCTCAACCTCCCACGCTGTCAATCGCCGAGGGTAGATCGAAATGGAAATGAAGTGATCAGCCGCCTCATTTACCCGCTGCGGCAGCCTGCTGGACGGCTTGGATCAGGTCTTCGCCGCCCCCGGCCGCACGTATGTCATTCACGTCGGCGGAAGTAGGGACGAACTTTATCCCCCGGTCCTTGACCAATTCCGTGACGTGCGAATCAGGTACGCCGCCCTGAAGCAGGGAAATGATTTCATCCTTGCCCAAGGCCCGAGGGTTTACGGGGGCCGCCTTGGGGGTGAAGCGGACGATGAATTGTAAGTGGGACATTGCCTTGGCAGGGCTCGTGGCTTCAATCTCGAAAGTATTAGCACCGGATTTAAGGCTGATGGGATCGGACCAGAACTCCGCCACGTTCTCACTCTTGGGACGCAGCGATGCCGGCGCGCCGTTAATCGTAATGGTTGGAAGACCTGACTCATCCATGGCGACGCCGCGAATGGTGAGGGCGGACTCGTTAACGTCAACCGTTTGGTTCGCGCCCGCACCGGAAGGCGCCATCACCACCAGCGTCGGCGGAGATGGCGGCACTGGCTTGGGGGTGGGCGGCTCGGGTTGCACCACAACGGGGGGAGGCGTCGCAGCTTGCTGCTTGCGTTTCAGTTCCACCACTACGTCGTCAAAATTTTGAAGGGCCCGAAGGACCAGGGGGGAGTATACGTTATCCGCATTGCTGAGGCTTTTTTGCGTAGTGCCCGGTGAATCCACCAGATCCCAGTGGTTTTGCGGTGAATAGCCAAAGAAGTGCCGCAGCCCGCCGGCACGAAATTCGGAGGCGCCAAACTCCAATACCAGATTAGTGAGTTCCGTTCGACTATACGCGAATGCCTGGTCCGGCTCCTTGGTATTCCGCGACGGCCGGGACATGGTGTAGCGGATGGTATTGCGATCGATTTCGACCCAGCCGTAGGAAGCCCTGATGCGCGGCTTGATAAGTGTCCAGTTCAAGCTGGAATGGCCAACCGGGATACGGATAGTGGGGTTTACATCCGCATTGACCAATTGCACGTCATCAGGAATGCCTATGGAAGAAGTGGGAGGCAGTGCCGCTTGTACCGCCCGGGCACGCTTCGCCTGTGTCTGCGCTCGTGCCTGAGCTCCTGCAAAGCCCATCACGGCTAAAAGGGCGGTAAGAACGAAGATTGCTCTTGCGAATTTATTATCGGCCATTTTGAAGAGTTCTCAGATCTAAGGGTGTGGAGCCGACTGCTGGATTACTTCGATCAGCTCATCGGTCCCGCCCGCGGCACGAACCGCGCTCAGGTCATCTGCATTAGGTGAAAATTTGACGCCCCGTTCCTTGACAAGGGCTACAACCCGCTCAGGCGGAACCCCACCCTGGAGTAAACTGACGATCTCCTGCCGGTCGAGCGCGCGTGGATTCACCGAGGCCGTCTTGGGCTTGTAATGAACGGTCAGGTCGAGTTTGGTCTCGATGCGGGCCGAGTTGGAGGCAACAATATGAATGCGGTTATCTCCCACCTGTAAAGGCAGGGGGTCCGACCAGAATTCCGCTGCTTGCGATGTTTGCGGCCGCATATTAACGGGCGACCCGTTGATCCTCACTACCGGAATACCGGTGCTATCCATGGCCACGCCACGCAGGGTCACCGTGGATTCATTTAATTCGAGAGTCTGGTTCTCCCCTGCCCCGGGAGGAGATGACAGTACAATTGCGGGGGCCGAAGGCGGTGCAACGGGTTTTGGCGGTGGCGCCGGCGCCACGGGCTGCGCAACGACGGGGGCGGGAGCCGGTGGGGGTTTCACGATTGCCAGCACGCCTTCGAAATTCAACAAGGTCTTGTAAATTGATGACGTTCCCAGACTTTCGCGGCTGGCAGCCGAACCCATTCCGGGCCCCGAGTGTACTGATCCCCAGCGATCTTGAGTTAGATAGATAAACATCTGCCCCTTCTTGGGGGCCTTGAACGTGAGCCATTCCCTGTTGAGCCGCAGATTTCCGATGGAAACCCTCGGCACTGAGAAAGCGTGGCCGGATTTGCGGGTGGGCTGCACCTCACTGTAGCGAACCGTGCTGCTGCTGATGTCCAACCAGCCGTATGTAATGCTGAAAACCGATCCTTCTGTGTTCATGACGGGAAAGCGCAGCGTGGGATCCGTTTCGGCATTCACTAGATCGGGGCGAATGATGCCGGTAAGGTCGACGCCTCCACCCTTCTTCGACCTCTTGGTGACCGCCGACGCCATCAACGGTACACTGAGGAACAGAATCAGGAGCAGCACCGCATGCCCCCAGCCGCGAACCTTGGGATCCGGACTCATCAGAAACCATCCTCCACTTTCCGCGGTCTCAGGCACACTCAGTTTAGAAGCTCCCGGAGGCCTTGCCGCCAAGCGGATGAATTCTAATCCTCTGGCCGACACAATGCCAGAACCATTGGTACTAGTACGTTTTGAAATATCAAATCCTCACTACGCGGGCCGTCCCGGGGGAGCCTGCCATACACAGAAAAGTCCACTTTACTCAATATTGCCGGAACGAAGACAAGTGGCGGGGATCAGAGTTGCATGAAAAGCCTGGCCGCCGGATGTGTGGTCAGGGTGGAAATTCCCGAGCAAGAGAACCCGGGTGAATTTCCAGGGTCATCCGGACCGATGCCATTTTTGTCACTACTCGGAAGCGCGCAGCCATGATGGCCGCCCTGTTCGCCCTTCCCATTCCGGGGCGCGGCCTTTCGCAAGTCTCGCCCGCGCCCCGGTTCCCATGTCATTTCGGCGCTACAAACTTCTTGAATGACTTATCAAACACTTTGTCTTTCGGTATTCCACTGGTGAGGAACTCGTCCAGATACAAAACGTCGCCGTTCTTCGCGTCCACAAGCACCACATAGGTGGTAAAGGTGGGGTTCTTGGTAGTGGCCAACCCGATCAACCCACCCGTCAACATTCCCTTGCCTTTCGTCATTTTTACGCCCTGCGAGCGAACGATGACCAGGGCATCGGCAGTTCCCTTGCTGTTTAGGACGGCTACCATGTCGCCAAGCGAGAAACGGGCCTTCCGGACGTCCTTGGGCTTTCTATAGAGCTTGGGAGCAAGCTCGTCGTACTTCTTCTGGACATCGGCGAGCGCATATTTGAGCTCGTCATTACCCTTTAGAGCCTCCTCAGTAAACGGGGCTTCCACCGAGAGACCACTCGACGTGAGGTCAGCGGACACACGTGAGGCAAACCCAACCGAGGCCTCATCCTCCTCTTTGCTCATCCCCTCCGATCCCTTCACGCCCTGCTTCGTCATCGACACGATGGGGGGAAGGGCCACCACCTTCTGGATTTTGATTTCCTTGGCCTTCAGCTTAGGGTGCAGATAGGGTCCGGGCCGGACAGGTGTCTGATTTCCCGCAACCGCCAACGCGGCTAAGAGCAAAAGTCCTACAGCCAACAAGTAGATGATTCTTGGTCTCATTGAGTTCTCCTTTATGAAAACTGACTTGCAGGGACGTCACCGATTAGCAGAACCTTTCAAGGTATCAATTCGCCGCTGGACCCTTTGCCGGTCGAGGGCGTTTGGCGCCAATTCCAGATATTTCTCAAAGGCCTCGATGGCCTCCTTGCCCCTATTGGTCTTCTCATAAAGCTGTCCCAAGCCGAGATACGTCTTCGCGTTTGAAGGGTCGACCGCCAGGGCTTTCTTATAGGTGTCCTCGGCCAATCGCTGGTTATCGCGCCACGTAGCTTGACCCTCGTCTTTCTTCAATAGTCGGCGCTCTTCCTCGTCCGAGGTGAGTTTCATTTCCAAATTCGCCTCTTTTTTCGCTTCATGTTTGCCCATTTCTGAATCGCTCGGCTTCGGCGTCCAAGGGCCAAGAGAACGGTAGGCATCCGCTTCGGCACATAGATCCTCAGGCGAGTTGGGGTGAAACTCGAGAAGCTTTTGAGCGCGAGCCAGTCCTGTACGCGGGTGGTCCGAGAGAATCGACAGGTGAATATCTTCGCGGTCCACCTTTTCAGTAAGGCTGAGATACTTCATCCTCCGCGCCGCGAACACGTCGGGGGGAACCAAGATGGGAGGCTTGGAAGAGATCATGGTGGACATGTACGCTATACGGTCCTCCAGCTTGGGGTGATCGTTGTAATAGATCTTGCCAGTGTTCACCTCTTCACTCTTTTCCAGCAGGCGGAACGTGTTGACAAGTTCTTTGGGATCGTAATTGCCCTCTACCATCTTATTGTAGGCATACATATCCGCTTCCTTCTCCAGCTCCCGGCTGTAGCCAAAGATGGATGCATTCGCCACAATCACCACCATATTACCGGCCAGGATGATGGTGTCGCCCCACGCGCTGCCTCCCGGGGCAACACTGGCCGCAGTGGAGGCGATATTGGCGATGGTAGACTTCTTCCGGTAACTACGAAAAGCCAGGTATGAGTGCCGGTCTGTCACGTGAGTCATTTCGTGCGCGAGGACACCAGCCAATTGATCCTCGTTCTCCAGTTTGGAAATGAGACCTGTCGTGACGTAAATCGATCCGTTGGGAAGAGCGAAGGCGTTGGCCATGGGATCTCGAACCACCCGGAATTGCCACATGACTCGTTCCGGCGCTGTCCCTGACGGGAGCATGGCCCGCCCGACCTGGTTGACGTAAGTTTCCATCGCCTCGTCGCGATAGACCATGCCTTCTCTCTCAAGTTTTCTGTCGAGTGCGTCCGCCTGTTCGAGAAGAGAAAGGTCCACCTTCGTAAACTCGAAGTCAGTACCCTTTTCCACCCCCGGCAGCAGGGTGACGCACAGGGGCGTGGTCAGCAGAACCAATAGGACTAATCGGATCTTGATGAGCCTCATGGCTACCTCCTTTTTGACTTCCTTTGAGCAGACGTGCCGGACTCCAGCGCTTTGGCTTGCTCGAAATCCGCGTTGGCACCGATCTTGTCCCCCAACTGCCATTTGGCGTTCCCGCGATTCTGAAAGGCCTCGGCCCTGCTCGGATCGAGCCGGATCGCCTGATCAAAGTCATTGATCGCCTGCTGGAACTTGGAAGCGCTGTAATAGGCGTACCCCCTAAGGTCGAGGGTCACCGGATCGTTAGGTTTCAGTTGGATCGCCTGATCGTAGGAATGGATGGCTTCCTGGAACAAGTAGAGCTTCATGTAGACTTTGGCTCTTTCCACCAGCGGATCGGGCCAGTCGGGCTTCAATTGAGCGGCTTCGGAGAAACTGATGGCAGCAGCCTCAAACTTGCGTTGCGCAACCTCGGTTTGCCCCTGGGCAAAATCCTTCCTGGCCTGTTCGGCGGAATCGTCGTTCGGCGGTTTGACGACGACCGCGGGGCGGGGGGGATCAGTATGGACCTGCTCCGCCGCCACGTTCTGCAAGGCAAGAGTGAGTTCGGCCTTGGCGGCAGCGTCATCGGGGTTCAACAGGACTGCCAGCCGCTGTTCGGAAACGTCCCGCTGCCAGTCCTTCTTCTTGCCGAAGGCAATGCCGAGCAAGCGATGACCTTCGCCATCGCCCGGATTTTCCTGGATGGCTTTTTGGTAAAGCGCAATGGCGCCGTCGATGTCACCCGTGCCCAACAAGGAGTTTGCACCTTTGATATGCTGCTTGGCCTGCGCGGTAGGGTCTTGCGCCGGTGGCTTTACGGGTCTCGCGGCGTTCAAGGCATCAATGAGAGCCTGCTCGGCTCCGGCGCTGCGCAAGGCTTGGAAGTAATCTTCAGTTGGGTCAAAGTCGATTCCGTGTTCGCGCACCAGGTTCGCCACTTCCGCGCTGTTCACGGAACCTTTCACCAACTCCATCACTTGATCTTTGGTAAGAGGCTTCTTGGTACTCTGTGGGGCCGCTGCCAGTCCCACGGCCAGAAGCAAGACCATCAAAAAGAGGAGACAGGATTTCATAGAGCGCACCCGCGACGGCAAGGCGGCATAAGATTGCATACCTAGATTTCACAGATAGGGTTCAAATCGGCGAGTTCTGCAATGAGGAAACTGACATCGGCCGTCGTTGAGCAAAGAGCTGTTTATGGCGGCTCCGGCCGGCATATGCAGGCCCATCTCGCTCCACTTCGCGGTCCTCGCTGGCACAGAGTCTATACCCCGGAATCCGGCTTTGCAAGGCCGCTGCGAAAGGCCAACAAAACAGCAGTAGCGGTTCAATTCGCTGTTGCGGCACCCTATGAGCACCGGAGTCCGTGAAACTAGAAAGTCGACGGCCATAGACCACCGCTCGGGAAAACTAAACCCTCCACCTCATTACCAGTCACCTGCGGGCAACGCTCACTTGGGCGGTGCGGCTTGTTGAATGGCTTCGATCAGCTCATCGCTTCCACCGGCGGCGCGGATATCGTTAAGATCGTCGGCCGTTGGGGCAAACTTGATTCCACGCTCTTTGACGATTTCAGCAACACGCGATGCAGGAACGGCGCCTTGCAACAGAGAAATGATCTCCGCTTTGTCCAGGCCTCGCGGATTCACGGGGGCCGCTTTAGGCGTGTAGCGAACCGTAAACGCCACATTGGTCTCCACGTGGGCAGAGTTGGATGCGGTAATCAGGATGGGATTGGCTCCAGGCTGTAGAGGCAACGGGTCTGACCAGAACTCTGCCGCCTGGGAGTTTTGTGGGCGCATGTTGGCTGGCAACCCATTAATTTTAACGATCGGCATCCCTGTACTATCCATGGCCACGCCCCTGATTACCAATGGGGACTCGCTCAATTCGACAGTTTGGTTCTCCCCCGCCCCGGAGGGCGACGCCACCACAATGGCAGGGGGAGCGGGCGGCGCGGCCGGTGTGGACGGCGGCGAAACGGGGACAACCGGCGCCACGACGGCCGGGGCGGGAGGAGCGGACGTGCTCTTTACCAATGCCAGCATGGCGTCAAAATCCAACATCGTCTTATAAATTGATTGGGTCCCGGACGCCCCCTCGGTGGCCTGAGCATAAAAATCGCGGGAGCGACGGATACTCCCCCAATTCTCCTGGGAAGCGTAGAAGATCGTCTCCCTCTTTTTCCCATCCCGGAAGACGACCGTATTGTTTCGGTTCTCCAGCTTGAGGTCGGCGATATCCGCCGCCGACGCGCTAAATCCATCGGCCTGCTTCTTGGGCGGTTGCTCCACCGTGTAGTGGATTCCTGCGCGCGTAATATCGAGCCAGCCGTAAGAGAGGCTCGTCACGGAAAGCGATGCTCGCGCGATGGGGAAACGCAAGGTGGGGTTGGTATCAGCATTGAGGAGTTGCGGCTGGACGGTAGTGTTCGATATAGATGGGGTCGCAATTCGGGACGATTTCTTGGCGCGTTGTGCGATCGCGAAGGTCGACACGGTCATCATCAATAATGATAAGAGGACGAAGCGGTCTATTCGTCCAACATCAAGAGTTTGGCTCATCGGGATCA
>CAYTMD010000243.1:0-1485 GCA_964438685.1 uncultured Acidobacteriota bacterium
ATTCTTTGCCGCCCTCCATCGCTGCAAGAAGTTCATGAATAATCCGGGCCTTGGGGGAGAGGGGGGTCTGTATCAAGATGGAATTCGTTTGACAGAGCCGTGGAAGCAAGTGAAAAGGCAAAGCGCAAAAGTCAAAAGGCAAAGGTGAAATCTCTAAGCTTTGGCAATGTCTTGGTAGCCCCCAGAGTCTTTGACCCCCTCACCCGTCCCGCCCCGGCTGGTGAAAGCGCCGGTTGCGGGCCACCCTCTCCCCCAAGGGGGCGAGGGCAGTGAACTTCCTCGATTTCCGCTGGAAACAGGTTGGCTTGACCGCCAGCGTGAGAAAGAGCCCTACCTTCCCCGCATAGCGAGCGCTCGTGCAGCACCTCATTCCAAATATGGCGACATCTGTTTTGGACGCGAGTGTAGACGTACCGCCGCCATCCTGCCGGCCTTGCTCCGGTGCCGGCTGGAAGCCGGCGTTACGTTCTGCAAGGGTGTAATCGCGGGCGATTATTTTCCCCTTGCCCGGCATCGTGACGCCGCCCTGACCCGCGTGGCCCCACCCGGCAGTAACGGCGAAGTTCTTCGCCTCATCCAGCGTCGTTCCGTATGGCAAGGTGAAGGTTGCAATGCGCTGTAGCGCCGGCATCCTGCCGGCAATGTCGGGGTGCCGGCTGGAAGCCGGCGTTACGGTCCGCAGGGCCAGCATCTTGCCGGCCAGTGGCCGTAGCGCTGGCATCCTGACGGCTCACGGGCGCAGCCGGGACGGCGGCGTCAGGAGAGCCGTCACGAAACCAGGCCCACTTCCAATCCTTCAATCCTGCCTTCCCTGGATTCTCCATTACGTAGCGGATTGTTCGCTCCAACTCCGAGGCATCGCGAATCAGGCGGTCGAAATACTCCCGCTCCCAGAACTGCCCGGTCGTTCTCAGCAGCTTATTCGCTTCCTTGGAGGTAAACGATTTCCAGCTATGAAGGATGTCCGCCAAACCATGCCCGTGCAGAGGCGCGAAGACTACATGCACATGGTTAGGCATCACGCAAGCCGCGAGGATGGCATATCGCTCACCGTCAAAATGCCACAACGCGTTTGCAACCATTTCGGCAACTTCGGGCCGTGCAAGGTGGCAAGCACCATGCCCCGTGTCCAGGGCTTCATCAAAACGCCTATAAAGATCGTCAAGCCTTGCTTTTTCCACCTCCGTGAGTGCGCGCCCCATCTGTTGAGCCGTTTTCACAATGTCTTTGCGCTCAAAATCAAGCTGGCTGAGAAGTGTTTGGGGGAGTGAATCCGCCATCCGGATGGTTACGGAGTAGGTTGCGCCTTCCATTTCCCAATGGGGAAGATATCCGCGGTCCCGAAATGCAACGTAATCGTAGCGGAAGGGCACGAGGGTAAGGTCAGCATCCCGTCGGCCTTGCCCGGGTGTCGGCTGGGCGCCGACAGTCGTAACGCCGGCATCTTGCCGGCCAGTGGACGTAACGCCGGCATCCTGCCGGCCA
>CAYTMD010000243.1:1735-9397 GCA_964438685.1 uncultured Acidobacteriota bacterium
GGCCAGTGGACGTAACGCCGGCATCTTGCCGGCCAGTGGACGTAACGCCGGCATCTTGCCGGCCAGTGGACGTAACGCCGGCATCCTGCCGGCCTTGCTCCGGTGCCGGCTGGAAGCCAGCGTTACGATCTGTAGCGCTGGCTTCCAGCGCATTAGAAGACAAAGGCCACGCAACATCTTCCGGCGCGGCGATCTGGGCGGCGTGCCGCATGACGCGCAGCAGATACTCCTCAAACCGTGCTTCGATTTTATTAGCCAGGCTGCCCGGATGGGCGGCGTCAGCCCAGAACGCCTTTTCGCTCTCGGCAAGATGGAATGATTCCAGTTTGGCGAACTTGCCCTCCGCATCCTGCCCCACTAAAACGAAGTCGCGGTAATTCGTCACCAGCACTTGCCGGTATTTGCCCCAATAGCGGGAAACCTGTTCGCCTTCAGCGGTTATCCAAGCATCGTCCTTGGTGGACTTGACCTCAACAACGCCGCACGCGGGTAGCTGACCCGGAAGGGGTTCGGCTTCGGAGGCTTTCTGAAATTGCTCGGCGGTGAATAAGCCTCCGTCCGGAATCCCCGCGCCACGATTGGCAAGGTGGATGATGCAACGAACACGAGGCTTGAGTCGCTTCCCTACTTCGTTCAAAAGGTTCGAGAGCGCGGAATAATAGGTTGTTTCGTTGACTCCTGCGCCAGTCGATCGGATGTCTCTAAGTTCGCGGAGGTAGATTTCAGTAGGTGTCATTGCAAGTAGTCAAATCGGGAGAAATAGTTACCACATTTGAACGGATTGGGCAACGATTCACTCCCTATATTCAATCGGAGCTCTTGTTTTGGCTTACCGAGGATTGCAGATTATAGTGCCAGGCTCCGCAGCGCCGGCATCCTGCCGGCCTTGCTCGGGTGCCGGCTGGAAGCCAGCGTTACGGTCTGGTTTGCCAGCATCCTGCTGGCCGGTGGACGTAGCGCTGGCATCCTGCCGGCTCACGGGCGCTGTCGGGACGGCGGCGCGATGCAAGTAAGCTGTCACTCTATCCTGCAATTCCCAGTAGTTGGACAGGCCGGGTTTGCGAACCGCCCCGAAGGGCGCAAGCGGAAGGTTCAGGGTTGAGCCGGTTTGGGCACCAGATGCCGGCGGAAGACCTTGTTTCCAAACACGGCATAGAGGTATTCATGGTTCAGACCGCCGAAAGCGACTCCGGAAACCGGACCACTGGCCGGGTCCGCCTGTTCCGGCCGATTGAGAATCGCCACCACTCTTCCCTGCGCGTCACAGACCTGAATTCCCAGGAGTGTTGCCACGTACAGAAGACCCTTGCTGTCTGTGGTCATTCCGGCCGCGCCGCTCGCCGAAGCTTCATCCGTGGTCTCCAGGCGAAAGAACGGTTCTCCATTCGCCAGTGAGCCGCCCGACTGCATTTGGTAAGACCACACCCACTTGCCATTCGGGTCGCTGACGTACAGCATGGACTGGTCGGGGGATAAGCTGATGCCATTGGGCAGAAGGGCGCGGAGGCCCCAGTTGTCACTTGGCCCGTACTGATTCAACTGCAACTGGTTGTGCGTCTCCACCCCGGAGGCCGTAGTGTAAATCAGCTCACCCTGGCCACTCACGGCGATGTCCTGACACTGGGTGTTTCCGATCCGAATCGTCTTATCTCCATTTTCCGAGAAGCGGACAATGCCGCCTTCGTCACAAGCATGGAGCAGGCCATCCGGCCCAAAGGCTAGGCCGCGTGCTCCGTTCGCACTCTTCACAAACGCCGAGACATGCCCCTCCGAATCAATCCGATAAATGGTTTTGCCGGAGGAATCTCCGGTGTACACGTTTCCCTGCTGATCCACGGCGATGCCCCTGGCGTCCCTCAATCTGTCATTGAGTAGTAACAGTGAAGACGGGGCTTTCTCGCGCGGATTTCCCGGAAGCGTCGCCACACTCTCCCATTCCACGCCCACATCGATAAATCCCGTCTGCCGGTCGCCAAGGTGGTGCATTCCGGGCTTGGGAATCGGCTGGGGATAATCGCGCCAGAGCCAGCGCAGGGCGTCGGGCAGAATCGCTCCACCCTGGATCATGTCGTGGTCCTTGTCGCCGGTCACGAACTTGTAGTCATACCCGGCATAGGCAAGGGCGGATGCCATGGATTGATTGGCCAGCCACCAGTCGCCGGCAAAGTTGTTGAGGTCGTGGTTGCCGTCCTGAAGGAAAACGCGAATCGGTTTCGGCTCCGTCTTGCGGATCAGCGCGGGGTAAATGTCGCCGCCGCGAATGTCGGCAAAGCTGCCAATAAAACTCAGCACGCGGCGAAAGGCCTCCGGATGCGTCCACGCAACCGTGAAGGAGCAGATTCCGCCGGAACTTCCGCCGGATATCGCGCGATCGTTTGGATTGCTGGAAAGGTTGTAGTGCTTCGCCACCTCCGGCAGAATTTCATCCAGCAGGAATCGCGCGTAACGGTCGCTCAAGGCATCGTACTCGTAGCTTCGATTCAGCCGGTTCGCCTGGCCTGGCTGGGACGCCTTCAGAACGCCGGGGTCAATCAGGATGGCAATCGTCACCGGCATCTCGTGCTTGGCAATGAGATTGTCAAATACGATCGGGATGCGCGCCCGGCCGGATTCCTTCACATAGCTCGTACCATCCTCGAACAGCATGACGCAGGCGGGCTTCTCCGGTGTGTACTGGGCAGGCACGTAAACCCAGTAGTCGCGCACCGTGCCGGGGAATGTTTGGCTGGTCCAGGTATACTTCGTCACCACCCCCTGAGGCACGCCAGGTTGGCGCTCGGAGTCCGCGGTTAAAGGATAATCCTCCCCTGCCCAGGCAAATCCCATAAGCAAGGTGAACAGACCTACGAGTAAACAAAGCTTTTTCATTATTCCCTCCCCCGGCGTGCGGGCATGGTATCACGAGGCAGCGAGGAGCAAAAGGCCTCGCCGCTAGAGGTGTCCCGAACGGCGTGTATGCGCAAAGGGGCGCACGTTCCACCGCCCGCCGCCGGTAAATTCAGGCAAATTGTACCTTGATTGATTCGCGGGAAGTCGCCCCTATAAGCATGGATTCGCACGGTATCCACAATGCCGAGTAAGGTCATTGTTAAATCTCGCAGCCCAAGCAACTTTTCCGCGATTCTTGGGCTCCGATATCTCAGGGAGAAGTGGAAATCCTCCTTTTCGATAAGCTGGCAATGATGAGCTGAAAGAGTGTACACTTGTCCATTCACGACAATATACCTTGGGCTCCGGGAGGCAAAGATGCGCGGGGTAGCGCGGTTTCTTTTCATCGTAGGATTCCTCCTGATTATGTCGGGATGTGGCAGCCAATCGCCGTCACCACCCGGGGGCAATCCACCATCTGCCGGAATGGTCAGCCTGACGGTTACTGACACGCCCCCCGCCGGCGTAACGGTCCTATTCTTTCAACTGGGCGTTACCGGAGCAACACTGACCTCGCAGTCCGGGGGAAGCGTTTCGCTTCTGCCCGGCTCCACAACAATTCCCGTAAATGTTTCTCAGCTCCAAACGGACTCGGCTTTTCTGGGCAGCGCGAGTGTGGCAGCAGCGACCTATACCGGCATGGGCCTGACCTTCGCCAATCCGCAACTCACGATTTACAACGGCTCGGGCGCAACCATCGGTTCGGGCGCAAATGCTTGCGCGAACGACACCGTGGGCCAACTCACGCCGTCCACCACACCCTTGACCCTGACGCTTTCCTCGGCGCCATTTCCCGTCACCTTGTCGTCATCCTCGCCCCTGGCCTTTAAACTCGATATCCACTTGAACACCGTTATCCAGCCCGATCTCACAGTAAACCTGGCCGCCACCAATGGAGTCACGGTTTCGCTGTTGCCTGCACCTACGACCGGGCAACCCGTCTCGTCTCTTGCTGGGCTGTTGGGGACAATTGTGGGCAACACCACAACCGGATTCATGATCCAAACCGGTGATGGCAGAACATTCTCCATCGGTGCGAACAGCAGCACCATTTACAATTTTCCCACCTCCATCTGTGCCGACAATTTTTCGTGCGTGACCTGGCAGCCGCCCCCCATTGTCAAAGCCGTTGTGAGCCTCCAAACCGATGGAACCCTGCTCGCGTCCCAGGTGACCTATATGCAGCCCGCCGGACAGACGGTAGTGGAAGGCAACATCATTCGCCTCAGCACTTCCGGCGGGAACACGCTGATGGACATAATTCTCCAGCAAGGGCCATCTACACCCGCCACCACCTTGCTTCCCTTCGGGCGGCGGGTCACGGTTTCGGTTCCTCCCACCGGCGTGACCTACGCCGTTGACTCCGAAGGATTCGATCTTCCCTACGACACATCCGAATTTCCCGAGGGGGTCAGCTTTGCAGGAATCTCGGATTTGCAGTTGGGTCAGCAAGTAGCGGTCGTCGTCTCGGGATCAGTGACGGCAAACGGCAGTACCCCAGGATTCACCTCCATTACGGGTCCGGCAGGCATCACTTTTTCCACCAATAGCATTACGCTTGAACCCACCCAGATTACGGGCACCGTAGCAGCGGTCAGTGCGGGCACGTTAAGCTTCACTCTCAGCACTTTGCCCAACTACTTTCTCCCGCCCGCCGCAACGCCCACAGCCCCGCCGATCCCGGCGCCCGTCAGCTTGACGATTCAAACGTCTCCCGCGACAACCTACGTAAACTTTTCCCCGGATAGCATCTCAGGCTTGGCTGTGAACGATGTGGTTACGATAAAGGGCTGGGTCTTTTCAACGCCAGGTGGGACCCCCAACGTTGCGGTACAGGCCGAAAGCGTGATCAACCGGCCCGGGCCGACTCCCCTCTTCTAAGCAGGATTGATAACGCATATGCCACGCTACAATCCAAGGGGAGACTGGATCGCCCGTCTCCCCCAATTCCCGGCCAGAATACGAAACCCTGATTACAACACAATCCACCATGTAAACTAAACACGGAACCGTGTAATACCGTAGCAAATGGCCGTATCCAATGTTTCGGTAAAACACGTGATTTCAGCAACTTAAATTCTGGCAAGAGTTGGAATCATAATTGCGTTGAATCCGTCTATTAATATTGGTACTGCTATCTTTAAATCTGGTCCTTATGAACCAACAGACCGAACACGCGTTAATTTGCCATGATGTAATTCTTAAGACTTAGGAGGCGAGGATGCGCAGAACAGTGCAGTTTCTCTTCATCGTGGTGTTCCTGGTGTTTTTGACGGGATGTGGCAGCCAGTCTTCAGCCCCGGCGCCGCAGACAACCACTCCAACCGTAACCAATGTTCCGGTCAGCCTGACAGTCACCGACACGCCCCCTTCGGGTGTTACGGTTTTGTTCTTTCAACTGTCCATAACTGGGGCCACTCTGTCGCCGGGCAATGTTCCACTCTTGTCCAGCACCAATCCGATCCCTGTAAACGTCTCCCAACTCCAGGCGGACACGGGGTTTCTTGGAAATGCGAGTGTTCCGGCGGGGACTTACACAGGCCTGAACCTCACCTTCGGCCCCAACTCGCAGCTTACGATCTTTAACAACTCCGGCGCCACGATTGGCAGTGGCGCCAACGCGTGCGCAACCAACACGGTGTGCATACTCACGCCGACAACCACAAACCTGAGCCTGTCATTCACCACGGCGCCTTTTCCTATAACTTTGGCGGCGAGCACACCCCTGGCTCTTAAGCTCGACATCCACCTGGACACGGTCATCCAATCCGATCTCTCGGTGAATCTTGGCGCGACGAATGGCGTTACGCTTGATCGATTGCAGCCCATAGGGAGTTCCGGGGCCATGACCCATCTTGGTCATTTGATCGGAACGGTCCAAACCGTCGGCACGAACCAATTCACTCTACTGTCGGGTGAGGGCAGGACTTTCACCATCGGGGTGAACTCCAGCACCACCTATGAATACCCCGGCAGCGTATGCTCGACTGACAACTTCTCCTGCCTTGCCGCGCAGCAAATTGTCAAAGTCGAAGTAAGCCTCATGTCAGATGGGACCCTACTCGCCTCCGATGTTAACTACGAGCAGGCCGCCGGGCAGACGGTGGTAGAGGGCAACATCATCCGCCTTAAGACATCCGGCGGGAACACTCTAATGGACTTGATCCTACAAAAGGGGCCGCCCACGCCGACACCCAACGTGCTTCCCTTTGGCCATAGGGTTACGGTTACCGTACCGCCAACAGGTGTAACCTATGCCGTCGACGCCGGCACCTTTACGATTCCGAGTGGGCTTACCTTTGCCAGCCTCTCTGACTTGGTCGTAGGTCAGCAAGTGCAGGTGGTCGTTCAGGGGTCGGTAACCACGGCATGCGGATCGATCAATGCGACCGCCTTTGTTTCCAATGCCGTGACCACTTTCACCACGAATAGCATCAAGCTTGAGCCCAGCCAAATTACCGGTTCGGTGGCAGCGATCAATGCGGGCCAGTTGAGCTTTACCCTCAGTACCCTTCCGGCTTTCTTCGTGCCACCTGCTGCGACGGCCAGCTCCCCCCCGATCTGGGCGCCCTTCAATATCACGGTGGATACGACCACGGCGACCAGCTTCTTGCCGACGACTCTCACCCCAGACACCATTATGGGTTTGAAGGTTAACGATGTGGCTTCCGTGAACGGATGGGTCTTCTCAACCCCGTCGGGCACCACCGCGATCACGCTGGCAGGGGAAACGGTGCTGGATCGTGGCTCGATAACTCCACTCTTCTAAGCGAGATTGATGACGCGCACTTGGCGCCATAAATCAAAGGGGGACCAGACCATCGGTCCCCCTTCTTGTTTTGTGGGGGGGCAGGTTATTCAAACTGCTTTTTGAATTGGGCAAATTGCTGTTGCAGGTCGGTGAGTTGTCGCTTCAGTTCCGATACCTCGGCTTCGAGAGCGGGAATGCGATCATCGGAAGCAGGCGCGGGCACCAGGTCAGCCGGCTCTACTGCAGTTACCCACTCCGGCTTATCGCCGGCCAACAACTGCGCGTACCGCGATTCCTTGGTACCGGGCAGGCGGGCAAGCTTCTTCACCAGGGGAGGTTGCCGTTCGCTGAGCTTTTGGAGTGTAGCTTCCAGCGTCTCGAGATCATCGAAGCGGTACATGCGCTCAGCGCGCGCACGCAACTCGCCCGGTGTTTGGGGACCGCGCAGCATGAGTTCGCACAGCAGGGCGGTTTCGCGCCGGTCGAAGTTAAAAACCTCCTGAGCACGGTGCCCGAATTTGGTAACCCGGCTTTCGGCAGTTGATGTGGGCGCGGCCAGCCACTTCTTTTCCAGAGAGCCAAGAGCCTCGCGCACTGCTGCCTCATCGAGCGCCATCACAGGATTGCGATTCGACTTCTGATTGCATGCGTTGGTCAGTGCATTCAGCGAAAGTGGGTAGTAGTCCGGCGTGGTGATTTCCTTCTCGATCAACGCCCCCAGCACACGCACTTCCCGGTCCGTTAAGAGCAGGTCCACAGGGCCATCCTTTCGTAAATCTCCCACCCAGCGAGTTATGTAATGGGCGACCCATTATAAAGCGCCTTCGTTCCAACGGCCAATAGACCGGAAAGGGATTGGGTGTCAGATGCCAGGTATCAGGGAAATTCTAACCCCCTACCCCCAGTCCCCAGCACCCAGACCCTAGCCCCCAGTGATTCCGTAAGGTAAGGACTCCGTCGGCTTCAGTTCGTTTGTTTACGGG
>CAYTMD010000244.1:0-9317 GCA_964438685.1 uncultured Acidobacteriota bacterium
CCATCACAATAGTGACCCCGCGTTCCTGGAAAAGCTGGTGGCCAAGCTCGATTCCGTGGATGGACTTGCCCTGGTCATCACCTGGCCCAAGGATATGGACAGCGTAAAGGGATTCATCGCCAAACATCCCAACCGCATCATGGGCCTGGGAGACCTTTCACTCGACGATCCCCAGGCCGTAGAACTTGTTGACCGGTTCCACGCCGCGGGATTCCGTGGGTTGGGGGAATTAACCGAACCCCTGAAGAATTACGATGACCGGAGTTACTGGCCCATCTACGAGCGCGCGGAAAAGTACGGAATGATTGTTCTTTTCCACACCGGCATCGTCTCGCGGGAAGACCCCGAGATTCCCGCCGACGTCAGCGTGGACCGCATGCGGCCGACGACTCTTGACGGCATCGCCCGGCGTTTCCCCAAGCTGACCATCATTGGCGCGCACCTGGGGAACCCCGACTATGCCTGGGCGGCGGAAGTCACGCGCTGGAATCCCAACCTCTATTTCGACCTCTCAGGCTCCTCGCTGATCAAGAAGCAGGATGACCCGACGTTTTGGAAGACCATCTTCTGGTGGTCGGGAATCGTCAGCCCGCATACTCCTGCCAACGGGCCCAATGCCTTTGAGCGCCTGGTTTTCGGCTCCGATGTTTTCAATGGCGAACTGGAAGAGTTTGACCGGCAACTCGAACGCTACCACAAAATGCTTGATGCCTGCGGTGTTCCCAAGGCCTCGCAGCAGAACATCTTTGCAGGCACGATGTGGAAAATCCTGAGCGCGCAGAAATGAACGCAAGGCTGCACAGCGCGACTTGTTGAGCCGATCAATATCCTCCTGAACGCTGGTCAAGGTTGGGTCCAGCCCAAGAGCGTGGCGATAAGCCGCCAGCGCCTCGCTATTCCTTCCCATCTGGTCCAGAATGCGCCCGCGCAGAACCTCCTGATGCGAATCGGTGTAAGTCTGCTCCCCCTTCAAAACCTCTTCCAAGGCTTGCGGAAAGCTGCTTCGAGAGTAGAGCACCCGGCTTAAACCAAAGTGCGCCCGCCCGTTCAAATCATTAAGGCCGACACTGCGCCGAAAGGCGTCTTCCGCGCCTGTCATGTTAGCGTGGTCCTCAAGGTCCGAGGCGGTTTGGTACATGCGTTCTGATCCCCACTCCCGTGTCTGCTGCCACAACAGTCCGCAGGTAGCGGCGAGGATTACCGCGCTGACCGCTACTCTCAATCCGACCCGTCCGTGGTGGGAACGTGCAGGCGCTTTTAATGAAGGCTCACTTCCACCTTTGGTTTCATTTCCCGCTCGGTACAGCAAGGCCGGAATGGTCAGTAGCGTGAAGAGCAAGATGTACGTGGGCGGCACCGCAAATTGGTAATTGAAAAGCGAGTCCGCCAGGATGGCCGTGACGCCCCCCATGCTCGCGGCAAGCGCAAATCGAGACCCTGTGTCCACTCCTTGGCGCCTGACCAGCAATGCCACACGACCATACCTCCACAGAACCCAGACGAATGCCGCGAACCCTAGGATTCCAGTCTCCAGAAGCAATTGCAGTGGATCGTTATGCGCAAGACGATTGTTGGTCCAGTAGCCGACATACTCCGGATGAGCGGAGAGGAATTTACCTTGGAATTCGAGGTATAAGAGTTGGTAAGAGCCCCAACCTGAACCCACCATCGGGTGTCGCCAAAAAATCGGCCAACTGAATCGCCACAAATAAATCCTGCCGTAAAGCTGCGCGACAATGCGCTCAGTCAGGGAGAGTGCCAGTACCGCCACCGGCCACCCGACGGGGGGAGCGGCGAACACATTGGTGCTTCGGGCGGCATGAATTTTCCTGGGGCCGGGTTCGTTCTTCGGCAGCACGATCCATGCCGCGGCCGCGAGCCCAACAGCCAGTCCCAGCCACGCTCCGCGCGAACCTGTTTCCACAATGGCGGCCAGCATCATCAAGGCGAAGCCGGCCCATACTGCTTTGGCCCAAAGAGCTTTCGACGCCAGCGCCAGCGCCATTGCCGCGAAGATTGTTCCAATCAGGTAACCGCCAACAAAGTTGGGATTGCCGAAGGTTGAGTACAGACGCATGCGCGCGACCATTGATCCCCAATCAACCTGGTATCCTCCCCATAGCACGGGGTCAAGTCCGAACCGTTGGAGCAGTGTGATGCCCGCTACCAGCCCACTGGCAAGCCCTATCCACGCCGCAATCCTACGGACGGCTGATGGCCCCTGCTCCCATGAAGCCAGCAGCAGAACCCACGCCGGCCCGCAAAGCGCGAACTCAGCTTCCATCAAGCTGAAACGAGGAACCGGGCTCATAAGGCATGAGATCACTATCGTCAAACTGAAAATAAGCAGCGGCAAACCAAGCGGGAATCGTGCCCGCCGCCGAGGTTGGGTCCAAACCCAGCTCAGTGCCCAGACCGCGAGTCCGCTGACGACAAGGCATTTTGTTAGGTAGAATTTTGGTGTGGAAAACTGCTCGGCAAAGCCGTGATAAAACGCCAGAGGCAGGACCAGGAGCAGCCCTGCCTCCGCAATTCCATTCTTGATTCGACCGCTAATCGCTTGTTGCAGTTCCATGCGGGGATTCTTTAACCAAACTTTACCCGCCTACTTACCCAGCTTCTTTTGGAGAAATTCAAAGGTCGCGTGCGCGTCGGTACTGTTTCCCATCGCGCCAAAGTTGTATATCTTGCCGTCGTTAAAGACGATGCGGAAAATCCCCACCGGATTGCCGCCTTGTTTCATTTCACCCAGACTTTTTACGCCCGAGGCGGATTCGGTGAAGGTCGTCGCGCTGCCCTTAACGTACTTGATCGAACTTCCCTCCAGCACGATTCGACCTTGCTCACCCTGGTTACCGTATCCAGCCATCAGGACCTTCTGCATGCTCATCACCATGTCCATAAACTGCATGTCGCCTTCGCCGATCAGGGCCACGGGAATCGCCACCGGCATGTTGGCGGAATAGGAGATTCGGAAAGGTTCTTTGCCGGGCTCGCTGCTCATGGATGTGCCACAGGGGCCTTCCTCGGCCGTCAGGGGAACGGTGACCTGGGCCACGACGCGCGTGGAACTTTCCACTTTGAAGCTATCCGGTGAAAACTGCGCTCCCTTGCAATTGAAATGAAGTTGCATGCCCTCCTTGAAGTTCTGTCCCGTCAAAACAATCTGCCCGTGCCCGCCGGGAGGAGCCGAATCCGGGCTCATCATGCTGACCACTTCCCCCGTTGCGGCACGGCTGGGCTTGACTTCGGAAGTCGCCGGCTTACTGGTCTTGTTTTTGGGGAGGCTCGGAATTTTCGGCAGGTGGAATTGCGCGGTGCTTATTGACGCGCCGGCTGCCCACACGAATATCGCGGCCGCCGCCATGCAAATAATTCGTGCAAAGGAATTGTAATTCATCCTCGGCATAAAACCCCTCCTTTGTAGTCTATTTTCAGTTGACAACGTATTACGTCCTATTGGTTCCCATTGCTAATGAGGCAACGCCTTGCGAAGCGAATCAACCATGTTCCGGGCGTCAGAAGGGCGCAATGACCCCGGGGCAAAATGAAAGGTCTTGCCGGACGTCAGCGTTACGTGAAACGTGGCTGTGGCGATAGAGGAGGTCTTAATCTCCCTGATTTCGCTGAGCGAAATGTTGATAAGGGTTTTCCCGTCCTCTTCGTATTTAAGCGTTCCGGACGATACGACCAGCGCTCCCTTCACCTTGCCATGGACTTGAAAGACCTCGGCCGGATTCCCCAAATGGAAGGCGTCATAGCGTTGCGTGTCGGCGGAAGCCACGGGGGCAGGCGATGCCGGTGTGGGTAATGCCGCCGGGCTGGGTGTGCCCTTTGCCGTCACCTCAAAAGGCGATTCCACCTCGGAGTCATCCGGGTTAATCACAAACATGCTTGTGCGGCCCGCGGTGGCGTCGCTCGCGACCTTGATGTGTACGGTAAGCTCTGTACTGGAAGAGGACGTGACGCCCATCACCCGGATTCCCGTGTTGGAAAAGCTTGCCTTGGTGCCTGTTACAAAATTCTTGCCGGTGATTTTCAAGTCCACGTCAAAGCCCAAGCCCACCCGGGGCGGCTCGATCGACGCCACTTGCGGTCCGGTGGGCGTGGCAGGGACAACTGGAGCGGCCGGCGCGACGTGGACTGCGGGTGTTGCCGGGACCGAAGGCTTCACCTCTTGAACGGGTGGCGGGGTGGTGTGGACCGCGGGCGTCGCCGGGGCAGAAGGTTTGACTTCCGCTGCGAGTTTCACCGGTACAACCGCTTGTCCGGCCACAATCTTAAACGCAATTTCGGCGGCGCTACTGGCAGGGTTGCTGATCAGCAGGCTTAACGTGCTGGGTTGCGCCGACCCGTTGATGCCTAGATGTGCTTCAAGTTCGGTGGCGCTGACTCGCTTGGAAGACTCCACGTGAATGGCAGCCGACACGGACGTGACATAGGCGCCCTCCGAGAAATTCTTCCCCTGAATAGCGACCGTTACATGGTCACCGGGCGCCGCATGGTCAGGAGTGATTTGCTGAATCTGGGGTGTCGCGTCCGGCGGAATATCAGACCCGGCTTGCGGCGTGCCCAGCACGGAGATTGCTGCTGTCATGCAGATAATAACCGTGCCCAGCAAAAGCCGGCTCACTGACCAATTTCTTGCAAGGGAAAATGCGCCACGTATCATGGCAGACCGTCCTATAAATAGCGGGGATGGGGACTCAATCGAGCGAATCTTAAGCTTCGTCGTCAACATAAGTCAAGGCACGCTCCAGGCTTGTGTTACCCTGATTTGAACTTGGCGCCGCCATCCGGGCGGCTCAATCCCGGCTGGAAACCGGCTCTGCAACCGAAGCATGGGCTCCGCAAGCGTTTGTGATTCCAATGTGCGAGAGATAACCACCGTCAGTGATTTTCCGACCGCCGATCCTTCTCAGGCCCGATATTCCATCGGCGACTGCACATCTTCAATCGCCGCGTTTCGCCGCGCCCCTTTGCTGAAAAATAGGGTATGCTTTCCCGCTGACAGTGGTCGGACCCAATTTGGTTTTTAGCTGCGTGTCACGGGCGTCTCGCCCGCGCTTGAGCATGGCCAGGACCCCGGTGGATCGGGGCAGGTAGGCGATGGCGCGCTTCGGGTTGCGGCTCTGCCGCGCGGTACCACGTATTCCAAAATCCCCGATCGCCAGGAGCGGTAGTGGCTTTTAGCTGGATCGATCTCGCCGTCGTCATCGTTTACGTTATCGCCATCACGGCCTTTGGGGCGCGATTCCGCAAAGGCCAGCGGACGTTGCGCGACTATTTTCTGGGAGGGAACCGGCTGCCGTGGTGGGCGATCACGCTCTCGATTGTCTGTGCGGAAACCAGCATCCTGACCATTATCAGTACACCGGGCATCGCCTATCACTCCAACCTGGGCTTTCTGCAACTCGTTTTTGGGTACCTTGTGGCCCGCGTTGTCGTGAGCCTTCTGTTCATCCCCCGTTATTTTGCCGGTGAACTCTACACGGCCTACCAGCTTATTGAGCGCCGCTTTGGCCACGGGCTCAGGCTTTTCACCGCCGGCCTGTTCCTGCTCACGCGCGCGCTTGCCGAGGGAGTGCGGGTGTTCGCGATTTCCGTGGTCATCGCCATCATCTTCAGAACCGGCGTCGCCGCCTCCCTAATCATCATTTTCGTGCTGACCCTGGTCTACACCCTGGAGGGCGGGCTGACGGCCGTCATCTGGACGGATGTCATCCAGCTCACCATTTATATTACGGGCACAATCGTGGCGCTCTTCGTGGCCTTGCACCATATCCCTGGCGGCTGGGGTGAAGTTGTGCGCGTGGCGCAGGCTGCGGGCGGAAAATTTACTGTATTCAATTTCCATTTCAATTGGAGCCAACCCTACCTGTTCTGGACGGGACTGATCGGCGGCATGTTTCTGAACACCGCGAGCCACGGCACGGATCAACTGATCGTGCAGCAATTACTCGCCGCCAAAAGCCGCCGCCAGAGCCAGGGCGCGCTGCTGGCGAGTGGCATCGTTGTGTTGCTCCAATTCACTCTGTTCCTGGTGGTGGGAGTGGTGCTCTACGCTTTCTACCTGCGTTTTCCTCCCACTTTTCCCTTCAGCCGGCCCGACCAGATTTATCCCACCTTCGTCATTACCAGTCTGCCTGTGGGACTGTGCGGACTGCTGACCGCGGCCATCCTCGCTGCCGGCATGGCCAATCTGAGCGCGGCGCTCAATTCCCTGGCGTCGAGTTCGGTGATGGACTTTTACAAGCCGTTTGCACGACCCGGCGCGGACGATCGGCACTACCTGCGCGTATCGCGACTGATGACGCTGGTTTGGGGAGTGGTGATCATCACCATTGCGCTGGCGGCACAATACCTGCAGCGCAGCGCCATGGAGTTGGCGCTCACCGTTGCCAGTATCCCTTACGGAAGCATGTTGGGAATCTTTCTGCTGGGAGTCCTGACGCGCCGGGCCAACAGTCGCGGCGCGCTGGTGGGCGCGCTGTGCGCACTCGCCACGCTGGGTTATGTAATCCACTACACCACCATCGCATGGACGTGGTACGTTGCCATTGGGACGGTGGTAACCTTTACGGTGGGATTTTTCGTGAGCCTGTCGACCGGTGATTGCCATGGCGAATAAACCGCAAACCGAGTTGGTAAAGGGCCTGGGAGTCTTCGGCGCCACCTCGGTGGTGGCCGGCACCATGATTGGGACCGCGATTTTCGTGGTTCCGGGCATCATCCTGCAACAGGTCGGTACACCGGGGATGGTTCTCGCGGTGTTCGTGGCCGCCGGCATCCTCAGCCTTTTCGGGGCGCTCAGCTATGCCGAATTGGGCGCGGCGATGCCGGAGGCGGGCGGCGAGTTCGTTTACATGCGCCGCGCTTACGGTCCCTTGTTCGGATTTCTCTATGGCTGGACGCAATTCATCATTGCCAAGACCGCCTCGATTGCCGCGATTGCCACGGGCTTTGTCATCTATCTCTCTTATTTCTTTCCGCGCCTGCATGAAACGGTGTGGGCAGCTTCTCTCCCATTGGGCCGCCACAATTTGGATTTGCGGCTGACGGGCCTCCAGATTGGCGCAACGCTCATGGTTCTGCTGCTTTCCGGGCTGAATGTATTGGGAGTGCGGCGCAGCGGCGCAGTGCAAACTCTTTTTACCGCCTCCAAACTGCTGGTGCTGGCGATACTTATTGTGCTGGGACTTACTTACGGTCATGGCTCGTGGCAGGGTTTCCGCCCATTCTTCGCGGCAGGTAGCCACTCTGGCTTGCTGACGGCCTTCGGCGTGGCGACGGTTTCAGCGCTCTGGGCTTACGATGGATGGAACAATCTCAGCATGGTGGCGGGCGAAGTCAAGAATCCCCAACGCAACGTACCCCTGGCATTGATCGTTGGGGCGCTGCTGGTTCTTATTGTCTATGTTTTGGTGAACCTCGCTTATTTTCACGTGCTCCCAGCTTCCCAGGTTCTGGGCACCAACACCGTGGCGTCGGACGCCGCGCGCCGCTTTCTGGGTAATGCCGGAGGGGCCTTCATTGCCGTGGGCGTTATGATTTCCACCTTCGCCACGCTGAATGGCTCAATCCTGGCGGGCTCGCGGATTCCTTACGCCACCGCGAGAGAGGGCCTTTTCCCGGCCGGGCTGGGCGTTGTGCATCCCCGCTTTCACACCCCCGCCGTGTCCCTGGCGTGGCAGGCCATCATCGCGGGATTGTTCACGCTGACAGGAGGGTACCAGTCGCTTTACACGAAAGCGATTTTCTCCGAATTTCTCTTTTACGCCCTCTGCACGGCCGGAGTTTTTGTGTTAAGACGGCGGCAGCCTGACTTGCCGCGCCCCTATCGCACCTGGGGATATCCGCTGGTTCCCGCGCTTTTTGTTATCCTGAGTGTCTGCCTGCTGGTGAATACGTTTTGGCAGCAACGCACCGACTCCCTGTGGGGAGTGGTGCTGGTAGGCAGCGGGATTCCCGCATACTGGATCTGGAAGGCATGGGTTCGTCGTTCTTCATGAATCGAAAATCGAAAGTCGAAAGTCGAAAATCGTCCGCCAGCCGTCGAATTGGGAGTTTCGATTTTCGAATTTCGAAGACGTTGGCGCGGAAGATTCCTTACTGCCTGCTCATTCTTCTGCTCATGGCAGTCACGGCGTGGGCGGCGCCGAAGACCCGGCATCACGTGCAGCCTGCCCCGGAAAATGCCGCAGCGCAGGCGGCGTTGGCGAAGATGCGGGAACGGGTTCTGAACGCCGCGCCCCTCGCGATGTTCTACTACGCCAGTGACTCGCTGGGGATGGAGTCGCTCCAGGCGCATGCCGACGCCATGGGTTTACTCGCTCCGCAAAGCTATGGGCTTGACCGGGCAGGAATGCTGCACGGTCAACTTCCGGCAAGGGTCCTTGATGCGGCGCGGCATGCCGGACTTCCCTTGATGCCACTGGTTACAAACCCCGGCTTTGACCGTGCCACAGCGCATGGTTTGCTGCACAATTCCAAGGCACAGGCGGGCGCCATAACCTCCCTTGCGCAGCGTGCCGAAAGCGATCAATACGTCGGGTGGCAACTCGACTTTGAAGGGATCGACCCGGCTGACAAGGCCGCGTACACACAGTTTGTTGGGCGTGTGGCGGCGCGGATGCATCGCGACCATCGCCTGCTGAGTGTCGCGGTGGTGCCGCGATTTTCCGACGCATTTCCAGACAGCACGAAGCCCGGTTTTCACACCGGAGAGTGGGGTGCGGCATTCGATTACCGTGGCATCGCGCGTGCGGCCGATTTCCTGGTGCTGATGGCCTACGATCAACACACGCCACTGACTCCATCCGGACCCGTGGCTGGCTATGATTGGGTGACGGCTGCCCTCAACTACGCCGTCCGCCGCGTGCCGCCGGCAAAGCTGTTGCTCGGCATCCCCTTTTATGGCCGCGAGTGGACGGAAACTCCGGACGGTACCACGTCTCACAGCCTTGCCTACAAAGACCTTAAGCAATACCTTGAAAACCCTGGCAGCGACCGGTATTGGGATGATCTCTTTCGCACCGCCTGGTTCCAGATTCGCGACGGCGACACGCTTCGGACCGCGTGGTTTGATGACACCCGCAGTCTCCGGGAGAAATTGAAACTGGTGCAAATTTATCACCTGCGAGGATATGCTGCCTGGCGGCTGGGCGTGGAAGATCCGAAATTTTGGGAGCGGGTAGAGCCGTGACCCGTGAGGTGTGACCACAAAATACTTCGCAGGTCTTACATGGGACGTTGTGGTACAGAGACTCGAGAGGCGTGGACTTTATCTGGCTGAACGTCAGGGGGCAAGCATTGGA
>CAYTMD010000245.1:0-9269 GCA_964438685.1 uncultured Acidobacteriota bacterium
AGCTTTTCCCGCATTAACCGCGACATCCGATTCGCCAAAGACAAAAGCCCCTACAAGTCGAATTACTACCTGTACGTTTATGACGGGCGGCGAGACCGAGGCCACGCGGGCCGCCTGTACGTGGGGCTCTCTGCGGATTGCTTTACCGTGGGATTTTCCATCTATGGCAGTTGGCGGGGACCCAAGGGGGCGCTGGAAACCGTATTTCGCAAGCGGATCGTGTCGCAGCCCGAGATCTTCGAATCTCTCCTTAAACGTCTCGTCCGATCTCGCCGATACGAAACCTACTGGCACCGCGAAGAAAAGGGTGATTGGACACAGCATGCGGGGCTGCCCCGGCGCGATGATGACTGGCAAACACTCCACGCCTGGGTGGTACGGAAGGTCTTCCTGCCTGACTCGCGCGGCCTCGGAACACCCTCCTTTGCCAATACGGTTCAGCGCATTTTTGAAGAGCTTTACCCGCTTGTCGTTTTCACTTCTGACTTAACTCCCCAATGGGAAGCCGAAATCAAGAAGGGGCTCAAGAAATGATCGTCGGAGCGCCGGCGTTAGCCCGGCGCGTGCTGAGCTACAATCTGGCACGGGATTCTCACCGCGGGCTTGCGGAGCGATCTTTCAGAGTGCGGCGACCGCGCCCTATTGTTTGCTTGACAATAAGTTTGTTATAGGCTACAATTGTTGTGTGACACAGGACTTGCCCGGGAGAGTAAGGAATTCATGGACCGGGCAGGAACAATTTAATCATGCAATTTGCCAAGCTCGATTTCCCGCCCGATGCGGGGCCGAAGGTTGCCAGGCTGAGAGCGGAAACGGTACGCCCCGGCCTTCAAATTTCAAGCCGACTTAGTGTCCCCAGTGTGCCCCCAATGACGAACCCGGCAAAGCCGGTAGCATCCTGAAAACAAAAGGCCGCAAGAGGGCATTTTTCATGCCGCAAAGCTGACAACATACAGATAAAAAGCCGGTTACAGGGTTTTGTCACAATGCGAAAATAGCATGACAAACTGCCCGGCTGAAGACAGGCCCCCCCCGCTGCTGACCGGCGCAAAACGAACTGTTCTGCCACTCGCTGGCTGTTAGAAGCCCTGCCGAATCTCCGCGGATCGGGACCCCTTCCTACTGGCCGCTGGGTGGAGCCGATGGGTTGTGCGCGTCCGAAGATTCATCGACAATCGGCTTCCGCAGGTCTCCCTGAAACAGGTTTTGGTTGGCGATGATCCCACCAGCCTTCGGCCCGATATAGATTCCCACCGGCTGCACCACAACGCCTTCGACGCGGCGGGAGCGGAAATTGTTGGAAACGATTTTAAGGTCGCGCGTCTCACCGTCGATCCGGATGCCATAGCCCGGCGCACCGGGGCGGCCATTGTCCGCAATTGTGTTTTCTTGAAAGGTGTTGCGACTGGCGGCGTTGGCTGCCACCTCGTCGCGAAAATAAATGCCGGCATGAGCATTTCCAAAGCAAGAGTTGCCAATGAAGACGTTATCCGTATCCTTATGTCCCAATGAAATGCCATCCCGGCCATTGTTCCATGACTGGTTTCGTTCGTATCGCGCGTGCTGAACACGCCAGCACAGGAAGAGGCCATCCTGCTCATTGTCATGCGCGCGGCAGTCACGCACGACGGCGCGCAAGGCCCCCGTGCCCAAATGAATCCCCAGGTAGGCGTTGCCTCGCGCCTCGCAGTTTTCCACCACCGGATCTTCCACGAATTGGAGGCTAATGCCGTCGCCTGGGTAGTCGTGAGCCAGGCAGCGGCGAACCGTTACGCGTTGGGAATGAAAGAAGTAGATACCGGCCGTTTGGCAGCCATCCAGAACGCCGCTGCCAGCGCGGCTGCCGTCCACACTCAGGTCCTCCACTTGCACGTCTTCAAGGTTAAATCCAGCAATGAGGGGAAATGTATTAAAGACCTGCCCCTGGTTCTCAACCGAATAATCCATCCCCAGAAAGCGATCAAAATGCAGAGTGTTACCCTCGACCTTGATGATCGTGCGAACGCTGGGCGTCCAACCGCCCGAGCTAACCTTGTCGAGAATGGTCACGCCCATTCCAGGCGCAAAGCCGCCGGCATTTTCCACTGTGGCTACTGCCTCGCCATAATCGGCGTCGAGCTTCAGCTTGCTCTGCACTCCGGGAGCTTTCTTCAGCAGGGTTTTCTCCACGCCCTCGCCACGCAGCCGGATGTGGCTGGCCAGACGCACAGAATCAGCGAGCAAATAAGTTCCAGCTTTAATGACCACCATGCCGCCACCCGCTGCTGCAACCCGGTCGACGGCTTTCTGGATGGCGACGTTGTCCGTACCGATGATGTCAGCACCAGCAGAGCCCACTGTAACGGTCATATAACTCCCCTTTCCCCAAACTACCAGCGGCATGAGCAGCACAGCGACCAAACCGAGAGCGCGGGCGTGACCGGCGGTGAAAATCGAAAATGTTCCATATTTCCATCGCATCGGTTTATTCCTCCTTGGATTAGATTAGCCTCCAAGACGTGCACGATTCTAGCAGGGAATGCGGCCCGGAGCACTCAAGATGATTACGAATATTGTGCCGGCGTGCCCCTTGCAGGTAAAATAGTTTTCACTTCAGATAGGGCAGATGACAGAATTCCAATCGGAGGTCTGGACGGTCCAGACATGCGACGCACAACCCACCGAAGCCCCTCGATAATATTCGCCACTGTTCTCGCTTTCTTGATGGTGATGTCCGCATGGGCCTTCGGCGCCCAAAAGGGTAAGCCCCTCAACGAACAGGAAGTGCTTGAATTGCTTGAGGGTGGCGTACCCTCTGGCCGGGTCAGCGAAATTGTGGACGACCGGGGCATCGATTTCGAGTTCACCTCGGCTATCGAGCAGAGAGTGCGTAACGCTGGAGGAGCCGACGACGCCGTTGCCGCATTGAAGCGCGCGTCGCAGCGATACGCCGAATCCGCGCGTCCTCGCGCCGGGGGACTGGTCGTAAAAACCACGCCCGGAGAGACGCAGATATATTTGAACGATGAGCTCAAAGGGATGACCAGCCCGGAAGGCGAAATCCGGATGCCCGGCTTGAAACCAGGGTCTTATACCCTGAGGGTTTCATTGTTAGGCTATCGGAGCGAGGAAAAAGCCGTTACCATCGCCGCCGGTGAGGACCAAACGACCTACGTCACCCTGGTGCAAAAATCCACGGTCCTCACCCCCAAGGATAATCCCGTCCCCACGCCCGACCCCACCTCCCCTTCCGGAGGGATTCCCGTTCCCGGCCTGAAAACTCCGGCGGTCCAGTTCTATGAAGGTCCCCACGACTCGGCCACGGAACACTCGCAGCGCGTCTACCGATACAGTTTTGACCGCTCTACCGCAAGATCCATATACTGGGAGCTCGACCTAAGCTTTCCTCCGCCGGGACGACGAATAGAATTTCAAGTGGACGCGATCTGGTACAAATCCGACGGATCACAGATGACCCAGCAACACGTCGCCGCCTATGTGAACTCCGATTGGCGGACCTCATGGCATACGCAGGGTTATGGGTGGGTCGAACCCGGGCACTGGCTCCCGGGCAGCTACCGGGTTGATTGCTTTTACAATAATGAGCGTATTGCCAGCGGGACCTTTCAAATCAATTGAGACGGGCACCTGCGGGACTTGTTCAACATGGGTTGTTACGATAGAATCGGCGTGAAACAATTTAGACTTCCCCAGGAAAGCTGAAGACGGATGCCGCGACGGCTTCCGTTGCTGCCTGCGGTAACTTATACGGCATCAAGCTTAATGGTGTCCACTTTGATCAGAGGCCGAATTCTTAAAGAAAACATGCCCCACTCTTCCGAAACCGACAGGAGCAAAATAACGCGCGCAAACAGCCTGCTTCGCTGGTGCTGGATATTGCTCGTACTGGCAGCACTGGGTTTCGCTGGACCAACAGCCGCCGAGAAGGGCAAACCTCTCGCGGTTAAGGACGTCATGGAGTTGCTGAAAGGCAGCGTGCCCAGCTCGGAAATCGCTCGTGTGGTCGACGAGAATGGCATCAGTTTCCGCATGTTTGACGAATTGGAGAACCAATTTCGGTCCGCGGGAGCGACTGACGAGTTGATCGCTGCTTTAAAAAGAGCTTCCAAGCCCGAGACGACCACACCGCCTGAGCCGGCCACGGGGACGCTGAAAGTCCAGTCGCAACCGGGCGAGGCGCAGGTCTATGTTAACGACGAACCCAAGGGGATGACGAGTTCAAATGGAGAACTGCGCCTGTCAGGAATGGCGCCCGGCACTTATCGCGTACGTGTGACGCTGACGGGTTATAAGACCTGGGAGAATTCCGTTACCGTCACGGCGGGGGAAACAGTAACGCCGTTCGTTACCCTGGAAAAAGAAAACCTTGTGCCCACTGTCAGCTTGGACTCTGACCGGAGTTCGATTGAGACGGGACAATCCGTTAACTTAAGATGGACGTCGGTCAACGCCACCGATGTGGACATTGAACCTGGCGTCGGAAAAGTCGCATTGACAGGCTCAACCAGCGTGTCCCCGCGCGAATCAACATCCTATACGCTTACCGCCATCGGTCCCGGAGGCATTAAAACGGCCACGACGTACGTGGGGGTAACGAGTCCGCCGCCCCCTCCTCCCCGGCCTCGACCCGTGGAGGGGAACCTGCCCGGCTTTCCCGTACCGGGAGCGAGTTTTAAAGAGATCAAATTCTTTGAATCCGGTTACACACCGCCCGCATTGGGCGGTCGAACCTATCAGACGCAGTTCAATCATCGAACCAGCCGTTTCATCAATTGGGAACTCCACGTTACGTGCCCGCCGGTGACCTCGCGGATCAATTTCACGATCTATGCCACCTGGTATTCGTCGAATGGCGCCATATATGCCAACCAAACCATCACTACTTACGCCGACCCCCCGTGGACCGAGCCGACGTATAATTCCGGACGCGGTTGGCAACGCGCCGGCAATTGGAAGCGCGACACGTACCGCGTTGACCTGACGGTGAACGGGTATCGCGTGGGGTCTGGCTCCTTCAGCGTATACTGAGCCAGCGCTCAAATTGAATTTCCCGCAGCAAGAGAGGATCGTTTTGGAACTCCCCAACAGATTAACATTTATGCCAAAGCTCGGACTTTGGCTGGCAATGCTCTGCCTGATGACTTTCCCCGCCGGCGCCCAGGCAGCGACCGCGGAGACACCGCAGGGTGAGGATTTTGCCGCCGAAGCAAAACTCCTCTATCGTGTCGTGGCATGCAGCGGCAATGCTACTTTGCCTGCCAATATTGATCCGCAAATCGTCGCCCGCCATTGCGTGTCGCTCAAGGCCAGGATGGCGCGATATCGCAAAGTGTATTTGGCCAAAGCCACCCCGTTCCTCGCATCTCTGCGACCAATGCCCCTGTCGGATACGGTGGTCTACCCGTTCGGGGGTGGTGACCTGCTGGCTGCCCTCACCACTTATCCCGACGCGCGCCGCATTACCACCCTTTCCCTGGAACTTTCTGGCGATCCCCGGAGAATTGCCAAGATCGATAACAAGCAACTGGACCTGAGCCTTGATCTTGTCGACCACAACGTGGGTTCGCTCCTGGCCGCCAACGACAGCACCAGTAAGACCCTGAAAGGCACCCAGCAGGGCGACCTTCCGGGTCAACTCTCCTATTTCCTTGTGGCCCTCGCTGTACATGGATACGAGCCGGTTTCATTGCGCTATTTCCATGCGAACCCGGATGGCTCACTGCACTACTACACGGCAGAGGATGTCAGCAGGATGGAAACTCGTGTGGCGGCGGCAAGGCATGGGAAGTGGACCTCGCCGGATTTCTCCGAAGCCTTTTCCAACTCGGAACTGGTCTTCCGTTCGGTCAGCGGTAATGGTCCCTTGCGTATCCACCGCCACTTCGGAGCGAACTTGCGGGATGACTCCCTGAAGGAAGACGGCCCCATACTCCACTACCTCCGAAGCCAGGGACGCGTGGCGGCAATGACCAAGGCCGCAAGTTATTGTCTGTGGAGCCCCAGTTTTTCCCGCATCCGCAACTACCTGCTCGCCAACATGACTTTCATGATTTCCGACGCAACTGGCATCCCCCCCAAATTTGCCCGCCGCGCAGGCTTTGTCCAGATAACCTATGGAAGCTTTCAGGGCGCCATGTGCTTTGATGGCTGCCCGAGCGCCGAGTCCAGCAACCAATCCCGTGACTTGTGGGCCAGCCAGCCCAAGCGTACGCTGGGGTTCCGCTATGGTTACGTGGATGCGAAAAGCTCCTACAACTTGATGGTCACTCGACACGCCCCTGTTGCTTCACGATGAAGGGGACGGTTGTTTGAATTGAATTCACATCCCTCGCCCCGTTGGGGAGCCCGATTGCCGGATCCCGATGGGTCCATCGGACTCCAGCAATCGGAAACGGGTGAGGAGGTCAAATCCGTAAGGCCGAATTCAATCTTGACTACTGAGGTACGCAAAATACCGTGACGGCTTACTCTTCGTAGTGCCGCCGTCCCGGTGGCATTCTCCGGTGCCGGCAAGATGCCGGCGCTACGCTGGATGCACTCGTCCATCGTTGGACCGCCAACCCTGAACCCAATCAAAACGTCAAATGCTGGCGGCCTCCGTGCAGAGCCACGCGCTTGCCTTCCCAATAAAACCACCCGCTCAGTTTTTCCGGCAGGACCACATCGGCCACAAGCCCCTTGCCCTTCCGCTGGTATGACACTTGGATTTCTCCCTGTGGGTGGGGTAGCGTAGCCTGGAGTTCGTGAAGCGCCCCGAGATGAGGACGAATCTCCACCTGGCGAAACTCCGCTGCACCCGGCTCGATTCCCGCGACGGTGGCCAGTAAATCAAAATTCGGGTGGGCACTCCAGGCATGGCAATCCGAGCGCGTGGGTTCGGGCTTCTCCGCCCAAGTGGTAAGTCCCAAGGCCAGCATCTGCCGCCATGGCGCCAACTGGTCCAGATACTGATCGCCGAAACCAGCCTTCTTCATGGCGCGGATCAGGTAAAAGCGGAAATAGTAAGTGGCTTGCGTCAGCGAAGGGTCCGTAAGTACCGTCTTCATCAACGCCGCTTGATCCGCAGGCGGAACGGCATCCTCCAGGATTGCCAGGATGTTGGCATGCTGGGAGAATTGCTGACGCGCCGATGTGTCAGCAATCAGACGCCGCTTTGGATCCCAGCAAGTCTTGTAAACCGCCGCCGCCACTCGTGAAGCCAGCGCGCGGTCGTGCTCAGCCTGTTGGGCGCTGCCGAACGCCGTTTCCAAATCGGCCGCAGCCCGTAAGGCGGCGACAAACTGCAGGCTCAATATTGAGGACTGTCCATTTTGCTCCATGGGCGGGTCGCCGTTCTTGAAGGTGTCAGACCAATCGACGAAATTCCACCACTCCATCGGCCCCAGCAAACCCGAAGGCGTCAGGCGGTTTTCAAACCAAACCAGCACATTTCTTGCACCTGGCAGATATCCCCGCAGAAATTGCGCGTCCCCGTGATACCACCAGAGGTCGTGCATCATGTCGACCCAGAAAAGCGAGAAGGGCGGGATGTACTGCGGCAACCACGAGGGGTAACGGCTCTGGGTCAAGCCTTCCGGGGTGCGTGATTCGTCCAGAGATTCGATGGCGTTCTTCACCAGGCGGTCGTCGCCGGTCATATAAAGTGAGATCAGCGCCTGGATGCGCGTATCGCCGCCGTATTGCAATTGTTCGTAATACGGACAGTCCATATAGGTTTCATGTGCGCAAAGGCGCGCCGTCCGCCAACCCACTTCCCACATTTTGGCGAGTTCAGGGTCGTCACTCTGAAACTGCGCGCGCATTTCGAACGGATACGCCGTGAATTCCCCGTGCAGATCCTCCACCACCAGGGGCTCGGATTGCGTCGTGACATCCATCTGAAGGTAGCGGTATGTCCGCCACCAGAGAGAGCGAAATTGCCGGTGCGCGCCACCATCGGGAAGGAATTCGTCGTGATAACCGAAGATTTCGCGCCCCTCGGTTTCGTTCCGATTCCCCTTGTGGCGGTCTATAAAGAGCGCTTCCGCATAGGTCAGGCTGACTTCTGACCCGCGGCCGCCACTGACCGAAAGTTCAGGGTATGCCGTGGTTAGGTGAGCCTGATCGAACAGAATTTTCGCATGTGTGTTCGCGGGAATGGTCAGTGGTGCGTGGCCGCCCAGGAAATCGCCTGGCGCCTCCACTCCCTGGGAACGCACCACGCGTGCCAGGCGCTCCGGCGTTTCCTCCATCATGGGAATGTTGCGCGGAATCAGATACCAACGCGAAGGGGAATCCCGCGCTCCACGAGGCGCTGCACGGGCGATGACCCGAGCCGAAACCCAGGCGGAATCATCGTAATCAGCCTTCTCCCATCCCCAGGGGTAACCAGAACCATTTACGCGTTCCCCGGGACCAACTACAAAGTAACCACGCATGCTCTTTGTGTCGTAATGAATCGTCTGTACCGCGTCATCCTTAAGAGCTTTCCAGGACGCGTCAGAGTTCGCGATTGCTTCGTCATCGCCGTCGCCTTGAAGCACGAATCCAGCTTCGTTCATCATCTGCGCCATGGGAGCGAATTCGGCGTAGTTCCAAACCACCGCTGCCAGCACATTTTTGCCCGCCTGAAGGTGGGAGGCAATGTCGAGCGTCTCATAGCGCCAATGGTTCAGATCGCCGCGCGCCGGCCCCGTGGCCACGCGCTGCCCATTCACAAAAAGCTCGTAGCGATTGTCCGCGCTCACATGAATCACAAAACGCCTGGGGGCAGAAGGCAACGCAAGGGACTTGCGAAAACGGAAAACGCCAAATTCGCGCGTGGGACCGTCGGGATGCCTGATCCACGACGCCTTCCACGCCTGCGTAAGTAGTTCAGCATTCGTGGTCTGGGAGTTTGCGTTGCTGCCCGGAAGACCGATAAGCACGACAAAAAGAAGAGCGACAAGTAGTGATCGGCGAGAAATCATGGCGAAGGGTTCACCTCAAGAAGATTGACCATCGACTCAGCGAGACGAGTGGAACGGAAGAAGTGTATTTACCACGTGGCGGTGGATTGTTCAAGAAAAGGCGAAGGAGCAGTGGCAAATGGGTACCCTTCGTGAGAACGAACTTGCCAATAAAACGCTCCGTGAACTCTGTGTGAAACGCTCTTAAGTCGTCTCGGCGTTATCTCTTTCATGAATAATCCGGGCTAGGAGCAATACTGTTCACTTAGGCTGACTGGGCCCAACTGGACCCCCTCACCCCCGGCCCCCATAGGCGTTAAAATAAGCATTGTCTTTTTGTCG
>CAYTMD010000246.1:0-9258 GCA_964438685.1 uncultured Acidobacteriota bacterium
CGGGGGAGTTGGCGGCGTCGGGGGCGTGGGTGGGTGTGGGCTGGCGTGCAGAATACGGATGGCCCCGTATTCGGTGTTAATGCGGATCCACGGGCCGCCCTTGCCGATGCTGCCGGAAATCGATGGCGTATCGCCATCCTTCACCAATCTTAAGCCGGGTCCGGTAAAGTCGGACTCAACTTCACCGTGGCGCGAGTAGGCTTCAATCTGGAAGTTGGAGTTGGCAGGAAGGTTCAATTCCACGGCGCCATTCTTTGATTCCACCATGATATCGTGGGTTGGCGGCGTGGTGGTATGCAACGTGACTTGGCCGTTGCTGTCGGTAACGTGGATGCTATGTTTGAAGTCGTTGACGGTGATGTCCTTCTGCTTGGTGGTAATTTCGAAGGGGCCATCAATGCCATTGATTTCCATGGAGCCGACCTCCATGTCAAGACGCCCGGAGAGTTTCTGTGCGGTCATGTTGGTTCGCAAAGACTCATAGCGCATCGTTTGGGTGATATTGCGAAACTGCAGGGCGCCGCTGAATTCGCCGTGGATGGTAACCGTGTCAGAGATGTCGGCGACTTCAATGTCATCGCCGCGGCCGTCGACTTCCACACTGCCTTTTACCCCGCGGACTTCCGTAGAGCCGCCCACTTTGTGGATTTTCACGAGGCCCTGGACATTGGTAGCTCGCACATCCCCCTTTTGGGTTTTAAGTTCCTGATCGCCAACCAAGCCATCAACCGCGATATCACCGCGCTCCGAAGAGATTTCGTTGCTCGTGGCCTTGGGCACCCGCAGACTCAGATCGACAGTGATGCGGCGGCCCTCATCCGCCAGGGAGCGCCGGTTGGAGCGCACCACGTAATGTCCAGCTTCGTCCACAACCTCCAGCTTCAAATCATCCGATATCTTTTTGGCCGCATTCTCGTCGTCGGCGCGGATGGTTTCCTTGGCCATCACATCCACCGCCGCCTGGTTGGCACCAGTGATTTCCACGTCGCCGCGCTGATCGTCCAACACCATGTGCGGCGTGGCCCCAACCGGCTGGGAAAATGTTTGCGTAAAGTTATAGGAATTCAAGAACATGTTGGAAATTTCATCGCCGTCAACATGCCATCCCATCGATTGCCAGGGGTGGAGGACCACCTTGGAAACCACGGTGCCCAGCACCAGAATCAAGACCAGCATCACCACTTCGCTCCCGGAAAAGAGCGGAGGCGGCGTGGTGTCAGGATGCGCATGCGCCTGCATGTACTCGAGGAGCTTGGATAGTCCCCAAAAGATGATGAGAATGGGCCAGAACTTGGCGATCACTTGCCAGGGATGGATGGCAGGATTGAAGTTCTGCCAAAGAAAAATGCCGCCCACGCCAATCAGGGTCAGCGCCCAGAAAATTGATCCACGACGATAGGTGTAGACGCTCATGTTAGCCTCCCGAGAGCAGTGACCAGTGACGAGTGACAAGTGACAAGCAAGTTCATCACCCGCCACTGCCTTTCAGCCCCGCATACCTGAAGAATAGGTTTGCGATGCCTCCGGCCCCTACTCCGGTCCGGTGCCTAGTGCTTACTGCCTACTGCCTCGTGCTTACTGCGTAGTGCCTGGTGCTTACTGCCTTCTGTCACTTAGACCCGCGGCCCCTCAGGAGGACGCGGTGGCCGGGTTATGTCCACCAACTTAAACACTCCAATCAAGATCAGCAGCGCGGGCCAGGTTTTGTGTAATTCCCAGCCGGGAACAAGATGATCCAGCAGGAACATCATTCCCAATGCCACAAGAAGCACGGGAAAAAGCAGCCCGCCTCGATAACGCGTCGGTAATGGAGGTGTTGTTCCCATAAACTCTATGTCAATCTCGCGCCTACGCGCTGCGTGCCGCACTACATCCCACTCTTGATACGCTCAAGCTCCATATCCAGTTCCCGCATTTTGCGTTGGTGCTCCATCTCCTTGGCATGCAGCTTCTGGTGAACATCTATTTCCACTTCGCGAAGGCCGGCGATGTTGGCAATGGCCACAATTATCACGACCATGGCGAATACACCAAGTGGTATAGAAACTGGTGACATTGACAGTAACCCTCCCACCGTTAGTCCGCACCCACGTCAATCGACCTTGTCTGCAACTTTGCGGCCCGCGGTCTTCGCCAGTTCGATTTCGAGCTCCTTCATCTTCTGAAGGTGCTCCATTTCCTTGGCGCGCAATTCTTGATGGACCCGCAATTCCTTTTCACGAAATCGGAACCAAGTGCCGATGCCCACCACTGCGATGATCATGACCCAAAGCCCATTGCCATTCAGAAAAGTCATAAACTCGTGCATCGTGTCCTCGCTGTTTCGTGTGCCGCCTCCACCTTGGAGGCTTAGGGATTCTTCTGCCGGGCCTTTTCCAGCTCAACTTCAAGCCCTTTCATCTTGAGCTGGTGCTCCATTTCCCGAATACGCAGATCCTGGTGGTACTGTAACTCCTTCGCCCGAGACTTGGACCAGAAGACAATGGCGACGATGCCCAACACCATGAGCATCCCCGCAATGGGAATGATTTCTTCAGGAATTGCCATTTCAAACCTCCGACCGCAATCCCGCGTTAGAGTCGATCATCGCTGGGATCTCGTTTCAATCGTTCTTGGTTGCGCGTGCTTTTTCCAGCTCCAATTTGGCTTTCTCCAAATCCAGTTCTTTCATCTTGCGCTCGTGCTCCATTTCCTGCGTGCGGAGCTGATGGTGCGCCTCCAACTCTTTCTCGCGCATCTTCTTCATGGAAGTAATGGCCACGATGATGACGACCATTGCAAAAGCTCCCAGGGGGACCATATGAAAGGGCATGAAATTCCTCCAAGTTGCTCGAACTTCAAAATTGATCTTTCCGGCACCTTACTGTGGGTTGCCGGGGTTGCGAGGCGGAGTGGGCCCGACATGGGTCATCCTTGCTCCCGCCACATTTCTTGAGTTTGATCCCTTCACCAGCCAGATGATGCCGATGGTAATCAGTAAGACGGGGAACAAGAAGGGCAGCAAGCCGAGGGAGCCACCCAATAACCCCAATACCATCCCCGCCAGACCACCCACCGCACCAACCACAATGCCCACGGCTGCGCCAATGAGCCCAACGATGATGCCGATGACCGCCATGTTTGTTCTCCTTGGTAATGGGTACCAAGTGCTGGAAACCGGGGTAGCGCTGCGCGGTCCCGGTTTTTTCCCCAGCCCCTAGTCCCCAGAACCCAGCCCCCAGAACTACAGCCCGTTGGGCCCGGGAATATTGCTCGGTCCTTCCGGCGGCTTTTCCGGCACGACCGGGTTGGCCGGAGCCGGTGGGGTAGTCCCACCTCCCAGCCGCCTCTGCAACAATAGGACCCCTGCCACAATCAATAGAACCGGCCAGAATTTGCTGATCTGGTTGATCACCGGTACGCCGAGGTTATCCAGCAGGAAAAGAATGCCGACCCCGATCAGCAGAGCCGCCCCAATAGGAGCGTTCACTTTCAATTCGGCAATACCAAATATCTCCGGCGCAGGCTTGCCAAGACTCTTCGCCTTGGCGGTCTGGAAAGAATCAATCACCATGTAAAAATAGAACGCCGCTGCGCCCAGGCCGAAAAGGGTATCCAGGCCGCCGTGGACACGGTCCCCCATGGCGATGAGGCAGCCAAAGATCAGGACTTGCGTGATGGCCTTGGTGATTTGGCCATTGTAAATTGCCCCCACGCCGGGAATGAAACCCAGTGCCAGGGCAACCCCAGGACTCGGTCCGGTCCCGACTCCTCCCCAGGGTGGAAGCGGACTATGCAAACGGGCCGCAAGGCAATTTTCGCAGTAAACCATTCCGCTTACGTCGCGTTTACAATCGTTGCAAAGTGAGCGCCCGCATTGTCCACAATAAGAGACGGCATCGTTGAGAGGGTGATTGGCGCATTTCATGGAATTACGCTCCTTCCCGCACCGGTAAAGCCTGTCTGGCTTGGAACCGCTGGAAACGACTGTTCACTCTTGTCAGCCACCACAACCCACGCGCCTCCGTTGGAGGCTACCGTTTGGTCAGACGGCGACCCCTGCGAGGAACCGCCTGCAGGCGCCGCAGGTTTAGGAGCTTCTTCCTCCTGAATCTGCGGCTGGCCGCCTAGTTGCCGGAAGCGTGACTCAATCTCGTACACCACGCGCAGGTCGTAATAGAACTTTTCCGCTCGTGCGTACAGCAGGTGTCCCTGGCGGTTGGCCCGGTCCACCCATGTGCGGGGATTCAGATCCTGATACTGCAAACTTCTCAAATTCAGACCGGCGGCATTGACGATGATCGAAAACGTGAACACCGTCATGGCGACAGGATACGCCACTCGGGGGAGAAGCACCGGCCGGATGTACCCGGCGATACGTTCGCGCCAAGTCGGTTTGCGCTCACCGACGGTGGCCTGCATGATCCTGGAAATAAGCCAGGGCCTGGGTTCCGCAACTTCGGCGGCCCGGCACAGGTCCAGCACGTGGCGGACGTCATCCACCAGCTCACGGCAGGCCGGGCATCCGCTCAAATGCGATTCCACTTCCACTTGAAGGGTGGGTTCCAAGGACCCTTCCAGGTAATCGCTCGCCAGGTTTTCAATTTCCAGGTGCGTCATTGCTAATTTCCCGCCTTTGCGGGGCCTCTCAGCAGGCCGAATACCGTTCGGCCTATATACCTTCCATACGCTTTAAGACCCGTGCAAGTTCCAATCGCCCGCGATTTATTCGCGACTTAACCGTACCCTGGGGGACCCCCAGGACTTGGGAGATTTCCATATAGTCGAGGTCGTGCAGGTCACGCAGGACGACCGCCTCCCGTAAATCCGGCGAAAGACGGTCCAAACCCCGCTGGAGATGCTCTTTCAACTCGCGGGCCTCCACGTGGCCGGCAGGACTTGTTTCCGTGCTGGGCTTCTCCACGATCGTTTCCAAGTCGTCTTCAATCGACCCTGTTACCCGGTCTTTCTTGGTGCGCCGGTAGTGGTCTACCAGGTGATTGCGTGCCACCCGGTGCAACCAGGTGGAAAATGACCCCTGCGCGGCGTCGAAGCTCTGTAGGGTCTGGAATATCTTGATGAATACCTCTTGCGTCAGGTCCTCCGCTTCCTCGGCCCTGCCCGTGAAGCGGTAGCATAAATTATAGATTTTGCGGGTGTAAACCTTGAGCAGACCTTCCCATGCCGAGTTTTCGCCGTCGATGCACCGCCGGAGTAACTCTAAATCTTGGTCCACTACGCCGCACCTCAGCCGGAAGGAAGGTCTTGCTGCCTCTTTGCGATACCCGGCTCGAAAAGTCCCAAATAGGTTCGGCGGCATTGTAACAGAAGGGAGCCCGCCGGGGGATGGGGCGGTTCCGGATTGTTGGTGTGATCGGCTAACCGGGGTTAATTCGTATTTACTAGCCTCTCCCTCAGATTGGCGAAGGAAGACGAATTCTCAGTCAAGGTTGCAGTGGATTTGCCCATCCCTTTTGGGTATAGTTTAACTATCAAGGGGCGCACTTTCCAATCAGGCTTGGGGGGAAACAGCTTGCAAACTCGGCTGCTCATCACTCTCGGTATCCTTGCTTCCACCATCTGGTTCTTCAACTCCACCAAAACTGCTTCGCTGACCCCGGCGCAACCGGCGGTGAAGCGCGTGGATTTCAACCGCGACATTCGTCCTATTCTGTCTGACACCTGTTTTAAGTGTCATGGCCCGGATGAAAAGCAGCGCATGGCCAACCTGCGGCTGGACGATACGGAAGGCTTGTTCGTTGACCGGGGCGGCTACCGCATCATTGTTCCCGGCAACGCCGCCCAGAGCAAGCTCTACCAGAAGATCAGCGCCACGGACAGCTCTATTCTGATGCCGCCCGCTTACTCCGGTCGTACGCTGACGCCCAAGCAGATTGAGCTGATCAAGGAATGGATTGACCAGGGAGCAAAATGGGAAATGCTCTGGTCTTTTGTTCCTCCCAAGCGTCCTCCCGTACCGGAAGTGAAGGACAAGGGTTGGGCGCGGAATCCGATCGACAACTTTGTTCTGGCACGTCTTGAGGCGGAAGGCCTGAAGCATTCACCGGAAGCTGATAAAGCCGCGCTTCTGCGCCGGGTATATTTCGACCTTACGGGCTTGCCTCCCACGCCGGCGGAAATCGACTCATTCCTCGCCGACCACTCAGCCAACGCGTATGAGAAGCGCGTGGACGAGCTTCTGGCCTCTCCTCATTATGGCGAGCGCATGGCCATGCCCTGGCTCGATCTGGCGCGGTACTCGGATTCCCACGGCTACCACATTGACTCTCTCCGCGACATGTGGGCGTGGCGCGATTGGGTGATCAAGTCCTTCAACCAGAACATGCCGTACGATGAGTTTACCGTGGATCAGATCGCCGGGGATCTTCTGCCCAACGCGACGATGGACCAGAAGATTGCTTCCGGCTTCAACCGCAACCATATGATCACCCTTGAAGGGGGAGCTATTCCCGCGGAGTACCACGTGGAGTATCTGGTCGATCGCGTCAGTACCACTTCCACTGCCTTCCTTGGACTCACCATGGGGTGTGCGCGCTGTCACGATCACAAGTTCGATCCCATCACGCAGAAGGATTTTTACCGCTTCGTTGCCTTCTTCAACACCGTTCCAGAGCGCGGACTGGACGGGTTTGAGGGAAATGCTGTGCCCGTTCTACCCATGCCTTCGCATGAGCAACAACAGCGGCTTGACACGCTCAAGGCACAGATCGCTAGCACGCTGAATGAGCTGCCGGAAGATGAACTTCTGGCCCAGCGCAATGAATGGCAAAAGACGGCTCTTGCTTCCCTCCCCGAACCTACCCGTGAAGGGCTGACGGCCTACTATCCCTTTGACGGCGACCTGAAGGATGCTTCGGGATTCCACCACGACGCCAAGTCGGTGCGCGGCGAATTGGTGTTTGATGATGGCGCTGTTGCCAAGGCCGGCAACTTCAGCCCCGAAACGCAGGTATCCTTCGGCAACAGCGGCGATTTCGATGGGAGTAAACCCTTTTCGCTCAGCTTGTGGGCGATGCCACCCAGTTCTTCCGCAGTCAAGATCCTGACCAAGCACAACGCCGGCGACCACTGGCAGGGGTGGGAATTTACTGACGACACGCCGATGACCTTCGGCAGCAGAAACCAATTGGCGCACATGGTGGTGCGTTTGGCCCGCCATTGGCCCGACGATGCCATTGAGGTCCAAACCAAGGAACGGGTGCAGGTCAATAAACAGGGCGCGGTGTCCGCCACTTCGCTGCGCCACTTGGTGGTGGAATACGACGGCTCAGGAAAAGCTTCCGGCATTAAGTTTTACGAGGGGGGGAAGCAGCTTGAAACGGAAATCCTCAAAGATCACATGAGCGGTAGTATTCACACCACGGCCGCACTGGAAATCGGCGACAAGGCCCTTGGAACCTCCTTCGAAGGCACTATCGACGACCTGCGAATTTACGATCGCGACTTGACCGGCAAGGAAATTGAGGACCTGGCGCTTCGCCTTCCTGCACGCGCCCTGCTGCTTTCGCTCAATGGACGGCCCACCGACGAGCTTGCCACCCTCCAGACCGATGACGATGATGAGGATGTCCAGATCGGCGAGGAAGCCAAACCCCAAACGAAGCAGGAAATTGAAAAGGCCCGGGAAAAGGACCATCAGGCCAAGTTGAGCGAGTATTTCCTGAAATACGCTGCGTCCGAAAACGAGCGCCAGCTTTACGCGAAACTGGAAGGTCTGCAAGAAGAAAAGACCAAGCTGGAGGCCGCCATCCCCACGGTCATGATCATGGCGGAGATGAAGAAGCCGCGCGAAACATTTGTGCTGGGCCGCGGCCAGTACGACAACCCCAAAGACAAAGTTACGGCCAACGTGCCCGCCGTTCTTCCCCCCATGGCGCCGGGCTTGCCCATGAACCGGTTGGGCCTGGCGAAGTGGCTCGTGAATCCCGCCAATCCGCTCGCCGCCCGCGTGGCGGTGAATCATTTCTGGCAGGAATATTTCGGCACCGGGATTGTCAAGACGTCGGAGGACTTTGGATCGCAAGGTGAAGTCCCCAGCAATCCCCTGCTGCTCGATTGGCTGGCCACAGAGTTCGTGCGCACGGGATGGAACGTCAAGGCCATGCAGCGGCTCATCGTGACTTCGGCCACCTACCGGCAGTCGTCGCGAGTGACGCCGGAACTTGCCGAGCGCGACCCGGAAAATCGTCTGCTGGCGCGAGGCCCACGGTTCCGCCTGCCGGCGGAGTTGATCCGCGACAACGCGCTGGAAGTCAGCGGCCTGCTTGACACTCGCATCGGCGGACCCAGCGTTTACCCCTATCAGCCCAAAGGTCTGTGGGAAGAAATGGCTCTGGGCGGAGGATTCAGCGGGCAGACCTATTCAGAATCCACCGGCAGGGACCTTTACCGGCGCAGCATGTACACCGTTTGGAAGCGCACCGTCCCGCCCCCGGCGCTCGTTACCTTCGACGCGCCCGACCGGGAAAAGTGCGCGGCTCGCCGTTCCGTGACCAATACCCCGCTCCAGGCGCTGGTGCTTTTGAACGATCCGACCTATGTGGAGGCGTCGCGCTTTCTCGCTGCGCGCATGATGACCCAGGGCGGGAAAACTCCTGCCAGTCGAATCGATTTTGCTTTCCGGCTGGCAACGGGGCGCACTCCCGATCCGCAGGAGCGAGCCATTTTGCTGGAGCAGGCACAGGCCGCGCTTGCAGACTACCGCCAGCACGGCGATGACGCGAAGGCGTTGCTGGGCGTGGGCGCAACCAGAAGCGATCCCCGGCTCGACCCGAAAGAACTGGCCGCATGGACCACCGTGGCCGGCATCATTTTGAATTTGGATGAGACGATTACGAAGCAGTGAGTTGCAGTACGGGATCAATGTTGTTCATTCGCGCTGACTGTTCCCAATGCGACCCCCTCACCCCCGGCCCCTCTCCCCCAAAGGGGCGAGGGGGGAGTTGATTTGAATTTACTCCCCTCGCCCCTTTGGGGGAGAGGGTGGACCGCAACCGGCGTATTCACCAGTCCGTCAGCCGACGGAGACGGGTGAGGGGGTCCGTCGGGAACCAAGTGATGAATGATCTTTTCAAACCTCTTATGTGAACTGTCTCAAGGTTAGGATGTGACCCATGATGGATTCGAAAAGCACGAGCGGAAAAGACCTTGCGCTTTCCATGACCCGGCGCCACTTCTTCCGCCGGAGCACAGCGGGGATTGCTTTGGGCATCCCGGCCCTCGCGTCGCTGCTGTCGCAGGATGGCTTTGCCGCGGGGG
>CAYTMD010000247.1:0-9193 GCA_964438685.1 uncultured Acidobacteriota bacterium
ACTTATGCCAGAAATGGACAGCCTTTTTCAATTCTCCCGTGAGATATCCGGGCTAGTGCCACGTTACCTTATGCCTCCAGCGCGAGGAGAACTCCCCGCCGCCTTGGTCAACCTGGGACATCAGAACCCTCTTCAGTTCAAGCGCAGATTCTTCAAATAATCAAAACTGATCTTGATGGCTTCATACGGCGGCATATTGCAGCGATCCTGTTCCACAAAGATATGTTTTGCGCCTGCCTCGCTCGCGTGGGCGAAAATCTTATGCCAATCAATCTTCCCCTGGCCGACCGGCGCAAAAGGATTCGGGCTTTTTTCCGCTGGAGACTCGTGCGGGTTGACCCCAACGTCCTTGTACAGATCCTTGATGTGCAGCAGGGGAAACCGTCCGGGGTGAAGGCGGAAATAGTGCAGCGGGTCCGCGCCGGCATAAGTCATCCAGAAGACATCCATTTCCATTTTCAGCAGTTTGGGGTCGCAGCTTTTTAACATGATGTCGTATCCGGTGGTGTCACCGATGCGCGCCAGTTCATTGAAATGGGCGTGATAGCAGAACTGCATCCCAGCGTCCTGCGCCAGCTTTCCGCACTGGTTATACAGGTCCGCCCGGCGCTTCCAGGCAGCGGCGTCGAGACGGGGATTGTCCCCCACGGTCACATAGCGGAGTCCATAAGCATGGGCTTGCTCAACCGTCTTCTTCCAATCTTCCACTGTTCTTGGGGATTCGAAATATCCGCTCGGGGCGGTCAGGCCGGCGTCGCGGAGGTACTGGTGGAGTTCCTCCGGCTTGAGGCCGGGGCTGACTTCCACTTCCTTATAACCCGCGGCCGCGACATGCTTCAGCGTTCCCGCCGGGTCTTTAGCAAACAATTCCCGCACCGTATAGAGTTCGAGACCGATCGGTTTCGGCCAGGCCAGGCGATCCTCCGCCAGAAGGCATGGGCTGGAAGCCAGCACTGTCGCCCCGGTAAGATTCTTAAGGAAATTCCGTCTTGTTACCATGATGGTCACTCCTTGTGCGCGGCGTCATTTAAGCGCACTGCGATGCCGAAGTCAATGAATCGTCGATTTCCAAACCCCGTTCACGCAAACAGGGTGAATGACCGGCACTGAATCCAGTAGAATGTCTTCATGCTGAACATCCGAAAAGCCACGCAAGAAGACATTCCCCTGATTCTCGAATTCATCCGCGAATTGGCCGAGTACGAGCGCGCGCCGGAAGAGGCCGTCGCCACGCCGGAAGACCTGCGACGAGATGGATTCTCCGGAGACCCGCGCTTCCACGTGGAAATTGCCGAGTGGGACCGCGAGCCGGCGGGCTTCGCTCTATGGTTCTTCAACTATTCCACGTGGCAGGGGAAACCCGGACTCTATCTTGAGGATCTCTTCGTTCGGCCGCGCTTTCGTAAGAAGGGAATCGGCAAGGCGCTGCTGGCATATTTGGCCAAAGTCGCCGTTGAGAAAGGCTGCGGACGATACCAGTGGCAGGTGCTGGATTGGAACACACCGTCCATTGAGTTCTACGAGTCCCTGGGTGCGAAGATAATGAAGGAGTGGCTTACCATGCGCGTGAGCGGCGACGCGCTGCTCCGGTTGGGTCAGCAGAGATCAACCTAAGCGCCGGGATTCAAGTCCACTGTAGTGGGAAAATTACGGTGTCAACTTGGGTTCCGGCCCCACTTCAGAACCGGCGGGAGCGCCTTCCGGCTTGGCGATCTTTTGCATGGACTCTACATTGAACACCATGAAATCCGAATACTCGTGCTGATTACGGAGTAGCCGACCCCTCCAATCAAGCGTAACCGTGACGTCTGCCGGCAGCCAGAACGCTTCCCGAATCCGATTGAAGTGGACTTCATTGAACTCGATTTTTGTGGTCTCCGCTTTCAACTTGAGGAGCGGCAAAGGTTCCAGCAGGTCGGTGTTGAGGCGGAGGATTTGATGGTTTGTGGCATCAATCCAGGCCACGCCCTGAAAGTATGTTTCCCGCATCTCATTCCCGGCCTTAAACGTTCCGTACATGCGGGACCTTCCCGGAACCTGGGCGAAGGCTACCACATAAGCATCCCGGTCCCTGATCCTCTGCCGCCCGAGAAGGCGGAAGTTGCTTCCGGGCTGGTAGATTGGGTGGAATACAAGGGACGATGCAACAAATCCCGAGGTGAGCATGTAATTTTCTTTCAAGCCCCGCATGGAAGTTTCGTGTCCGGTCACATCAGCACGATACTCATCGGTTTGGGGGCCCCACTTTCCCGTGGGGGTCAAACAGAGATAGCGAAACTTCTGGCTCAGTCCCTTCCCCGATTTTCCATTGCTGTCCAACCTGTCCTGATGAATGACCTCTAATGAACTTGTATTGGGGAAATTCTTGAAGGATTCCGCCACTGTTTTTCCTACGGCGCTGAGGATCTGTTCCAATTTCGCCTGGTCACCGGGGGACTCCAGCTTTTGGAACTCCGGCGGAGGGTTGTGGACATAGTCGAGGTAAGGCACGCCCGGTTTCTGGAGCTTCACCAGCGCGTTATCGTCTTTTTTCCGGGCTTGGATCCTTGCCCAAATCGCGTTTACCCGGGGGGTCATCTTCTTAATGTTCCGACCATCCAGATACTTATTCATTTCGGCGTCGGCATCTTTGGCAGATCCCGACCACACCAGGGCCTCTGCGAGGAGAAGGCGCGCCTCTGGCCCGGCGCCTGCGGCAAGCGCTTTTCTCTCCGAATCGGCGGCTCCATCCCAGTTGAGGGTGAAAGACTGAACGCGGCCAAGTTCCTGGAGCGCCAGGGCGTTCTGCGGCGAATACTTGAGCGCCTCATAGAAGTAGGGTTCGGCTTTTTCGGGATCGTGTGCCCAAGTCTGCAACACTCCGTAAGCCACCAGTGGTTCGGGAATCCCCAGTTTCTTGTTGGCAAGGACCTCGTTGACAGATTCCCCCAGGTGGCGTTCCACGCTTGACCAATCTCCCCAACTCAAGTCAGCCAGCCCCAGCATAAGGCGGCAGCGGACGCACGCCGAGTTGGATGCGACCACTCTCTCCAAGAGCGGCACGGCAAAATCCAGACGGCCCCGGTCGAGGAATTCTATTGCCCCGCGCTCATAAGTCTTGGCATCCTTCGCCGACAACCCGTCGGAAGTTCCTACGGTCCTGAGCGTGGGCGCCAGTCCCGAAATCAGGTCGGCTTGCGGCAGCATCGTAGCGTCATCCTGGGCCGCGCGCAGCACTACGGGGATCAGGATGACCTTGCCGGCCTTGCCATAGTTGCAATAAACGTGGGCCTTTGGGTAGCCCTTCTTTACCACCAGCAGCGTTACGATGAATTCAGTTTCGGTAAACCGGTGGAGCATGAACTCAGTATAGAATTCACCCAGCGCGTCTGTCTGGAGTGTCTTGACTAGCAGCCCGGCATTTGTCGTGACGTCAACTCTCACGCCCGGCATCGGTTTCCCCGTGGCATCCGTTACCCGCCCCTGTACAATTTTACGCACCTCGACATCTATGCCACTCAGGGTCCCCACTTGGGCCCTTACGGCTACTGCCGAAACACAAAGTGCAGCCAATAGAAAAATGATCCGGCGCGTATCTTGCAGCATAGTTGTCAACCTTCTTCCGAGAGCGGTGATTTCTGCCAATTCTACTTCACCGTTTCTGCTACCTCAAGAACAAAGAACCTGTGTTTCGTAATGAACCAAGGGGAGCCCAAACTATTGGTTATGCTGACCTAAAGGGAGCCAGATGTCCTTAGGCGGCGTGCCCGCAGCCAACACCCAGTGCCTTTCATAACAAATCCTCAGGAGGGAATAACTGGGGTCCTTTCCCTCTGGCTACTGGGTAACTGTCGGCTCGCCCGTTTCTTTAGGAGACTCCGCTGATGCTTTCGGTTTTCCGATCTTTTCCGATGCGTCAACATCGAAAATCTTAAAGTCGGAGTATTCATGCCTATTCCGGAGCTGCTTGCCATTCCAGTCGAGTGTTACAGTGACATTCTCCGGCAGCCAGAAGGCTTCTTTCAGGCGGCTAAAGTGGACCTCATTGAAATCGATCGTCATGGTTTGCTTTTCCAGGCGAATCTCAGACAAGGGCGCCAGGAGTTCAGTATGGAGGCGAACGATTTGGTAGGTGTCTGTATCGAACCAGGCCAGCCCCTGCGAGAAAGTTGTTATCGATGTCTGGCCCTTCCGGAAGATCCCGCTTAAATGGGATTTTCCCGGAATTTGCGCAAACGCAATTACGTACGCACTCCTGCCGTTTAGGGTTTGCCGCCCGAGGTAGCGAAATGTGCTTTCAGAGCGATAGGAGGGGTGAAAAAAGAGCGGCGTGGAGTTAAACCCCTTGGTGAGCATAAACCCTTCAGCAGATCCCTTGGGCTCGGCTTCGTTTCCTGAAAAATCAGCGCGATATTCTCTAAAGCCGGGCCCCCAGGACTCACGCGGGGCCATGCACAAGTACCGGAATTTCTGGTTCTGGGTGTCGCTGACCGCTCCCTTGCGGCCCAGTTTCTCCTGATGGATTGCTTCTTCCGAGCTCGTATTGGGGAAGTTCTGGAGGAGTTCCAATATCTTTGTGCCCACGCCGTCGAGGATGGAGCTCAAGGGTTCCTGGTCTTGGGCAGGTTCGAGACCGCGGATCAGCTCTGCGGGAGGGTGCCGAAGAAGATCGACGTGTTCCTGGCCCTTCGGCTGCCTGGCCTTGACGTAGGTGGCTTCCACCTTTTTCTGGGCCTGCACGCTTGCCCATACCTGGCGAACGCGCACTGGCATTTTCTTCACGTCGCGCCCGTCAAGATAGCGGTTCATTTCCGCGGCTGCATCATCGGAGCGGCCTGCCCCCACCAGGGCTTCCACATAAAGCAATCGCGCCTCCGCTGCCGCGCCCGCGGTTAGCGCCTTCTTCAAGAATTCGCTTGCGGGTTCGAACCGCTGCATCGAGAGCAGTGTTCGGCCCAACTCTTGCAGCGTCAGTGCGTCCTGTGGGGTGTACTTGAGAGCTTCCATGAAAAAGGGCTGAGCCTTTTCCGGATCGTGCTGCCAATTCAACCAGGTTCCGTAAGCCACCAGCGGTTCTGGACGCCCCGCTTTTCGATTGGCGAGTGTTGCGTTCACACTTTCTGCCAGGGCCCGATTGGCGTTGTCCCAGTCGTCCCAGTCCAACTCCGCGAGGCCCAGCATGGTTCGGCACGCAATGCACTCTGGATCGCGTTGCACCACTTTGAAAAACGCTGGGACGGCCCGTTCCGTATGGTGTTGGTCGACATACTCTGCCACGCCTCGTGTGTAATCCTTCTCGCTCTTTGCCGAAAGCCCGTCCTCAGGTCCAAGTTGTTTCAGCTTGGGCAACAGGCCTGAAATCAAGTCCGCGGATGAGAGCTGGGCAGAGTCTTCATCGGGTTCACGCAGCGTAATCGGAACTTCCCAGGTTTTCGCCGAACGGGCATAACTTACAAACGCGTGGCCTGTCCGCAACCCTTTCTTCTTCGCCGTCAGGACTACGTTGAACCCATCGACTCCGACGGCGTTCAACTGGTACTCAGTACGAAACTCTCCCTGAGCGTCAGTTGAAAGGCTGCGCACTTCCGCGGCAATAAGCGGAGCCACTGTTACCGCTGCGTTTCGCACGGGATCGCCATGCGAGGTCTTAACCTTTCCTGCTACAACCCAGATGGTCTGTACCACGGCATAAGGATTAACAGATACCGTTGCGTTTGCCTGTCCCAGACCTTGTGCCATTCCGGTGAGAGGCAGGAAAGACACCGACATGAAGAGAAGAATTGCGCGGGAGCACGTTTTCATAACACCACACAGATTAAGGCCGTGACGACTACCTTACTTTGATGCCTGTATCTTACTCGTCCCTTCCCCGCGCCACAAGAGCGGCGAAGCCTCGCGACATATGAGGACCAGGGGGGTAGGGAAATCCGCTTTGCGCAATCCTGAAATCCAACGCTTGACAACGGCCTATGGCCTATTACAAACCGTGAATAGCATAACGGTGCGTACCAATTCGAGCGACTTCTTGTCTGATTGCACGGCCAATTTGTCACTTTTCTGTGGTCTGCGCCACTCCGTTAACGCCGTGCGACAATATGACCTAACTCGGGATTTAAATTTCCTGTGCCGACTGTTTCTGCCCTACGTCATTTACTCGCCACTTCCACACGAGTATAACGTCTGAGTCCCGGCGTGTAGCTGAATCCGTGGCCGGTCGAGGTCCATTTCTTATGCGACAACTTACACATTGGATTTGCTGCATAGCGTGCCTGCTGACTTTCTGTTCGTTCACTCTTCTGGCGAAAGAACCGGCGTGCCAGCGGAGTTCAGCGCAAATCAAGGCCGTGATCGATCTTGCCCGCGCCAACGCCATGGAGATCAAAAACGAATATGGCCGTCCCGACCTGTTGCAGGAAGTGGCGAAGGCCTACGCTCAAGATGGCGATTTCGATGACGCGATTGCGGTTATCCGCGTCGACTCAAAATTCATGTGGCAAGCCGCGGATGTTCTTGGCCGCAACATGCTTCGTTGTGGACAATCCACGGCGGTAAAAACGGCTGCGCATAGCTTTGAGGGGAGAACCCGCTCGTTGATGTTGCAATGGCTGGCCGAAAGGCAGGCAAAGCACGATGACCCGGGGGCGGGGGAGACACTTGGTTTGATTAAGGACGCGGACATCCGGCAGGATGCGCAATTCAACATCATCCTGATCAAGGGGCGGAATGAATCCCCTGCTGCCGCCGAGGACCGGATCCGAAAGTTTCTGGAGTCGGTTCCATCCTCGACGACGAGTAGGGAAGACCTGTTGTCTCAAGACATGGCCCTGCTGTATGCCATGAGAGATGAACCGGAGGCGGCGATTGCCAGCCTGACCAAAATTGATGGCAGGGAAAGGGTCTATTCCCTATACGCGGTACTTGGTGCGGTGGCGGGAGAGAAGGACAGCAAGGAATCCGAACAACTGAGCAAGGGAGCGCTGGAGTTGGTGCATCCTTTTCTGAAGGATCCCGACCGCGCGTACGACTTGTCCCTTGTCGCATTCGCCCAGGCGCGGGCCGGCAGGTTCGACGACGCCATCACGTTGGCCCAGGCGATCCCTGATGAGCAGCGTAGGAACGAAGCCCTGGTGATGATCGCGACGTGCTTGATTGAGGCCAAGGACGAAACCCGCGCGACAACGATTTTGCAATCGCTCTCAAGCGTACCTCCGGGGAACCAGGACCTGGAAGTTCAGCGGGCAATGGCCTGGGTGAGGATCGCCATGGCACAGGCGAACGCAGGCCATGGAGAAGCGGCGCTGGCGAGCCTCGACAAGATACACGACAAGAGGTTTGACGACGCCGTAAATTTGCAGCGCGCCTATGCCCTGGCAAGGACCGGCAAGCTTACCGACGCTGCGGCATTGGCTACGCAGATACCCCAGAGATTTCCGGACGACCTGCGCGGACGGGCGCTTCGCCTGGTTGCCGCCGTTAATGCCCATCAGAACGGCGCGCCTGCCGTCATCGGCTGGGCTAAGCAGTTGACCTCGAGTGAAGACCGCACCAGCGCTTGCCTAGGAATTGCGGATGGTTTGCTGGGAGAACCGAACCAGGAAATTCCTCCCTACTTCCAGGACTGATTTAAGGGAACGGCGGGCTGGCACAGGGCGAGCGCAGTCCCGCGTTTCGGGAAACGATCAATGTAGCGGGTGGGGGAAATGGCGTCCGTCGATGAGCACTTGGAAAGTGCCCGCGGACGCGAAGAGGATCGCGAGTCGCATGGCTGTGCTCGCCATGCGCCAGCCGGCGAGCAGAGCGGCGTAGCGCGGAGTTGTGCGCACCTCAGCACCACTCCGCGGCCCTTCAAATAAGTGGCAACAGGTTCTCAAACAGGTAATATAACTTTGAGAATGTTGTTAAATGGTGAAAGCCGCAGAGTAGTTCCAAAAGGCGGAACAACTCTGCGCTACGCCGCTACGCCGCTCCCCACTCTCCATTCTCCTCCTGACCCCATTCTCCTTATTCTTATTCTGGCAAGCATTTGGGCTGTGCGATTTCTCCCGGCGGGCTAAGACGAGTCAAAGTTTTGGCCTGCGCGACGCGCCTTGGAGTGCGGCGGCTCGACGCCGCTTTTGTCGATGCCTGTACCCATCAACATTGAATCCCGATCCAATTAAGATCGACCTGCATTCCAAGGCGGCGTCGAGCCGCCGCACTCCAAGGCGCGTCGCGCACTCAGCTTGCATGAGGTGCCTCTTCCCTTGGCACGTTTCTACGACTTCTGATGACAGGTTCGGCAGAGAACGCGGGACAGGCACGATATTTCCAAATTGATTACGTGCGACTTCCCCTGGGGTATCGTGCGGGAGAAAAGCCCACGGACAGGAAAGCACTGTCCGTGGCTACGGTGACAACTTCGATTGGGGGCATCAACGATGCGAAAGGGCCACAATTAGAAACACGATGAGCGTGGCTGCCCGCTGCAGAGAAAACCGGACACCATATTTCCTAATTATTTTGAGGCAGATTGGCTATTCCGCCATGATTTCGCTTGACCTTCCACCTTGCCAGGCGTACCACTGCCCGGTTGGAGATGTGAGGCGGGAGGGCTGGACTGCCGAATAGATTCGGTGCACGCTGGGGCCGGAGACGTTCACCCAGGCGCTCGAACCGCAGACGCGGCATCGCTTGACGCCCGGGCCACGCGGCCGTCCTCGGGAAACGCCAGCGGACCCACCCCGACGCTCAAAATATGAGTCAGCAGCGTGAATCGTGGTCTCGAAAAATGGTAAATATGGCCTCTCACGGTTTTTCAAAAAGGAAGGCGCTGAAATCATGAACTGGTGGAAGACGCTATTTGGCATCAAGGGACCTTCAAGAATCCAGGCATCTTCTTTCTTGGAAGCGATAGAGAAGAGTGACCTGGATAAGGTGAGTACGATGCTCAGGGAAGAGCCTCGCCTGCTCTTCGCCAGGTGGGATAAGAATGGTAGTTTTACTCCCGCTGGCAGTTCCCTGAACAGCTCGACGGCCTTGCGCCAGGCGGCGGCCCGGGGAAAGAAAGATATCGTGAGATTGCTGCTGGCAAACGGTGCGCATGTCAACGACTTGTGTGACGGAAGTACGATTTTGAATGATGTTGCCAGCCGCGGTTATCAAGAGGTAGCAGAACTACTGCTGGATCACGGGGCCAAGCTTAACGTTAGGGATGGTTACGGCTACACTCCGCTGC
>CAYTMD010000248.1:0-5326 GCA_964438685.1 uncultured Acidobacteriota bacterium
AATTGCAATCGCCACGCGGCGAGTCTGCTAATTTGGACAGCAGTGTAAGAATGTGAAGTATGGGCTGCGGGACTCGCGCCATCTGCTCGCTGCTTACTGCAGATTAGGAAGACAACATAACGCTCCTGCGCAACTTCCGTGCAAGTAAAACGCGTGGTGCGTCGGGTCAGAGCTTCTTGAATTCCCCGCCCACGCCTTTGCCAATCTTGCCGACACCTTTGGCGGTGGCGACACCAACGTTTTTGCCCATTCCACCGACTCCTCTGCCGACGGAAGCTCCGGCGCTTCCCACATCGCCGTGCGCGAGGTGATTGACTCCTCCCGCCGTACCTTTCGCCAGATCTCCGGTGCCTCTTGCTACACCTTTCCCGATATCCGCTCCACCCCTTCCTATTTCCTTTGCGGGCCCGGGTGACTTGTCGCCCACGCGGATTGTACCCTCAGGATCCGATGTTGTACGGTTGGAGTTTGACTGGCTCCAGCCACTAACAACAAATAGACAAGTAACCGCAAGAAGGCACAAAACCCGAAATACAAATCGCATGGCATTTATCCTTTCCGTGTGACACCGCCATTTGCCGGCGAGCGTTAAGCAGCGACGATCCCGCGCAGCATTATCAACGACGCCCTCTCCAATATGACCACCCCGGGGTATGCAAGAGCGGTTCCAATCGCAGGGATAGGAAGCCATTGTATCTATTAGGGATACCGTTCCTCGATCCAATCAGCCGTGTACAACTTACCCATCCGGCGTAAAGATTTCCTTCAATTTTGCAGTGACGCAGCTCGTCGCGGAAGCTTTGCCATGTTTAATCAATGACTTACTGGCAATGGCAAAGGGCAATCCAACTGCATAGCGTAGCGTTCTTAGCCCTCCGGCTGGATTGCCAATCTGGTTGTAATCAGAGGAAAGATGGAATACTGATCATGGGAATGCCAGGACACCCTTATGAATTCTGAGACCCTATCTGGCGGCAACAATCGCACGGATCAGGCACCGGCACGGGGACGACGTCAGCCACTCGACGAGACACCGCATTCGAGAATCGTAACCACGAGTTGGGATGATGGCGACCCGAATGACCTGCGGGTGGCGGGGTTGCTTGCCGCCCGCAAGATGGCGGGAACCTTTTATATCCCCGTCAAGGGCCATCACAAGTCCTGCCGGATGGGCTACACGGAGTTGTTGGAACTTGACTCTCAGGGATTTGAGATCGGGTCGCATGGTGCTTCCCACCCCAATCTACCACTGTGCGACAAGAAGCAACTGACCCTGGAAGTGGATAGTTGCAAAAAGCGTTTGGAGGATGATTTAGGGAAGGCTGTTTCCATGTTTGCCTATCCCCGGGGAAAGTATGACAGCAGCGTAATCGACACGCTGAAGCAGGCCGGATATGCCGGAGGGCGCACCTCGGCCTTGCTGGCCAGCACGCAGAATTTCGATCCGTTTCGTATGCCGACCACCGTGCAAGTCTTCCCCCATTCGCGCCTTGATTATCTTCGAAACCTTGCCCATGAAATGCGTTTTGATAGTTCATGGGGATTCGCCACCCATTGCCGATTTGCCGCGAATTGGGTTGAGCTGGCCAAGTCTCTCTTTGATTCGGTTCTAAAGAGTGGGGGTCTTTGGCATCTCTACGGGCGCTCGTGGGAAATTGAGGAACTCCGGCTCTGGGGGGGGCTCAAAGAGGTCTTGGATTACGTCTCGAATCGGCCGGGAGTTTTGTACTCGTCAAATTGCGGCGCAATTCGATCCCGGGCGCATCGACTCACCAGAACCGCGGGCTACACTCAACCGGCGAGCGACTTATGAATAGGGTTCCCGCTTACAACCCTTATCGTAATGTGCCGCCGTTGCGCGCCTGTGCATCTCGGCTTTTTGCTTGTACATCAGGGCGTCGGCGCGCGCCAGAAGGTCTTTGATCGGCTCCCCGGCATTCCACTCAACCATCCCGATGGCGGCGTCCATATCAACCTTGGGTCCTTCCGTTCCCAGATGAAGGGTGTAGCTGCCGAAGACCCACTTTTGCATGCGCTCGAGGTGCGATTGGGCTTCCGTCAGGCTGCCATCGAGAATCACGACGAATTCATCGCCGCCCCAGCGCCCGACCACGTCTGTGGACCGCGAAGCCGAGCGCAGTTCCGTGGAGAATTGTTTCAGTAAATCGTCGCCTGCCTGGTGCCCGTAAGCGTCGTTGACCTGCTTGAACCCATTGAGATCCAGCAGGACCACGCAGAACGGGCGTTTGGCATCAACTCGGCGCTGGAGCTTGGTTTCCACTCCCTGGCGATTGTCCAATCCCGTCAACGTATCGTGGGAAGCACGCCGTTCGGCCTCCTCTAACTTGGTTTCATAAGTGGAAACCTGTGATCGCAAGGCGGCCACGGATTCGCGCCCGTCCTGCTCCATTTTATCCACGCAGCTTTTCAGGTCCTTGGCGCCGCGCACGATGGCGGAGCGGATTTGGGGCAGGTCTTCAAGCTTGGCCAGCGCCTGAAGCCGTTTGGTGAATTCACCGAATTGGCTGGCGTATCGCTGGTCGCGCTCGGCCACGGACTCCGCCGCGCGCGCCAGCACCATCAGGATTTCCTTCACGTCTCCGGCGCGCTGCTGGAAGTACTCCGATGTTTTCTCTCCCCATTCCTGCAATTGATGTTCTACACGCCCTTCGGTTTCTTTAACCAGGGGAGGAGTAACTGTTTTGGCAAGGCCTTCGGCCAGAACCATCAGGCTGCTCTGCAGTCCGGGACCCAACGTGGGACACGCCCGCAATCCACAACTTCCCATGGCGCCCAGTGCCGCCCGGTATGCTTCCAAGGTCGAGGACAGAATTTCTTCTGAGTTCGGCGGACGATACTTGGTCAATTCACTCGAGTCCAGGTCCAGGTATTTCTTTATGGATATCACCGCTTTCCCATCCTTCTCGCCTCTCGGTGTGGCCCGATGAAAAGAGTGCTCCAAGACTGGCGCTGCCTGAGTTCGTGCCGAATGGCGCGTCAGCCGTTCCCGCCCTATTGATCGGCAGTCCGTGACAAAACTTTAAGGATTGCGAGCGGTGCGGACAGGTTATGGGAGAAGAAAGCTAGGAGACTGCTTTCGTCGAGCAATCCTATAGATAATTTCTTCTGTGGAAAGTTTACTATGAATATATATACTGGCTGTGCTCATTTCCCCGGGTGCCCTTCCGGGGAAGTAATCCTGTGGCTGGGGGTTGTTTCATTCCCAGCCTCGTCTACTCCCAGTTACACAAAAACTCCACGAATGCCGCGGAACCATCACGCAGCCAACCGTCGAGCTGGGCTGGTTCTTTAAGTTGCTGCCCGCGCTTACGGGGCACGGCCACAAACCGGCACGGGAATTCCGCCAGACTGGTCATGTCCCCCCACAGCTTTTCAAATTGCGCTACTGGCAGGACGTCTTCCTGACCTTTTCCCCAGCGCTTTTTCACATCCTTCAGCGTAATGTATGTCGGCAAACGGCCGGCCAGCGCTCGTACGGCGGTGTTCACCTTTTCCGGTGAAGCAAGACTATCGCGGGTCAGTCCAAACAAGGTGAGAAGCTGGTCGATATCGATCCAATAGGTCGCACTGTTATACCAGGAGAGCTGGGATTCAACCTCTTCGTTGGGAAGCGCGAGTCCCTCAATCAGGCGCGCACGGCCGTCAATGCGGGCCAATCCGCCGCCGCGATCTTCCACCTGCCGCGCAATAACCTCGGCGGTAAGTGCCGCCCCTTCCGCGATGTGGTAACCCAGCAATCCCGGATCGACGTCCGCCCCCACCGTATCGATGTTGTGAATCATCAGATATTTCAAGCTCTGGTGTACCTGAAGCAGCCGCAGCAGGGTGCCATTGCGGATCATGTTGGGGACTTCGTACCAGTGGCCCACAGGGTGCAGGCATTGCATGGGCACGTTATCGGTATAACTGGAGCCTTCGCCCATTTGCCGTGCCCAGCCGATCAGCGTTGCGCGCAAGCTGTCACGCACCTTTTGCGCCTGCTCATCCAGCATCTGCTGTGGTAATTCCTCCCAGGCAAACCGCAGGTCCCTTTCCATCGGCACAAACCGCAGCCCGATGGAGCGCCCGGGGGACAACAATAATGAGCCGGGATAATCGTAGTTTCGTTCCGCGGCAAGATGCGACTGGATGGCATCGTGCGTCAGGTAGCTGGTGGTGATGACGTGGGGCAGGGAAGTTCCCCAGAGGCGGCCGGTACGGCGGCTGTGGGCCAGGTGGACTTCAACAAAGCTGCGGTGCTTGCCCCCCAGCCGGCAAAAGGGATTGAGCGCCTTGACGACGCCCGCGCCCTTGGTCCAACGGCTGCCCACTCCACCGGCAAATGAAACCACGGCCACCCTTCCCGCAGCCAGCGCCTCTTTGCCGATTGCATGGTATTTCGGCGCCGCGCCGGTGGTTGCGTCGTAAAGATCGCCGGTGCCGACGTCAGTAATCAGGCTGCTGATGGGAAGGCGATTCTGCGCCAGCCCCACTCGGCCACTGCGCAAGTCCGCCTGAATCTGTTCATGCTCCAGGCGGTCGAAACCATGGGCTTCAAGCAGTGCGTCGAGGTTCTGCGAGCCGGGAGCTTTGGGGGCACTCTGCGGGATGAGATGCTCAAAAACCTGCTGCACCATGCCCTGGAATTCCGGGACGGTGTGGCACGCTGCGGTGAAGTGTTCCAATTCAAGGCGGCGCACGGGCGAGAGCAGACGTGATTCCATGCGTAGCAGAGGGGGAACCGCCAACTGGTAGTAACCCGCCGGCATCAGGGCAGCGTCGCCGCCGAGGAGCGTGGCCTGCGTGCCCTGTTCGTTGACGGTAAAGCTGTAGACCACCGGTTCCATGGCGAACGGCACGGCACGTTCCATTTCCCGCTTGGTGCCGCTCATAATGGCCTGCAAGCGCTCCTGCGCCCGCGCCTTTGCCTGTGGGGCAAAGAGAAACCCCATGCCTCCGCCTGACATTCCTCCCAGCATCCAGAAGCCCCAGAAATCATCGGCCATTTCACTGCGCACACGGCGAATCAGCGTGTCGGTGTACAGATTTCCCGCCCAGGGGATAATGGTCTGAATGGGACCGTTGAAGTTCCGCTCCGTCAACGCGCCAATGGTACGAATGTCGCCGCTTTTCAATTGTGCGATGAGGTCATCAAGAATCAACGTGGCTTCGCCGCGCGCGTGCCACTCACTCTCGGAACGAAGAAGATACTTCTCCGTCACCATTTCCAGAATCGGGCCCACATCCTGCGCCATTCCGCCGTGGACCAGCACCAGGCTTTCCTGAAGTTGCCGGCGTGTTTCCGGTGACACCTCCTGAGGGCCAA
>CAYTMD010000248.1:5426-9156 GCA_964438685.1 uncultured Acidobacteriota bacterium
GTGGAGACTGCCAGGCGTGAGCCGCGGGGAATATCGTTCACTTTACTGACGATTTCAATTCCGTGGCCGGGCAGGCCGGTGAGATGGCTAAGGACCTCGGTAAGAGGTTGAGTGGCGCCTTCCATTCCCGGGGGCACGATGCCAGAGGCGATAACCGCGGCTTTGAGCAATCCCAGATAGTCGTGGGCAAAATCGAAAACTTCCGCAATCGTGCCCAGGTCGGCGCTGCACTGAAGGTCAACGCTGACCAGACGTAGTACGGGCTGATCGATGACGCGGAACCACGCTTCCACGGGAGGCTTGGGGACGTCACCACGATGCGCGCTCAGGTCGATGGAAATGTTCAGAACCCGTGCGCCTTCGGGATAATCCATCCCCAGAAAGAAGATATCGCTCCACCCGCTATGGCTCAGGTCCATGCGCACCGGGGTGGCCTCACTCAAGACGGGGAAGAGTTGGTCCTTGGCCTGGCGATTCAGCAGTTCGGGGCGAATCCGCAGCGGAGCATCTTCAGGATGGGCGGCGCGAAACATCCATCGGTTGCCGCGGACGGAGCGTACGCTGCGCCGCACCTGGTCGGCAAGAGTCTGAAATCCCAGCGACCGATAGCCGGCGGCCAAGGCGCTGGAGAGGGCAGCGCTGGGGCCGGCAGCAGCCTGGACGGCGAGGAAGATATCAAGGGCTTCTTCAAACCGGCGTTTGAGGAGGTTGGTGTAACCCGCAAACGGAATCAAAGAGCGTGAAATGCCCAACGCTTTTGAGGGAATGTGGAACCGGTGGATGGCATATAGGAAGAAGAGTGCCCGTACGCGCTCATAGAGATTGTCGCTGCTGCGCCGGAAGCGATCGAGCGCATCGCATTCCATTTGCAGTTCTTCCAGTGTCGCCGCACGGCACAGGGCGTCGAGCGAGCGGTTCCGAGTCTCGGTATCGTGTGAGGTTATGACATCGGTAAGCTGGCTCACTCCTTGCCCCCTGCCGGAGGGGTCATCTCACGTTCGGCCAACAATTCCAGCAAATGGGTAAGAACTTCGTCGCGGTCGCGGCCGTTGAGCGCCAGCGCCAGTTGCGCAGTGAGCAATCCGTAGCGCGCGCCGAGATCATAACGCCGGCCCTTGTCCTCCAGCGCCAGGTATTGCTCCTGCCGCGCGAGTTCGGCAAGAGCAGCGGATAATGTAACAGAGTGGTTCGGATCGTCCGCTAACATGCGGCCCAGCAGGTCCATCAAAGCAGGAGTGAAAACGTGAATTCCAAAGAAACAGAGGTAATACCCGGCGCGTATTCCCGGCACCATCAAGCGTTGTTCGGCTTCCGTGGGGGTGGGCTTTTCGATGACCGTGTCCACGCGATAAACGCCGGTCCGACCCGACACGCGGCGCCCTGCCACTGCGCCAAAGCGTGGGAGCAGGCTTTCGCGGGTAGGTTGAACCCCGGAGGCGGAGCAGGATTCGCTTTCCGCCAACTCCACCAGTCGCTGCACGCCGGGCTTGGACGTACTGACGTAGAGGTGATCCCCCACCATGTGCAGGAAGGGTTCCTGGCCCACAAAGTCGCGCGCACAGTAGATGGCGTGGCCGTATCCCCGCGGCGGGTGCTGCTGAGCGACGAACCGCACCGAGCCCGCGTGACTGCCGGCGGCTTGCGCGTAGCGGGTCTCGTCACCGGGCCACACCACCACGCAGATCTCGTCAATATTCGCCGTGAGGGCCTGTTCGATCAGGATGCTCAAAACGGATTTTTCCGTTCCGTTGTGGATGAGGGTCTGCAGCGGAAGCGCCCGCTGGGTTCCTCCTGCTGCGGTGATAACCGCCTTTCTTATCCGCACGTTTCACGCTCCTCGCTAAGGCTGGCAATCGGAAGCTGAGCATTATAACCGAGGCCGAAGGGGATGATGCGCATTCTCTTACAGAAAAGAAACGTCTGGATGACAGTGGGCACCGGACGAACAATAGGGGGAGTCGTGGTTTCGGTAACCTGAACAGGGTGTGGAAGAACTCGAGCGCTGTCTCGATCCCTGAATCCCCGCAGGGGATGCATAAACCGTAGCGACCAGCAGCGCTGGTCCGAGGCCGAACGCTGTTCGGCCCTACGTCGTGAAGTGGCGTCCGCCCCATGCCTCGGTGCGGTGTCAGTGTAGGCCGAGAAAGGCGTAGCGAAGCAGGAAGAGGCCGGTGAGGACCCAGATCAGGGGACTGATTTCCCCGCGTTTTCCGGTGGCAAGCTTAAGGAGTGTGAAGGAAATAAGGCCAAGGCTAAGTCCGGTGGCAATGCTGAAGGTCAGTGGAGTCGCGACCAGGGTTAGGAAGGCAGGGAAGGCGTCAGTAAAATCACTCCAGCGAATCCTGGCCACGGCGCCACACATCAGTGAACCAACAATGATAAGGGCGGGGGCAGTGGCGAAAGAGGGAATGGCGGCGATAACCGGAGCGCAGAACATGGCAACGAAGAAACATCCCGCGATTACGATATTCCCCAGCCCGGTGCGGGCGCCCGCGGCAACGCCGGCAGCACTCTCAATGTAACTGGTAACCGTGGAAGTTCCCGTAAGTGACCCCATAATCGTGCCCAGCGCATCGGCCAACAACGCGCGGCTGGCGCGGGGAAGCTTGCCATCACGCAGGAATCCACCCTCCTCGCACACTCCGATTAGTGTGCCCACGTTGTCGAACAGATCCACGAAAAAGAAAATGAAAATCAGGTCGCCCAGGCCAAAGCGGGCCGCGGCGCGAAGATCGAGCTTAAGAAAGGTGCCACCGGGGTGGGGAAGTGAGAACAGATGCGCTGGCCAATGGGTGAGGCCGGCAGGAATTCCCGCCAATGTGGTAACGAAAATTCCCTGCAGGATGGCGCTGCCAACGCGCCGGGCCATGAGGCTGGCGATCACCATCAGGCCCGCTGCCGCCAGGATGACTTGCGGATCGGAAACTCGGCCGAGAGCCACGAAGGTGGCGGGGTGGGCAACAATGATTTTGGCGTTGCGGAAACCAATGAACGCGATGAAAAGTCCAATGCCTCCTGTCGTGCCGTACTTCAAGCAGTCGGGAATGCCATTCACGATCATCTCGCGGATGTTGGTAAGGGTCAGCACAAGGAAGAGCATTCCGGAGATGAACACCACCCCGAGCGCCGTCTGCCAGGGCACCCCGCGCCCGATGACAATCGAGTAAGTAAAGTAGGCGTTCAGCGACATGCCCGGCGCCAGCGCGATGGGATAGTTTGCCCACAGACCCATGATCAGTGTGGCAAGTGCCGCGGAGATGCACGTGGCGAACAAAACTCCTTCCACGGGCATGCCCGCTTCGGAAAGAATGCGGGGGTTCACCACGACCACATAGGCCATGGTTGTAAACGTGGTCAGGCCCGCCAGCAACTCGCGGCGGATGGAGGTGTCGTTCTCCTCGAGATGAAATATGCGCTGAAGCAGGCGGCAATTCTCCTTGATGGGGATGGGCCAATATAGGCGGGGGAAAGCATTTTCGTCAACGATGTGTTGGGGGTAACGGGTAAAAACTGGAAGACGTTGACAGTCCTCCGTCAAAGGTGCCGATGCTGTCCCCAGCCCGCAAAGCGGATGAGGTCGTATCACTGCTGTCCAAAATAGCAGACGCAGCCAATGGACCATGCGGGCCCGTGCTCAGCCATCATGAATTCGACATCGAAACTAAGGGTACATTTCCCCTCGCCCCCTTGGGGGAGAGGGGGGACCGCAAGGCGGGGGGTGAGGGGGTCT
>CAYTMD010000249.1:0-9118 GCA_964438685.1 uncultured Acidobacteriota bacterium
GAGGTTGTCCACCTTGCGCGCATCGGGATCGAAGCGGAACAAGTATCCATCAGAAGTGCCCCCGAAAATCAGGCCTGAGGGAGTCGTCAAGAATGTGTCCACGCGCGACCAGGGTTCTCGACCGGGAATGCCCGGAAGCTGCATCGGTAATCGCGTGAGAACTTGTTTCTCCTTATCGAACTTATAGAGAAAGCCGTCTTCGCCGGAGGCATACACATTGCCCTTAAGGTCCAGGGCCAACATGCGTGAGACCATTTTCCCGGTTTCGGATTTCTCTCCGTGGGGGGCATGTTTAGCGACGACTCCGAAATCTTTTATCAATCCCGTGGCGATGGTGAAACTGAAGAAATGCGCGTTGGGATAGCTCAAGCCATGGATAACTCCCGCCTCGCGATCAATCGCCAGCGCCAGAATTCCTTCTCCTTTGACGGCGGGGCCAAGGTCGGCCACCTGGCAGGGTTCTTTGACGCGTAGCGGTTGCTGGTCCTCGAGGTTGGGGGAATATTTGAGGAGGTGTCCACCCGGCGAAGTTCCAACGTACACATCGCCGTCTTTCGATACCACGATGGCGTGGGTTACAGCGGTGGTGTTCGGGAGGTATCCCAACGGCTGAACATACCCGTGGCGAGGATCGAGAACAAAGAGGTGTGAGCGTTTGCCGCTGGTAGCGCCGTAGAGATTTCCATTGGGAGCAATCGTTAGGGCCGTAATTCCGTCTTCGCCATGGGGGATGACGTCAACTGGCGCATAGCCAAGGTCGCGCGCATCAATGCGATTTTGCGGTACCACCACCTGGTCATAGTCAAGGTCGCGCTGCGCTTTCGCCAGACTGCTGCTGGCCACAAGGATGAAACCACAGATGAGTATTTTGCGAATCATAGGGCACTACTTTTTCTGGGAATGGTAAATGACCAACGCCAGTCGATAGGGAACGCTGCCAATCTTTCCCGCGTATTCGCTCTTCTGGCCGGGGGTTTCCCGAACCTCAATCGCACCCACAAAGTAAATTGTTCCATCAGGAGTGGAGTCGGCCGAGTTCAATCCAATCACGCGCCGGCCATCGGGCAGGTGCATCTCACCGCGGTCTTCGGTCATTCCCGTTTTCAGATCGTAAACAACCAGGTGCGTCGCTCCGACCCCCTTGCTGCCGGCATAGTCGAATTCCTTGGCCGGCGGAGCGTAATACAGTTTTCGATCGCTGCCCAGGACCAGGGTTAAGGTGGCATAGGGAATGTCGCGCAAATTCCCCGTACCCTCGGCACAAAGCTGCCCCAGGGGCTTGACTTCGCCATAGGAGCCCGCGTAAGGATCAAAAGAGAACAACAGACTGGCGCTTTCATCGACCCCGTAGAACTTTCGCTCCTGTGAATCCCAGACCACGGTGCGCCAGTGGGTCTCCGACTTAAAATAATCGCGGCCCAGGGAAATACCCTTGGGGCGGATGGGAATGTGCAACGGCAGCTCGACAATCTCATCGGTACGCGGATCGTATTTGTAGATTTGACCATCGCCAAAATTACCGTAAATGTTCCCCTTGTCGTCAACACCCAGCGTCCGGCAAACCGATTCCATATTATTGACGCGGCCTTTGTCCACGCTCTTCCCTGAGTTCACATCGTAATAAACAAAGTGCCCGCGGGGATGCGTCAGTCCATAAATGCGGTTGAATAGGGGATCGTAGGCGCCGGTGTTGAGGCCTTCATACCGGGGCCCAATGCCGAAGTCGTCCACCTTGCCTGTCTTGGGATCGTAAGCCATCCAATGGGCGCCCGGATAACCTTCCTTGGTATCCACGCGCGCGTAATTGAACCACAAACCCGCGTGCGTGCCGAAGTAGATGCGGCCGTCTTTGCCCTCTCCAAATTTGGCGTGGATTTTCGATTGCGGGCCAATGCCGAGCGCCGATTCACCACACAGCACGGTTAGCGCCCCGATGTCGGTTACGCGGTCGGCAGTGGGATCGTATTTCACCATGTGCCCGCCATCAGGACAGCCGTGGCAGGCGAGTCCGGCGTAAACTTGTCCGTCGTGAGCCACGGCAAGAGCCGCCCAGTTACCATCCATTTCCGCCAAGCCGGGAAAGAGGCGGAAATCCACGGTGACTAATCTCTGCGCCTGGGCAGAACTAGCCGCAATCATCGCGACAATTAGTCCGAGGCCAAGTATAGCTAAGTATCGCACCGTATCACCCTTTGTCCACAATGCTCTTGTGGCACACGGCTGCTCAATCGGAAGATGCCGTATGATATGCGAGAAATAGACAAATAGAAATGCGCATCCCGTTGCAGTTCGCCCAGCTCGCGATTGCATATTGGCGGGGTGAACCCGCGCCACTTCAGACCGTGGAGTCCGGGTCTTCGTCAATATCGGTCAGGCGCATACGCACAATATTCTGGTAGCCCCGTTCGACAGTAATGGGCGGGGCATAATTTCCCCAAGCCAAGTCAGCATAGCTCCACAAATTATTGATGTGAAACAGAACCTTGCCATCAGGCAGGACTTCCGCGCGCACGGCCGCAGTACCATCCGACTCTGCCCGGACGCCGAGATTGGTTTCTGCCAAGTGGCACGAGGCATGCCAGATGTTCTCCTTAAGGCTGCGGAAATCGTTGGTGCCACGGCCGCCGGGATCGCCGGACCCGTAGAGGAAGAAGTTCTTCGAGTCCTGCGACCAGGGGCGCTTGGGCTCTGTGCGATAAGCTTCTGCCGGTCCGCTCGGATGCCGCATCGCTGTTCCGTGGGGACGGCCAATATGGTCGGGAGGATAGGCGGACCACAACGCTTTACGATCCCACGTAAGCCTGTCGACTGCGCTGGAAAGGGTGAAGGCGATTCCCATCTCAATTGCGCTCTTGGGTTGGTCTTGCAGTGTGTAGCGCGTGGTGATCAAGCCGTGGCCGTCAATTCTGATTTCGAACTCCACCCCAAGAACAATGCCCCCGCCACGGTTCGCCATATAAGCCCCATGCATTTTAATGACTGCCGCCTCGGGCGTAGAGGAGTGACTCATGCTGGTCAGCCACCAGGGCGGCAGGGGATCAGACCCAAGTGTCACGAAGGGCCCACCTTCAATAATTCGCTTGCCACGGAAAGTCCCCTCTGAAATCAGCCCCGTTACCTTGTCAAAAACCACCGTAAAATCCGGCCCTTGAACCGTAAGGGATCGCGCATCTTCTGCCACCTTTGGGGCCGGCCCTATTTCCGCAGGCAGACTTACTACGCGCTTTCCTATTCGAAGGTTGAACTCGTCAACCAAAATTCCGCCGGTGCGGATGAACTTCAGGTTCAGGATTTCCCCAGCCTGCCACCCGCGACCGGGAACGTTAATTGCGCCTTCCCTTCCCGGGGCAAGATCCAATCCATTGATTTCGCCTGTCTCTCTCCCCACAGTCCAGATGATTTTGAGTTCTGCCAGATTGGTGTGGTTGAACCAGTTCTTGATCGGAATCGCCAGAGGGCTGCCCGCGCCCGGCACGCTTTCGACGTCATCATCGGGGATGCGGATCGGCGAGTAGGCCTTCCGCGTAAGCCAATACTCAGGCTTGGGTCTGCGCCAGGCATCTATGATTCCCCACTCACCGTAGCCCACGGGCGCTCCGGGGAGCATGAAAACCTCGTCAAAGCCACCCCAGATCGCTCCGCCCAGACAGCCATCGGCGGTATAACAGTTTTCCCAGAACCGCTTTATGCTGTGTCCGTAGTAGTTCCTTACCCCCGGATCGCGCTTCAAGGTTTCGGTGTTATAGCAGGAAATGTGCGCGTATTCATCGTTGAGCTTGGGAAAATCCTTGCTGGTCAAGTCCCCGTCAACTTTGGGGTAATGGGCGCTGAAGATGTCGTAGCCATTCACGCCCTGCGGAACCGTCTTGGGGTAGCTGAAAATGATTGGGCGAGACGTGTCCTCATGCTTGGCGTACTCGTGTTCCTTTTGGAAGTTCGAGCCCCAGGCGCTCTCGTTTCCCAGCGACCAGAAGATGACGCAAGGGTGGCTTCGATCCCGTTCGATCATTTCCGCAAATTGGTTCAAGTAACGGGAGGTAAATTCCGGATCTGACTCAGTTCCGCCACCTCTGACCGACCATTGCTGACTTACGAAACACACCGCCGACTCTTCTTCCACGTAGATTCCATGCCGGTCGCATGCTTCCAGAAAAGTCTCCGTCGGTGGGTAGTGCGAGGTTCTGACAAAATTCACGTTGGCATTGCGAAGCAGGATCGCATCGTCCTCATCCTGTGCAGGATTGGTTATCCTTCCCCCCAAAGCGTGAATGTCGTGCCGGCACACGCCGCGGAGCTTTATCGGGTCACCATTGACGTAGAGCTTGTTCTTTCGCCGCTCGACTCTCCGAAACCCGATCTTCTTTTCCGTCTTTTCCATAATGGTCTTGTGAACAACCAACTCAGCTTCCAGCGTGTAGAGATTCGGATGTTCAGCGTTCCACTTCAGCGGCGAAGGGACGGGGATTGCAATAGAGGCTTCCGTCGCATCAGGGGAAAAGGCCAGCGTGCTCGGAGCAAGAGGGATGACTCCGCCCTCAGGATCGGTCAAATGGAGATTCAGCTTGACGCCGCGGGCACCGCCAGTCACAACGCTCGCCATAACCTTTAAATGCGCATCCTTAAAGAAAGAATCGAAATCTGTTTCTACGTGTAATCGTGAGAGGTGTACCGCAGGCAGAATCAGGAGCCTCACACCGCGCAGGATTCCGCCGACATAGTGCTTGGCATAGTTGCTGGCGTAGGAAATATCATCGGCACGGTCGGTCACTCCCACGGTGATCGACGCGGACTGACCGGGATTTACGTGCCCGGTAATATCGCAATCCCATGAAGTGAAGCCGCCATGATGTTCCCTTACGAACTCCCCGTTCACCCACACTCGGGCGTAGCTGTAAACGCCATCGAATCGAAGTAGAATCGTCTTGCCTGCTGCCTCGGTCGGAATCAGCACCGATCGTTTGTAGGCAAACTCGTTATCCCTGGCGAATTCGATCCCCTGCGCCGTAAGCTCGCCCGGAACCGTGATACCGGTCCAGCCTGCGGGGTCAACCCCATTCTCCCAGAAGTGCGCCGGAGGCAAGGTCGTGAGCTTCCAAGTCCCGGCCAAATCGAGGACGGGCTGAGAAACGCTCGCGACCTCCTTCGGCAGCGGGGCAAGCACCGGTCGGGGCCAAAGCCTGTTTGCGGGCGAGATTCCTTGCGCGGTTGATGGCCCTCCGTCGCTCGGCGAGGCGGTATTCAGCTTCGCCAAAATCTCATCGCCTGCCAACATCCAGCTTGAGGAAATGGCGGAAGTGCCCAGGGTTTTCACGAACCTTCGTCGATCCATCATGGCTAATCTCCTGCTTCGGCTTTGTAGAGTGGCGGAGCTGCAAATGAAAGTCAAATCGCAAAGAGTAATAAAGTCTCTTGTAATTTCAAGAACTGTATTCGACACTATGGCCCGCGCGTTGTAGCTTCAGAACCGCAGGCACGGGCAGCTTACCCGAGTTGCTCGCTAAAACAGAAGGAAAGAAGGGACATACGATGAAGCACAGGGACAGAGTTCTGATGGCACTCCATCACGAAGAAGCGGATAGATGTCCGATGCAAATGAGCTTCACGCCGGAGTTCGCCTCACGGCTGCGCATGGACATGCTTAAGAAGGAAGGCGCCACGCACAACCCGCATGGTGGCGGCAACACTTATGAGCTGGAGCGCGCGCTTGATCACGATATGCTCCTTACTTCGGTGGGATGGGCAAATTCCTACTACCAGCAGCCGGGCAGTTATACGGACGAATGGGGCATTGGGTGGAAGCAATGTGAATATGACACGCGTTTCGGCAAGGGCTGCTACACGGAGATGGCCACGCACCCGCTCGCTGAAGATGCAGCTCTTGAAACTTACCGTCCGCCGGACCCCACACGCCCGGAAATTTATGAAGACGCCGCGCGGACGCTGCGCGACTTTAAAGATGAATACTGGATTGTTGGCGTCACCGTGACGACCATCTTTGAAACCGCCTCGGCTCTGCGCGGGCCGGAACAAATTCTGATGGACCTCGCGCTCAATCCCGAAATCGCTGGAAGGATTCTCGACATCGCCTATCACTACCACCTAACCGCTGCCAAGCGGCTGGTGCAGATGGGCGTCGACATGGTCTGGACCGGTGACGACGTGGGCGCTCAGCACAACATGATCATCTCACCGGACTGCTGGCGCAAATTCCTTAAACCGCGGATGTCCAATTTCTTTGCTGAGCTGAAAGCCATCAACCCGCAAGTAAAGGTCGCCTATCACTCTGACGGCATGATTACCCCAATCATTCCCGAGCTGATCGAGATCGGCTTGGATATCCTCAATCCGATTCAACCCGCTTGCATGGACCCAGCCCAGCTTAAACGCGAATTCGGGGACAAGGTCTGCTTTTGGGGATCTCTCGACGAGCAGCATACTCTCCCCTTCGGAACACCTGATGATGTTCGCCGGGAAGTAAAGGAAAGGCTCAGAACGATAGGGAAAGGTGGTGGCCTGATCATCGCGCCCACTCACAATGTCCAATTGGACGCGCCGCTGGAAAACTTCTGGGCCATGCAGAAAGCCATCACCGAAACGACGTATGCAAGTTTAATTCCCTAGCCGGACATCGATGCGTCGTGAGGAAGTGGCCGGCGCACTGCGTTTGCCTGCCAACTCGTAAAGGGGGCCTTCACTCGTTTTGGCGTGTCAGCAAGTGAAGGCTTCTCCGCTGGCGCGATTCAGTTTTGCTAGAACCTGCCCCAATTCTGCCAACCTGCGATATTATGTGGACGCGGGTATCATTGGGAATGATTGCACTGCGGGAACTGCGGATTTACAAGGGAGCATTACACCACGCCATCGGTTGTGCAATCATGCAAGCTCCCACGCGCGCATGACTACCTTTGCGGTACAAGATCAAACTGTAGATTTTGCCAACGTCGGAATCGGAGCTCTATCTATGTCCACGCGGAATGCGAATGCCAATTCGGATCAGCCGCCTGCAATGTTTGCGGCTGGGAATATGTTGCCGTTTTTTCTGGTGACAGCCCTCTTCTTATTTTGGGGAATTCCCAGCAACATGAATGACATTTTGATTAAGCAGTTCATGAAATCATTTGAGATTACTCGCTTCAAGGCAGGTCTGATCCAGTCGGCCTTCTACATGGGGTATTTCGTTCTGGCCGTGCCCGCCGCCCTGGTGATGAAAAAATTCGGGTACAAGACCGGTTTGGTGATCGGCCTATTTCTTTACAGTGCCGGGACCTTTCTCTTTTATCCGGCGGCGATGACCCAGAAGTACGGCTTTTTCCTCTTCGCCCTGTTCGTAATCGCCAGTGGAGCGTCCTTCCTGGAAACTGGCGCCAACTCCTTTATCGCTCTGTTGGGCGACCCGCGAACCTCCGAACGGCGCCTCAATTTCTCCCAGGCGTTTAACCCCGTGGGCGCGGTTACAGGCGTCCTGGTGGGAACCATATTTATCTTCTCCGGCGTTGAGCTGAACAAACAAGAAGTAATAGCACGCAAGGTCGCGGGAACTTACCAAGCATATCTTCGCACGGAGACGCTCCGCGTGGTCACTCCGTATCTGGTCCTGGGGACGGTGATCTTCTTATGGGCATTGCTGATCCTGAAGACCAAGTTCCCCAAAGTCGCGGAGGAAGCAGAACCCACCGATGGGCGATCGCACGGCAAAGCCAGTGACCTTATCCATTACCCCCATTTTGTCAATGGAGTCATCGCGCAGTTTCTCTATGTCGGAGCGCAGGTCGGAACCTGGAGCTACTACATTCAATATATTCAGGATTACACGCATCGACCGGAAAAGATCGCCGGATATTTTCTGACTGGGACTCTGGTGGCCTTTGGCGTGGGAAGGTTTACCGCCACCTACCTCATGAAGTTCTTTCCGCCCGCACGGCTCATGGGAATCTACGCCATCATCAACACCATACTCGTTGCCATGGCGATTTTATTCCCGGGCTGGATGGGTGTGGGGGCGGTGTTCATGACCAGCTTCTTCATGTCGCTGATGTTTCCCACCATTTTTGCTCTCGGTATCAAGGAATTGGGCCCCAACACCAAGTTGGGTGGCTCCATCATCATTATGGCCATCATTGGCGGCGCCAGTGCCCCGCCCGCTATGGGCCTGATCTTCCAGGCAACGCATAGCATGGCGGTCTCCATGGTGGTGCCAATGTTGTGCTACACGTTTATAACTTACTATGCATTCTTTGGATCCCGCGTGCGCCTCCCGGCATTAGCCGAGGTCGGCGTTTAGAACGCTGTTGAAGAGGCGGCGGGCTTATCCCGCTATTTAAACCGGTGGATTGAATTCACGATGACGGTCTAGAGCCGTCGCTACACCCGCGCTCAACAGCGTCTTGGGCCGCGGTCTGATCGCAAATACGGATTCGGGGCTCCGGGTCTTGGCGTTGCCCGCAGGAGAAGTAGAATGGCCACTGTGGAACCGCAAGAACTTCAGCAAGTAGCCATCATCATCCGCCCTGATGAGGACAATGTCGCGGTAGTGACGGCGGATTTTATCGAGAAGGACACCACGCTCAACTACAAGGGCAAACGCCTAACGATGTCGGGCCGAACCCTGCGCGGACAGAGTTTTGCGATCGCACCCATCCGGCGCGGCCAGCCCTATATATCGCTGGGGGATCCCATTGGACTGGCGTCACGCTCCGTCAAACCCGGCGACCCGATTGACACCAGCAACCTGCATTCCCGCCTCCCCCGATTAACCCCCAAGTACCGCGACAACCCGAAGCGGACCCGCCTGGATCCCAAGCTTTCCTCACTGACGTGGGACGGGTTCGTGCGTTCGGACGGCGAGGTGGGGGTTAGAAACCTGGTTGGCATTGTCACCTCTGGAATGTGTTCCTCCACCGAGGTCCGGGAGATCGCAGAGCGCGCCAACCGTGAAATATACTCGCGCCAGAAGTTCCCCAATGTAGATGGCGTCGTCCCCATCATTCACGAATCGGGATGCGGGATGCCCGACGGCGAGCCCGTCAACATCCTGAATAATCTCCTCACCAATACGCTGCGCCATCCCAACCTGGGCGCAGTGGTCTACGTCGACTTGGGCTGCGGAAAAACGTGTGTA
>CAYTMD010000250.1:0-9000 GCA_964438685.1 uncultured Acidobacteriota bacterium
ATGCTGGGTGCCGGTAAATCCCAACCCTGCGTAACCGGTGCGCTTCACCAGTTCGGCTTGCTCCTCCAGCGGCACGTGCTCATCGCGTCCGGTGCCATTGTCAAAAGCGAAGAACGGATTGGCGAGCGGGGAAGCGGCTATCAACGGCGCCGCCGTCCACAGAATCAATGCCAGGAGAATCGATGAAAACTTCATGCTAAGTCCTCCAATAGGAATTACCGTTCAGCTTCCGCGCCCTGAGCAACTGTTAGCCCTGCGGCGGTCCCAGGATCCATTTATTCACAAAAGCATTGGCCTCAGGACTGTTGGTGACGCGTTCCTTTACGGGATCCCACTGTAGCCTTTTGCCGGTCTGGATGGATATGTGCGCCAAATGGCAAACGGAAGTCGTGCGGTGCCCAACCTCAGCATCTTCGAGCGTCTGCCCGCGGGTCTTTACCGCGTCAATGAAATCCTGCTTGTCGCTCTTAAGCGGAAAGTGAATTTCGTTTTCGCCGATTTTGACATCGAGAACGGAGGCGGGTTCAGCTTGCAGCGGCTTCAAGTATTCGGCGAAAATCCAGCCCTCTGAACCCTCAAAGCGGACATAGACTTTGTCATCGGTTTTATAGAACAGGCGCACGCCGTTGGCGTAGCGATACTCGGCTTCGAAGTTGAGGAGTACATTCCAGAAGCTCTCGGCGGGCGGATAGGTGCCGTGCGCCTCGACCTCCACAGGGCCGGTGCGGTCCGTACCATTGCCCCACTGCGCGATGTCATTGAGATGGGCACCCCAGTTGGTGATCATGCCATCACAGTAATACTGGTGCCGCATCCAGCCCGGGCGGTCGTAAGACTTGGGAGTGTGGACGCGCTTCTCCGTGTAGGGCGCGCGCACCGCAGGCCCCTGCCAGAGTTCGTAATCCAGTTCTGGTGGAACGGGCATATTGGGCTGGGGTGGGCAGCCCACATCGGATCCCGGCACGCCGGTCCTGATAGTGTGCAGCTTGCCGATGTGCCCATTGCGGACCAGAGTGACAGCGCGGTGAAAATTTTCGTGGGAACGAAACTCGCTATCGGTTCGGAAAACGCGCTGATGCTTTTTCACAAGATCGCTCAGTGCCCGGCCGTCCGCGATGCAGCGTGTGATGGGCTTTTCGCAGGATACGTCCTTGCCGGCTTTGATGGCGTCCATCGACATCTGAACGTGCCAGTGATCCGGGCCGCCAATGAACACCGCATCCAAGCTCGGGTTGGCAAGCAGCTCGTGAAAGTTCTTGTAGGTCGTGACGCCCTTAAACGCACCAGAAGACGATTGCTTCGCGTATGCGCCCTCCACCTGCGCCTTGGCTTTGGCCAGACGCCAAGCGTCGACATCACAAAGTGCCGTTACCTGTACGTCGGGCATGGAAAAAAACTGCGGCAGATTAACGTTCACGGTCTGCCGCCCAATTCCAATAACGCCGACCGTGATGCGATTACTGGGACTGACTTTCCCGAGTAATAAACCGGCGGTGCCAGCACCGGCGCCAAGAATGAATGTTCTACGCGAAAGGTTCATTGAAATCCTCCTTGATTATTTCCGAAAAAACTGTAGAGCCAAAAGCCAAAGGTGCTTACTCAGAGGGTCATCGGGAAGTAAATTCAAATCACTTCTCCCCTCGCCCCCTTGGGGGAGAGGGGCCGGAGGTGAGGGGGTCACGCCCAAACAAATCAAGAAGTAGCTTCCCGCTGATACACATTACATCCTCTATTTCCTTGCCACCACCACTGACGCTGTCCCGTGTTTTTGAACGTGAATCACGGCCCTCCCTTGAGACGTGGAAATCCTGGCGTCATAAGCCGGGCCATCCGCTGAGTAGACTTTCGCGGCGCGGAGTTCCCCGGCATCGGGAGTTTTCAACGTTACTGTAACTTCTTCCAAATCCTGCGAGCCACGCGACCGATGCCGCGTTCGCGAGGTGAGTGGCGCCACGTATTCACCGGCTCCATTCAGAAACAGGTTCACATCGTTATTGCCGGTCGCCGCCACACAATGGGGCAGCAGCACTTGCCGTTTGCCGATCAGCGGGTCGAAGAGAGGAGCGTAAATCTCCAGAAAATCGGCGGCATGCGGATTCGGCTTCTGCTGCGATATCGGGAACTCGTGCGCAATCATCTGCGGGAAGCAGGCGAATTGCAGCCGTAGTTTCATCTGCTTCTCGAACTCCAACAGATCGCCATCATACTTCTTTTTGCGCTCCTCCCAAGCGGAAAGCGGCCGGTAAGGTGCCAGGTAGGCGAGCGCCGGGACGTAGTCACATTCGTGACAATAGCCATCCACGTCGCGCAGCACTTCAACCCGCCAGAACTGATTCACAATGACTCGCCGATGGGCGGCGTGCGAGATGCGGCATACTTCCTGTAACGCTTCCGCCACGGGCATCGCCATGTTTTCCACCGCCTGATCGCCGACCATGCTGAATCCATCGTCGTGGCCGTAGTCAAGCCTGCTGGACCAGTCCAGGCGGTCGATGATCACTCCCTCCAATTCCGGCAGCCGTTCGAGGTAGCGCTCCAACTGCATTTTCAGCCACGGCCAGAAGGAGCCCGCCAGCCGCGGGTTCATGTCGTTTGAGCCTTCCCACGACGGAATCGACTGCCCCTTCGCGTCTTTCAATACCGCTTCGGCGAATCTGGTTTGCAGCATGTGCGTGGGGATCTCAGTGCTATCATCCGCCGCCCCTCCCTTGCCACCAAATTCCGTTACGTTGAAATAACCGTAGATTCCAATACCGTGTTCCTTCATTTCGGCGATGAATGCTTTGATCTTTGCGTCGCTCATCATCTGGCCCAGTTTCCACCAGTGGCCATACGTGTAAGGCTCCCACTCCGGACCGTCGGGCATGTAATTGCCGAGGTACGTGAACCAAAAGCTTGACCACATGTAGCGAACGTGCTGGCGGGCCATCTCCGCATAATCGGGATGGTCCTGGATGTGGTGATACCAGAACGTGCCCTCCGAGCGGCCGCGCGGCAGCGGAGACTCAAAGTAAGCTGGAAACTCGTCGCTGTACGCTTTGAGCGTGCTTCGATAGTCGGCCGGATGCGCGTAGAACAACAGCCGCAGTGGTGACGGTTTTCCTCCGCCCATGGCACGATGCCCCAGCGTGAGCCGCAGCGTTCGCCCCGCAATCCACTCCACCTGAAGGTGCGGGATGTTGACGTTCGGGGGCAACGCCACGGTGATGGCCTGGTCGGTTTTGGGATCCATCACCGTGACCAGCGGGAGGACGTACGCCGTTCCCGGAGTCCACCCCATGCTCGCGTAAGGAACGGGGCGGTAAGTGGGCAGCTTGCTCACTTCCGATTCAGGATCGTTGGAGGGCGTGAAAATCCTCAGCCCGGGGGATAGCACCGGCAAATCGATGGTGACCTCATGCCCCCAGCGTTTTCCCGGGCCGTCGAACTGAAGATCCCAAACCAAGCCGTGTTGGCTCGATGACCATTGCGATATGCACTTCAGATTCAGCGCCGCGATCTGTCCGCCTTCGGGCTTGGCGGTGACTTGATTGACTTCATTGCGCACGCTGATGTAAGCGGGACTGTCCATCCAAACGCGCCGGGTGCCGCCTGAGCCCGATTCCATGCGCTCGGGAAGGCCTTCAGCGTTGAGCGTCACCTTCAGGTCGCCGGAGTTCACCATTCCAGCTTCCGGCGACATACCCCGCAGCAAGGGTTCAACGGAAAGCGCGGCTGCGGGTAGCAATGCGGTCTTCAGGAATCTTCGTCTCTTCATATCAGTAAGGTACTCCATTCCGATTTTTTGGTCGGGGGGCGAATGATGCGGTACTTCCACTCCCATGATGGATAAAGCACAAATGCGTACTAATCGCCTCGTTAACCCGAATGCCTGTGGGGTTTTTGGGCGACACAATGTCGCTGCGACTCCGCCCAACATAGGACTTTCTGCGCATCGTCCAGCGCCTGACAATTTACACGCATTCGCACGTGCAAGCTATAGGCCATTCTGCCTCTGGTGGGAATTTCTTATTTCCTATCCAGCGAGTCTTCCAGGACGGACAGTACGGGGTAGGCGGCGTTGTAGTGTTTGTGCAGAAACAGTGGATTACGTTTCTTATAGAGTGCCCGGCCGATTTCATCCGCCAGCGGCACCAGCATCTGTTCGTAGCGGCAGAGCACGGGTGAAACCTGGTCGAGCGTTCCCGTGGTCTGCCAATTCAGGCACCCGCAGGTATTGTTGCAGCGCTCGCGAATGGCGCAACTCTGGCAAAAGGCCTTTTCCCGGGAAGAGCGTTGATAAATCCGTTGCCGTGCGGGTTCGTTAATGCCCGCGTCGACGTCGCCGATGCACCACTCGCTGGCCGGTCCCGCTTTGGCAAACTGCACGCACGGATACAAGTAACCATGGGGATCGACGGAGATCTGTCGCTGGGCCAGTTCGCATCGTTCTTTGTGGAAGCAATGCTGGTTGATGTGGGATGAGAGCTTCACTTCGAACGGGCTCAGATAAAATTTGCGGCCTTCCTCGATCCACTTCACGTATTGGCCCGCCAACTTCTCACACTGCTTTGACAGGACGCGAAATTCAGATTCCTGCCAGTCTGCAGCATAGTTGAGCGACACCAGCACGTAACGGCATCCCTGATCCAGCAGGAAGCTTACTGAATCCGTGAGGTACTGCGCCGTGTTGGGATTCACCACCATCATGATGCTGGCGTAGGGCCGCATGCTCAGCAGCAGTTTGAGACGCGGGTAAAGCTGGTCAAATGTGGGTTGGCCATTGGGCAGGCGCCGGTGCCGGTCGTGGGCCGGGCGGATTCCGTCAAAGCTCATGGCCACCAGCACATCTTCGCGCAGTGAGTATTCCAGAAATTCCTCGTCCAGCAGCAGGCCGTTGGTGGTGAGCTTGAAATGGAACCGCCCGGTCTGTTCGCGCTCCAGCTCCCGGCCATACGCCACGAGATTGCAGATCAGATCCTGGTGCAGCAGCGGTTCGCCGCCAAAGAATACAATGCCGCAGGATTCGCCGGAGAGCTTTGCCCCCAGCCGCATGGCCTTGCGTCCGGTTTCTTCTGACATGGCTGCGCCCGGACGGGGCGGGGAATAGCAGTACGTGCAATTCATGTTGCAGGCGGAAGTGAGATGCAGAGTGAAGTGCACGGTTAAATCACCCCCTGGCCCTTCAGCCAGTCGACGAAGTCTTTTACTTGCATGCGCAGCAGATGTTCCGACCGTTTGCGGGCTGCGGAAAGCAGCTTGTCCCTTTCCGTTTGGCTTTGCATCGGGTATAAGACCGCTTTGCTGGCCGGGTCATAAAAGGCGGCAAAGTACAGGTCGTGTCCGCCCTCACCTATGCTCTCGCTTACAAATTTCGCAACTTCTTTGAGGTGATAGTTTCTCAGGGGATAGGTGATCTCCGATGCCAGGTCTGCTTCTGTTCTTGCGGAGATGAATTCAATGCCCACCTTTGTTTGGGGGTCAAAAGCATCAAGGGTAAGAGCCTTCGATTCGCCACCAGGCTGCATTACCAATACCAATCCTTGTTTGCCCTTATACTCCTCTATTAGATGTGGGGCTGACACGTCTTTGAGGGGGACTTTGGTCTGCGAGAGGGTAACTCCAGCCTTTCGGAGTTCTTCACCGATCACTTGCATGGCGTCTTGTTCCGATAGGAAGATGGGTGGCGTCACCACTTGACATCCGTCCACTCCTCGGCCTTCTCCGTGCTTAAAAATGGGTGCCACCACGGCGGGTTTGCCGGTCGTGTCCTTGGTGCGGTCTTTGGCGAAGCCCATATTACTGTTTGCCGCCAGCAGCAGCGTGACGACTCCTGCCATTTCGGCGCACGATTTCCATGCGGGTGGCAGATGCCTCTCCAACAGCGTACGGTCGGCCAAGACCTCCGGGCGCGTGGGGTAGCGCGGCGTCTTATAACGGGATACGGGTCGAGCGTTCATGTGGTCCCCTATTAGATCACGCCCTGGCCTTTCAGCCAGTCGATGAAGTCTCTTACTTGCTGCTCCAACAGCGCATGTGACATCGCCCGGGCTGCAGCGTTCATCTCTTCATAGGCGTGCCTGATCTCCGCGTCCTTTTCCGCAATCTTATCGGTGTTCGTCAGCTTTCTGCGTTCGTCATACAAGGTCCTGAGCCGGCTCTGCATTTCTGTATTCTGCTGCCGGGAGCTCATGGGATCATAGAAAGCCCCAAAGTAGATGTCGTGACTTTGCGCTACGGCTTTGTCCACACCCGCCGCGATTCTCTTGAAGTCGTAGTCCTGGACGGTGGAGGCAGACTGTTCTCCGCCCAGGTCAAAGTAATGGTCATAGGAAACGAATTCAACTCCCACTCTCTTCTTTGGATCCAGGGCGTCCAGAAAGAAGACCTTCGCATCACCCGTAGGCACGACCTTCGGCCTTTGATCGCCTTGGGACCACTGTTGTCTGTAGAGTGGGATCACCACGTCTTGCAGGGCCACATGGCTCGCAGAAAGGGCAACGCCCGCTTTGGTGAGTTGTTCCCGGATCACCTGCATGGCATCCTGCTCAGAAAGAAAGACGGGAGGATTGACTACCACGCATCCCACCGCACCTCGGCCCTCTCCATGTGCAAAGATGGGAGCGACCACGGCGGGCTTGCCGGTTGCGCTCTTCATGCGCTCCTGGGAGACGCCTGTCACACTATTTGCCGCCAGCAGCAGCGTGACCACCCCGGCCATTTCCGCGCACGATTTCCAAGCGGGTGGCAGATGCTTTTCCAGCAGCGTGTGGTCGGCCAGCACTTCCAGGCGGGTTGGGTAGCGCGGGGTCTTGTAGCGGGTTACGGGTCGAGAGTTCATGCGACACCTCGAATTGACCACGGCTCGCACAGCCAAAGTTCAGTTCAACGGCGCGAGTATACTCCTGCCATAAGCTTTGACAACCTGGTCTGTTAGTTTGTTCCCGAAATCGAAAGGTTGCAGAGACATTTCGCCCGCCTCGCAAGCGGCATCTTGTCTGGCGGGCCCACGTCGTGCCGCGGGCGTCCCGTCCGCTGTGGAGGTGCGATACGAAGGTGCATTCAAATCATGCTAACGAGTTCTCCACAACTGCTGCGCTTAATGGCATACCGGATATTTTCAATTTTCTCTTGCAGTTGGGGGTGGTTCATCCACGGCACGTAATCCTTCGGCGTGGCGACCGGCCACCGGCTAAGGCATCTTCCCTGAAATGAAAAGGGACCCTGACACCGTTATCCCCACTTGCCATCCGATGGTATAGTACTTTATCGCGGTTTGGGTGAAGACAGTGGATACTCTCCCAAGGCTATTAGCAGTCACTTATCACAAGACGATGCGATCGGGGCGGACGAGGCCTGCTCTCCTCGGGTGCGAGGATTCGCAAGGTAATTCTGCGGGTGAATTCGTTGTAAAGCTGAAGGGTGGGCCTGAAATTGGACTCAAAGGGGTGACCTGTGAGTTAATCGCTACACTTGTTGCTGGACATCTCGGGATCTTAGCACCTCAGCCAGCCCTAATTGAAATTGAAACGGCTTTTGCTGATGCTGTATCGGCGAGCGACGCCGAAATGGCTGGTCTCATCCGAGCAAGCGTAGGACTGAACTTTGGCTCACAATTACTTTCTGGTGGATTTCGGAACTGGCCGGTCGATCAGCCTGTGCCCTTGAGCATGCGGCAGGCTGCAAGTGAGGTGTTCGCTTTTGATGCCCTGATACAGAATCCAGATCGCCGGTACAATAACCCGAACCTGCTCTCCAGAGACGACCAGATTTTTGTGATCGATCATGATTTGGCTTTCTCATTTCTCTACGCCTTGGGTACGCAGTCCGCACCTTGGGTTCTTGACGGGTTGGCTTTCTTGGACCACCATGTGTTCTTTCGGCAGCTTAAGGGCACACAGGTAAAATTTGAGCGCTTTGTGGGTGCCCTGGAAGCATTGTCTGATAAGAAGATTTCTCAAATTGCCGGACTAATCCCGCAGGAATGGGAAACCGAGCACCTTGTGAGAGTTATCGAGCATCTAAGACTATTACGCGACCATGCGGCGGAATTCGGTCAACAGGTACAAAGGAGGCTCGTATGAAAATACCATACAGCTTCAGTGTTCTCCGGTACGTTCATGACCCGGTCACGACAGAATACTTGAATATCGGCGTTGTGCTATACGCTCCATCCGTGAGGTATGCGAACGCAATCTGCACCCCTTACTATGCAAGACTTTCGAAGGTTTTTGACCACATCGATGGGGAGAATTTCCGTCGGATTACGCGCTATATACAGGATCGAGTCGAAGAAGTCGGCGAACGCATGAAGAGTGAACTGACTTTTTCTGAGCCGACAAACAACATAGCGAAGTTACTTGCCGAGGTTCTGCCACAGGACGACAGCGCAATCCAATTTGCTCCTCCAGGTGCAGGGCTTACGTCGGATCCCGAGATGACCCTTGGCAACCTCTACCAGCGCTACGTTGAGTATTACGCGACACGCCCCAATTACCCGAGCAGGGATGACGAGGAAGTTTGGAAGGTTTTCCGGAAACCACTGGAAGAGCGGCAGGTCATCCATCTTCTGAAGCCAAAGCGCATAGTTGCGCCGAACTACGAGTACGAATTCAAAAGGGCATGGAAAAACGAAGTTTGGCACACATATGAGGCTGTGTCCTTAGACCTCATGGAATCGACATCCATCGTCGACAAAGCGAACACTTGGGTTGGGCGAATCACGAGCCTCGCCGAAAGTGGAGAGATATTTAAGCCCTATCTACTTCTTGGCGAACCGAGGGAATCGAACCTTCGAAGTGCCTTCGTGAGGGCTAAGAACATACTTAATCGGATGCCTTGTGATCACGAATTTGTCGAAGAGGCTGAGGCCGATGCTTTTGCTAAACATCTCAAAGAAGAAGTTGAGAAGCACGAGTAAGAGAGTTGCGGCAACCCTTTGAGGTTAAGTACCCAAAGAAGTGCCCTAGCCCGGAATTCTCAGTGCGCCCCAAGGGCGCAGATCACTTGTGGGTGGAAGTC
>CAYTMD010000251.1:0-8978 GCA_964438685.1 uncultured Acidobacteriota bacterium
CGACAGACCGCCGATTCCCTCCCCGGCAGATTCCCTCCTCCACGAGCGACGACAGTCCGATCTTCGGGCCCGCCGGCGACATTTTCTTCCGCGCGGTGGAGGGCGGCTCCAACTTCATCTACCGCGTGAAGGAAGACGGGACTGGCCGCCAGAAGGTATTGCCGAATCCGATTCTGGACTTTTTCAGCGTCGCTCCAGATGGCGAATGGTTGATCGCCGGTGCCCAGGTTTCCCATGAAGAAATCACTGCTGCCCTGAGCGCCTATCCCGTTCACGGTGGTACGCCTGTTAGGATATGCTCAGGGGACTGCGACGCTCGGTGGGATCGCGCGGGAAAGTTCTTCTACGTAGGGCTTATCGAGATGGGAAATCGCGGTGGTCGCGCGCGGACTATAGTCCTGCCTGCGCCACACGGGGGGGACCTCCCGAAAATCCCGCTTTCCGGCATCAACTCTCCAGAGGATGCTAAAGGCCTGTCCGGCGTGAAGGTCATTGATGAGGTGGTCTCGCCGGGGGCCACCACGTCGGTCTACATTTCCACGCGCAACTCCGTCCACCGCAACCTGTACAGCATCCCGCTGCCGTGATGTTAGGGATTGCCCATCGAGGACACAGGGGTCCATATTCTCCGGGAGCCGATCGCTCGACCGCCCCCACCCGGCGCTTCGCGCCATTCTCACCCTAAACCATAACGAGCCTTCAAGGGCTATCGAATTGCTGCGAATCGCTACTCCCTATGAGTGAGACGAGCCTCCCAACAGCTTTTTTGGGGTCTTCGGGGCTCTCTATCCTGTCTATTCTATGTGCGTGGCGAGGCCTATCTTGCCGCACACCAGGGCACCGAAGCCGCCATGGAATTCCTGAAAGTTCTCGATCACCGCGGAATTGTGCTCGGCGATCCCATCGGCGCGCTGGCACACTTGCGACTGGGCAGAGCCTTCGCTTTGTTGGGTGATAAAACCAAGGCAAAGACGGCCTACCACGATTTCCTCACCCTTTGGAAAGACGCTGACCCGGACATTCCCATCCTGAAGCAAGCCAAGGCCGAGTCCGCCAAGCTGCAATGAACCATTTCCCTGTAACCTGTTAGGCCCTGTCCGTTTGCGCACGGTTCGAGTTCAACTTTCGGGTGCTTCAGACCATTTACTACCGCCGGAGATCCGCAACTTTCGGCTGCATTTGTTCCGCGATCTGGGCTTTCATCCGGCGCGACTGCTCCGGCGTGAAATACAATTCAGTGGTCGCGTTCAGGCTCAACTCACGCTCAGACCAATTGGCGCGCATGATGCCCGTGCGGGAATGCGAATTCACACCCAGAAGCAGGTGGCCAATTTCATGAGCCATTACTCGGCCTAAGAGAACTGACTCTGCTGCCGTGGCGCCGCCGGCCAAGCTCCTGACGCGATCATAGAAGACGCCGGCCCAGCAGTATGGCCCGCCGTCGCAATCAGGCGCGAACCCCAGTGCATCTTGCCATGTCCCCAGCAAGCCAACCATCGCCTCTGGCATTATCCGCAGGGAATAGTCGTTCACCTTCCACGCTGACCGGCATTGGGGGTAGTTGTCCCAAGCGTCGCGCGAGGTTGGGCAATCCACCCAATGGGCGTCTACACCCGCATCCGCGAGGATTCTCGTGGCTTCGCCTTCAGCGGCCAGCAACAGCGGACGGTTTGCATGATGGTAGTCATAAACTCTCAGGGTAATTGCCGTGGCGTTCTCCTGGGCGACTGGTGGATTCTTTGCCAAAGCCATGGGGTCGGATCCAGTCGCTACGAGCACTACCAAGCCTGCCACCCAAGTCATGAGAGTCGCTGTCCTGTTCATCATCGCCTCCGCCGCGGGTTGCGCGGCAGGTGCGACTATGCGGGGCAGCCTCGAAAGCGTCGATGCACTGTGGGTGAACTAGATTTGGACTGGGGATAAACAGGCAACTAATTGATTCAACATAAGTTAAAGGTAAGTTGCAGCGGCGCAGGATCATGTGGAAAGGGCGCCTCGGCGGACTCGTGGCAGGGGAAAGTGGCGATTGCGCTTTCCCGGAGGAGGTTGGCTGGCAGGTTGCCCGCACGACCTCAGGTCATCGTCGAGGGCAGGGCCGCCTGCTGAAATTCTGCGCGGTTGCACACGTCTTGGCCGGGAGGCCGCCGCTACAACGCCTATTGCGCGCTTTGCATTGCCTCGTGGTACTTGCGGATCTCTTCACGAGTCTGATTGAAGTAGTCGAAACCCCAACCGCTGGGCCGGGGGTCGCCCTTTTCCGTGACCAAGGTTGGCTCCAGGTCGTTGCTCAGGTTCACGTTGTATTCGTCTGGAGGCATAAATTCGTTCCATTGATTGATGAAGAGAAAGTGGGGCTTATATTTCCTGGCAACTTCCCATTGGGTCCGGTAAGTCTCGCCGTAATTCTTGCCTGCGGCGTCCGCGGCAATCCAAACGTTAAGGCCCTTCGCCGGCGGGTGAATTCCAGGATATGCGTTAGTGATCGTGAGGGCCTCCACCTTTCCATCGTGGTAGGTGGGGGTTGCTTCCTGATCGTACCAGGACCAGGCTCCGTACTGTTCAGCATGGGTGTGCTGCAGCCAGGCGCTGACATAACGAATAGTAAATCGCGGATCGACAATCTTCGGCGGGGGCCCGGGGTTCGGCCCATTGAGATAATAGGTGACTAACGGCTTGCCTTCGTACATCAGCCACATACTTTTGTACTTGGGATTATTCAAGTAGTGGTCGTAAATGAAATCCATCTGTGCCTTGTACCAAGGGCCGTCATATTGATCCTTATCGTTCCTCCAGCGGTTATTCTCCGGCCCCACCAGAAGAACCAGCAAGGGGTGTTGCTTCATCTTTAGATAAAGATCAAGAAGGCGGTTGGTTGAATCAATACACTCCTGCGCGGTTTTGTTCGGGAAGGCACTGGTAAGATTGTTGGTCCAATCGGTCTCAACAAAGTTGATGCCCGCCTCGTTGAACCATAACGTCTGTTGGCGAAGCACCCGCTCATCCAGCGAGCTGTAATGCCCCAGGATGGGAACAGCCTCTTCCTTCCCCCACTCGGCGTAGCCGGGGCCGAACCAGGTTTCATACTCCATGCCCACCAGGTGGTCGGGATCGTAAGGGATGTTGAAGTGGCGAGGATGGACCTGAACCACGACGGGAGAAGAAACATTGCTTCCATCGGTCACCAAAATCGAATTGGCGCCGGCCTCCGGCAACGGGAGCAGCAGTTGCGCGACGCCGGAAGGGAGGGTCGGATACTCAGCGCCCCAGTCCCTGCCGTTCACCTGGGCGTGAAGATTGAGATCCACAGCGGGGCTTCCGTTGGCATTTTTAGCAACGGCGGTAACCACCACATTTTGCCCCTCACCAACCTGGGGTTTGTCCAATTGAATAGTGATATTGACTGCTGGCAATTGAGGCGGCTGGCAGTAGGCCTGCACGCACGACCCAATGACAATCAAAAATGCGGCAATGAACTTCTGGTAATAAAGCTTCAATGACATTCCCTCCGATACTGTTGGGCATTTTGTCATGCTATTTTCGCATTGTGACAAAACACTGTAACCGGCCTTTTTTCAGCATGTTCTCAACTTCTGGGCATGGAAAATGCCATCTTGAGACCCTTTGATTTCAAGATGTTCTCAACTTTGGAGGGTTCGCACCCGGTGGCCCGCTGGGGACACAAAGTCGCCAGGCATTTGGCGGGGCGTTGGAGCTGGGCAAGTAGCATCAATCCCTTCAACTTTCACCCGAGAGTATAGCCTAGAATGCTGCCAATGTCAACGGGGAAAACGGTGGTGGCGCCGGTCCTCATGGGCAACTTCTTCCCAGAATCCTTACCTAACCTTTATGCCTTATTCACATCTTGCAGCCTAAAGTCATGTCATCAGGGTTCCGCAGAGCTTCACAGCACGGCCGGAAAAGGTGGGGTTCGCGAGGGGCGCAGCAGGCCGAAGGACAATTGAATGATCGGCCGGCTGATGCCGGGGGCGATAACCCGAGTTGGGGAAGCAACTCAGAGACCCACAAGGAGGGACATTTACCATGCATAAGAGAATAACCTGCCAGACACTGTTGATGATGATTCTGGCTTTTGGAAGCATCGCCTTGGGCACGCATATGCCACAGGCGATCAACAATGATAGGGACCTGAGGTCTGCCCTCAAGGCGGCGAAAACGCCGGACGATCATGGGCGTATCGCGGCCTACTGCAAGGCCAAGGCGGATAGTCTGGATGCCCAGGCAGCGGGATATGAACAGGCCGCCTCGACCTACCGAAACGGCCCCGTGGTGAAGAATCTCATGGCGCCGAATACGGCCGCGCGTTACGACTCCATGGCGAAAGGGCTTCGCGAGCAGGCGCAATCCAATCGTGAACTGGCGGCGTCACACGAGCAAATGGCAAGGGATGCGGCAACAGCACCTAAATGAAACCCGATGCACAAGGGATATAATTCTCTCCCATGGCTAACCAGGAAGGGCACACTGGATGTGCCCTTCCTGGTCGAGGTCTTACGGTAAACAGAAATTCCCCGCCTCCACGGCAACCCCGCTGTAGTTTATGAGTACTGGTAAAGAGGCCGATCTCGACTTACTGGCCCGTAGCGTCAGCCCGCCAGCGCTGATCCTTTATCCCTGTCAAATATTCTGTCGGCTATTCATCGGGACCGGCGGACCTTCGGGCGCGCGCGGCCAGGTGGTCACGGCCGGCTTTTACAAAGCCCCGGAATCGCCGGGCCAGTTCGCCGATCCGGTCCTCCTGGCGACGGCGGATGGCGTCAGAAGGCATCAATTCCCGTCCGACACCCAGGGCGACGGCCCCCGCCAGGATGAAATTGGAAGCATTGTATTGATTGACGCCGCCGGAGGCTATTAGCGGAATCTGCGGAAACATTCGATGCAGGGACCCAATGTAAGCTTCACCGCCGATGTGAGCGCAGGGCACCACCTTCACGAAATCGGAGTTCGCTTCCCACGCGTTGATGACTTCCGTCGGTGTCAGCGCGCCGGGGAATACCACCACATCCTGCTTCGAGGCAAACTCAACCACGGCGGGTTGCAGGCCATCGCAGGTCAGGAACTGGGCGCCGGCGTCAAGGCACGACTGCGCAGTGGTGGCATTCGTCAATCCACCCGCCCCCACAACAATACCGGGAACGGTTTTGGCCAACTGGTTGATGACCTTGATCGCCTGGGGCACGGTCAGGGGAATTTCGACCACCACGACCCCTCCGGCCGCGACCGATTGCGCGGCAAAAATGGCGTCCTCGGCCGAGTTGACACGGACTGCGGCGACAATCCCGGTATCTTCAAACCAGCCCCGCACCTCAAATTTCTTCACCTGGTCGTCTCCTTTGGCGCGCGCCTTCCGGCTGTCGACGGCTTTATCCGTTTCATGGAACCGCCTCCCGGCCCACCGCCTGATTCAACTGAGCCACGGCAGTCAGATAAGCACCGATCAGGGTCAAATAGTTCACCTGAACGGTCCGATAGTCGCTCTCGGCGTTGAGGAAATCAAGCAAAGATGCTCCCCCGCGCTGATAAGCGTAGGTCACGGTGTCACGCACCCGGACGGCCTGGGCGAGATATTTCGCTTTGTAGGGCCGCAGCAGGTTGATGTTGCTCATCACGTTGGCGTAAGCGGTGTCCACATCGCTGAACACCTGGGCCTCAGCGGCGTCGCGCTGCCGTTCGTTGAGGCCGATATCCAACTGAGTGCGCAGTTTTTCCCCCTGGTTCCGGTCGAAGATGCGGAGGGGGATGTTCACGCTGGCGCCGACGGTATGTTTGTCATTAGGATTATTGAAGGAGGGATTATAGGAATACCAAACAGTGAAGGTGGGATCGGTGGATCCATTGGCAACCGCGAGGTTGTGGTCGGTCTTCGCTTTATCCACGGCCTGGTTCGCCGCCTTAAGGTCCGGACGGATATCGAGCGCCACGCGGTGAAGCTCGTCGCGCGACGGAAGCTGGTCCGAGGAATCAAAAGGTCCCATGACATCAAAGTGGTCCGCCGGAGTGCGATCGTTCAGCAGCGTCAGGACCTGTATTTTCGCGTCTTCCAGGGCCACCTTGGCGCTTTCCACGTCCGACTCGTACTGCACCCGTTGAAGCTCCAGGCGGTCGAGATCCACTCTCGCAAGGCCACCCACGCGGAATCGCTCCCGGCTGATCGTGAGGACCTTGTCGTAGTAATCAAGGTCAGCTTTCGCCAGTTCCAGGATCGCCTTCTGTTGGAGCGTCAGCACGAACGCGCCCCGCAGAGTGGAAAGGAGCGTCCTGTCCTGATCCTTGAACTGCGACGTCGCGATATCGGTCGCTTTTTGGGCGCTTTCCTGCCGCAATTCCCGCTTGTGCCGCCTTTCATGCAGGTAGCTAACGCCCGGAACATACTGAGTGCCGAGGAACGGTTGCCATACGCCATCGTGGGGAACAAGTTGCGTCCCATCCGATGAGAAATTGAAAGTGGGATTGGGGCGGAGGTAGGCCGTGATTTCATTGGCCCGCGACTCCTCGATGTTAATTTGAGCGGCTTTCAGGGTCGGGTTAGCCGTCTCGAATCTTTCCCGAACTTGCTCCCACGTCAGCGCCTGCTGGCAAAAGGACGCCGCAGGGATAAGGGGTATTGCCAGGAGAACGAGCAGCTTCCTGAAATGTAACATGGTCTCCTCACGAGCTTACAAACTCTATATGCGCCATCTGCGACGGTTCAAAAAATGCCGGGGAATGATGGGTGCTCTTTCCCTGGACTGCCCGCTCCACGCCGCCACCTAGTCTAGTGCGCCGGAAATACGGGGACTCGGAGCGCCGCCCTTTAGGACGGCACATGCCGGGCAAAAGCCCGGCGCCCGCGCTTCTACATCTCGTGTTCAGCACCACCCCCGCCGCTTACGCGCCGCCCCTCCTCATCTGAGGAGGGGAGCTTTTTCGTGACTCCCCTCCTGAATCAGGAGGGGAGGGCGCGCTCGCGCCGGGGTGGTTTCCAGCATCCTGTCGCTTGGCAAAAACACAGAAACCTCGGTGCCCGGCTAAAACCCGCTACTCCATCGACAGGATTCAACAAGTTTATCTCGCACTCGATTCCTCCGGCTCCGGAAGCTTGTCCGTGTCTTTTGCGACCCAAACGTAAAACGTCGGCAGGATCACGATGCTCAAGGCAAGGTCGGCAATCAGGCCTCCCACAATGACGATCGCAAAGGGGCGCTGCGAGTCGGATCCGATATCGTGCGACAGCGCTGCCGGCAGCAGCCCCAGAGTCGCCACCAGCATGGTCATCATGATGGGGCGAAGCCGGAGCACCGCCCCCTCAACGGCGGACTCCACGATGGTGTAGCCGCGTGCCCGGAGTTGGTTGATGTATTCGAGCATAATGACGCCCGTTTGCACCGAGACACCAAATAGCGCCAGCATGCCGACCCCCGACGACACGCTGAGGTAGGTCCCGGTAAGCACCAGAGCCAGGAAGCCTCCCACTCGCGCCAGGCCCACGTTGAGCAGAATGAGCAACGCCCATTTATAGGAACGAAACATGGAGTAGAGAATAATGAAGATGACCAGGATGGTCAGCGGAACGATGACCGCCAGGCGTTTTTCCGCCCGCTGTTCGCTTTCGTACTCGCCCGACCATCCGATGCTATAACCGGGCGGCAATTTCACTTTCTGGCCAATCTGCCTGATCGCGTCTTCCACCGTGGTTCCCAGGTCCCGGCCCCGGACATTGAAGGTAACCGCGCAGTAGCGGCTGTTGCCTTCGCGGTAGATGTCGTACGCTCCGTCCTTGACGTCAACCTTGGTTAATTGCGCCAAGGAAACCCGCTCACCGCTGGGGGACAGCAGCCGAACGTTCTCGATGGCCTGCCGGGTATTCCGGTAGGGTTCCTGGTAGCGCACCACCACGTCGTAGCGCGCCTCGCCCTGCAGGACCTGGCTCACGGCATTACCGCCCACGGCCGTCTGGACCGCGTCCTGGATGTCCGCCACGTTGATGCCGAAGCGCGCCGCCATGCGGCGGTCAATCGTTAAGTTGAGATTCGGCTGGCCGAAATCGCGCAGCAGTTTCACGTCATGCATGCCCGGAATGGCCGAAAGGACGGCAGCAACTTCTTCGCCTTTCTGCTCCAGAAGCTTCAGGTCGTCCCCAAAGATCTTGAGCGCCAGAGACCCCTTGGTGCCGGTCATCGTCTCTCCCACGTTGTCCTCGATGGGTTGGGAGAAGTTCCAGATCGCCCCAGGGTATTTCTCTACGGCTCGATTCATGGCGGCGATCAGCTCATTTTTATCCTTATGGAATACCGGTCGCCATTGGTCGTGCGGTTTCAAGTCAATGAAGTACTCGGTATTGCCGAATCCCCCGGTGTCCGTGCCGTCGTCAGGCCTACCAACCTGTGACACGACCTTGGTCACTTCCGGAAACGAGGCGAAGACGTAGCGGCAGTTGTTGGTGAATTTCTCGCCTTCCGTAAGGCTCGTACTGTTCGCAAGGGTGCCACGCGCCCAGATGGCCCCTTCGTCAAGGTGTGGAAGGAACTCCGCTCCAATGACGCCGCCAAAGCCCAAATAAACCGTTCCCGCCAGGGCAACCAGGGCCACGCCGACGACAACCCAACGATGCTGGATGGCCCAGCGCAGCCGCCGGCGGTACAGATCGATCAAGTATTCCATCACCAGGTTCCGCCGTTCAAAGACCCCCTTGCGGAAGAAGGTACTGGCCAGGACCGGGGCAATCAAAATTGAAAAGGTCATGGCGCCCAACAGGGCGAAGGCCACCGTCCAAGCCATGGGCCGGAAGAGCCTGCCCTCCACTCGCTGCAACGTGAAGATGGGCAAATAGGCGGTGATGATGATGGCGATGGCATAGAATACCGGCCGCTGCACTTCATGGCACGCCTCACGGATCATTTCCGCCGTGGTCTTATGGACTCCGTTCGAGGTCTGGCGCCGGGCATGGCTCAGGTGCCGGATGATGTTTTCCACCATGACCA
>CAYTMD010000252.1:0-8921 GCA_964438685.1 uncultured Acidobacteriota bacterium
TATTAGATGCATCAACACCCGAAAACGTTACATCCGTTTAGGGCCGAATCAGTAACACCGACTTTCGCGGGCCAACGACGAGCACGGCATTCGACTGGATGTCGCCAAATGACTCGAATTTGCTCACCGAACTCACCAGCCACGTATGCTCTGTTAAGGGACGGACGTGAACTTCGTGCCCGAGATCTGTATCCGCTGGACTCTGCGCGCCCGCGCAGCAAGCCGATAGGACCAAGCCGAGAAAAGCCAATGAAAGGTTTCGCATGAAGTGTTTATAACTCAAATGCGGGCTGGCGCAGACATGGTTTTCAATGTCTGCGTTTTCGGATGCGTCGCAGGTCCCTTCGGGATCGCAGACACCCAACGACAGGTGTCTGCGCCAACCCCGGACCCGTTTTGTAGGTCCGCGGCTTTTAGTTTTCAACTGGGGGGGACGAACCGCGGGCCTAAAGAACAGGTAGCGCTACAAAGCTCATGAATTTCAAGAGCGAATTCATCCCGTACGATGCGGAGTCTACTGACCGAGGCGGACCAGGTAGCTCCCGATATAGTATGGGGCGCCATCGTCACGCGAAGAACCCTGCAATTTGGGGTCGATAACGGGTCCGGACGTACTGTCTTCCGCGACATACCCGTAGTTGGCGTGTCCCAGCCCGAAAGGTATGTCGAGCAGACCCAGCATACACTCGCGGTGTGGGCCAGTGGACGGGTTCCCAAAGGTTCCCAGCGGTCCGCCTAACGCCTTAAATAGTAGGGGCACGATTTCACGATCTGTTGAATAGCCGTCGGGGGAACCGTCAAAATCGGCAAAGAACTGACGTAATTCCGCAGGGGTTGCGTACCGCCATCCCTCGAACCTTCCTCCCATCGCAAGCATGTTCTTAACTTGGCTGTAAGACTGACTGGCAGTCAGATCAAGATGCAACCACTGTATTCCAGTCGCATGGTCCAGCAGCGCGGTATATGGCCCGAGGGAGGTCTTGACCTGCACAAAGCCTGGAGGTAAACAACGCACCCCCGGGCCGCCTTGGCTGGTTCCCTGAGGGTGGTTGCTATCAAAGACCTCGAATGATTCCGAGTCTTGAACCGTCGCGTAAGGTTGTCCTCTCACCCCCCCGCTCTGGCCGCAGTCGGGACCCGTGCAAGTGTGCGGGGACCAAGTCACCGTCACGGTGTAAGTTCCCGGCTCCGCCGGCAACAGTCCCTCATCCTTCAGCGTTTCTTCCATGGGCACTACAACTCCCCTCCTGTAGGACAGCCAACGCCCATGCCCCATATAGAACCTTCTCCCAGAGCTCTTGATTGGATTCTGGCACGCGTCACGCACCTGAATCGTGACCACCATGCCAGGATCCCAGAGCGGCGTCATGCCCACCACAGGAACATCCGCGGAGAAGTTTTCGAGCGCGATGTGCAACGGGATATCTTCGCCAAGCGCGAAAGTCTGCTTGTCCAGAGTGACGTCCACGGCTATACCCTTCACCGATGGTCCCCAGTGGCGTGGCATAGTGGTGGTATCGATGGTATTGAGATGAATGCTGTTGGATTCCGCCATCGCGACGTCTCCGTTTTCACCGGCTGGGAGCACTTGAATCAGCGAAACGGAATGATTTCCCCATGCGGATTGGGGCGCGTCGAATTTAAGGCCGATCTGTCCACCCGGCCCTTGGCCAACAATTTGATCCGGTGTGCACCATTTATAGCTGAGCTGGTCCCACTGGGTGTCTCCATTTGGATTTTTCACGCGTTGTAGCATCACGGGGCAAGTCTGCGGGCTAGAAGGCAGTAAAGCCGCTGGCTCGCTCGCACGACCTTCGAGATCGAATTTTTGGCCGGGATAGTACGGTTTGGAGTCCTGGAAGAGCTCAAGACTCGGCATCTCGATTCCAACCGGAAGTGAATTCTCTCTAAAAGGTCCGGTGGCAAATCCCCCAAACTGCACGGGCGAGCAGACTCTTTTCAGAAGGGCAGGACAGCGAAAAAGTGAGTACGGCTGCTGTGGCCCCTGGCCAATCGACATGCCCATCGCCTCGAGTTGGAGGCACGGAGTATCGTTGTCCGCCGGCTTAGTTATCCAACTAAAAGCCTGGTGCGCAGTTTCATCCTTCTTCAGAACGAGCGATGCGAAGGTGGGGCGACCGCGCTCCCGGGTTGGCTCCAGGCAATCGTGGCATAATTGAAAAGGTTTGCCATTTGGAAAGGTCCACGGGTTTACGCCTGGCCCACTCGACTGCGCGAGACGGCAGTCGTGTCCCGAGATATTGCGATAGTTTATAGCGAGCGTGTACAGAGCGTTCGGGCCCTCCGCCGCCTGAATGCTCGCGTCGAGGTCCCCCGCCGTGCAACTGTGCGCCAGGGGCTTGGGCGGCGGTAGGGCGTCAAGCTTACTCTGGTCGAGACTTTTTGGTAGGTTTTGCGAAAAGCAAACGACAGGTGAAACCATCAACAGGACTGCGGCCAGCAAAGATAAAAGGTGGAATTTCCCCCGTGATATTCGCATGTCACACGTTGCCTTTCTGGAAACATAGACCTCGCGCGTGGGATGATTGTTCCACGGAGTTGGTTGGAAGGAAAAATGTCGCAGCTCGGATACCCCTCACGTCCCTCACTCCTTTCGCTGCGGCCCGAAGTAGCGATAATGCCCAATGATCTTCCAGTCGAACAAAACATCTTCCATCCTGGGGCCCAGCCCGATATTGTGGACGACCCTATAGCGTCCGCTTGCCTCCGACCTTTGGTCCACAACTATCCCGATGTGCGTCATATTTCCACCGAGGTCCCACATGACTAAATCGCCGGGAGCGTAATCCTCCGTCCGATTCGTAATCTTCAGCACTTCTCCGTGGCGCGCGAAGAACACCATCAGAACCGGCACACGCCGGTGGTCAATGTTCGCATCCGGACGGGTGGCGCGTGTACTTCCCGCCCGCGAGTAGGCGGAAAAATTGTGTTTCATATCTTCATGGACCTCTTTTTGCAGGTCCACTCCAACGGCGCGGTAGGCGCGAATCACCTCGTCCGTACAGACGCCGGTGTCAGCCGGCACGTCTCCGCCGGGGTAAGGAATCCCGACATAGGAGGGATCATAGCGCACCGTGTGGTGGGTCCGTTCGATCGCAGCCGCGACCAATCGTTTCAGAAATTCCTGGCGAAGGCTCGACGAATCTGTCCACGCCAGGGGCGGGAAAAGAACCGTTGCGAAGATGGCCGCCAGAGCAATCACCACTACAGGCTTCGATCCATCGGTGGGCATGGCCGCCAAAATACCATGTTTCGTACGCTGGCACAAAGCGCGCCCAGCCTTGCGGTCTGGCGCGAATCATACTAAAGCAGGTAGCGCGCAGCGCGGACCGCAAAGACGGCGGTCCGCGCTACGATTCTTCGTGCGGGTTTCGCGGGGCGATTGAAGATTCAAAATTCAAGATTGAAGATAATCCAACCGCGTATTCAGGGTCGCGGCGTCGATCGTAACGTCCCCTCAGCCGGGGAGGCGATCATTCCCGCCGGTCCCCTCAAACCTGACGTCCTGCCCTCATCACCTTTGTGTAGCCTCTAATGTCAATTTACAATTGACAAGTCTAATAGCCGTTATATACTAGGCCATGGCACAGAGAAAGCAGGGGCCGGGGGCTAGGTTCTGGGGGCTGGGGGGCCGGTCGTGTCGGCTGGCGCGAAGAATTTCGTGCAAAATGAAGGTGCATCCGGGTATGTTGATGAAAACAATAGATGAGAATAAATGTCATCAACGATCCGACCAAAATGCTGCGGAGTGCTTACCCGGTTCGGACAAAAGGTTGACCACCCAAGCGCGGGGCCGTTGGCAATGCCGGGGCGCGCTTGGGCGGTGCGAGTGCAGTCACGATTCCATAAGGGGCTAGTAGCGGCCTTCGCGCTCCATGAATTCCCTGGGGCGTTCCTGCAATTCGGCCCGCAGGCCCGGATGGTGGCGCAGGAACTCTCGCAGGTCGCGGTGGTGATCGAGGTACTCATAGTTGTCGATCAGCTCCGGCCTTCGCATCAAGTCGCGGCGGATATCCCGATGGCCATCCAGGAACCAATCGAAACGGGCCAGTTCACCGCGCCCTGCGTCGGCGGCAAAGTCACCACCATACCGCTGGAAGTGGCTTTCCCGCTCCATGAACCCGGCGGGGTCATCATGAAAAGCCACAGCCGCGGCCGGATGGTCTTCGAGCCATTGTTTCAGCTCTTTGTTGTCTTTCACAAAATCGCGGTCATTCACGCGTTGGGGCCGCTCCCAAAGCTTCTTGGCGATCCACGGGTGTTGGTTCATAAATGCGTCGAAACTGCGGAATTGCGCAACCGAATTATCATTGTCCCAATCCCAACGTTGGGCCTGGGCGTTGCCGGCAAAACCCAAAGTAAGCATAGCCAGCGCAAGCACAAGAAGTGTGTTGATGCGTTTCATCAGAACCTCCCTCATTGGTTTTCAATTAACCTCGGGCTGAGTTCATGCAAGCGCTCTGCCAAACGCCCGGGCGCGGGGAATCCGCATAAACGCTTATTGAATGTGAATGATGGGAAATTAAGGGAAACGGCAGGGCAGGGGCGAGCGTGGTCGATGCACGAAATGGTATCCTCCGCATGGCGAAGTGGTGTAAGGCAACGAGTCTTGGGCGCAATCAGTGTAAGGAGGTTGCGCGGACGATGCGGCACGCGGGAGTATTGGGGTAATATCGTGTATGGCAGTGAAGCACGTGGCCGCGCCAACCCTAACGCGGCAAGTCCGCGCGGTGCGTTGTGAACGCCGGAAATACTTCTGGACAGGAACTAGCACATGAGATCAGTCTGGCGAATTACCATGATCGTTGTGGGGCTGCTGGCCCTTGTGTATGCGGGGGACTACGCCTCGGTGCGCATCCCGATTCCGCGAGGGCGCGCCGCTTACGGTACGGTTAAAGTCCGGCCCTATTACAACGTGGGCTTGAAGAGCGGTAAATCAGATTTGTACTTTCTCGATCCCCAAAATGTGACCTGCGTAAACTCACTGTTTCCCCACATGGGGTTCACTCCCTGCTGGTACGTGCGAAAGCACCTTCACCCGCGCACCGACATGTGAGCGCCTGGCAGGCTTCGGTGGGTGGTGTGATCAAGCAGGGCATGGCGAAATCGTCTCCGTCGCCTTTTATAGAATCTTACGGGGAAATTTATGAAATATTTATGGCTCGGACCATAAGATAGACGGGCATGGGCGCTTACCCAACACAACTGGTTCCTCTTCGTGCGGGCATGATGCTGGACCACTACCGGATTGACAGTATGGTAGCCACCAGCGGCATGGCCACCATTTATCGTGCCACCGACATGACCACAGACCGCACCGTGGCCATCAAGCTCCCGCACTTCGAGATGGAAAGCGACCCCGTCTTCTTCGACCGCTTTCAGCGCGAGGAAGCGATTGGCACCACGCTGAGCCATCCCGGGATCATCAAGGTCTATGCCGAAGAAAACCGCAGCCGGCTTTACATGGTATTGGAATGGGTGGAAGGGCGCCTGCTGCGGCAGGTCATCAACGAGAGCGGAAAGCTCTCTCCGGAACGCGCGGTTCGCATGATTCTGCAAATCTGCGATGCGCTGGATTACATTCACGGGCAGGGAGTCGTGCATCGCGACCTGAAGCCCGAGAACATCATGGTCGATGTGGACGACCGCATCAAGCTGATCGATTTCGGTATCGCCTCCAAAGCCGGGGCGCGGCGATTGACCTTCGGCAAGCTTTCCAAAACCCAGGGAACGCCGGAGTACATTTCGCCCGAACAGATCAAGGGCAAGCGCGGTGATGCGCGAAGCGACATCTACTCTGTAGGGGTCATTTTGTATGAAATGCTGGCGGGTGAAACACCGTTCTGCGGGTCAGACCCTTTCCTGATCCTTAATGCCAAAACGCATTCCGACCCCCCGCCACCACGGAAGATTGCTGCAGAAATCCCGCCCGCTCTGGAGGAAATCACGCTGCGAGCGCTGGAACGCGATCCCCTGAACCGCTATCGTGACGCTCGCGAACTGGCTTGGGTACTGCAGCATCAGGAGCAGGTCGTTGTGGGCTCCAGCGCTGACCGCCGGGCGCTGAACAATCAGCATGCCCAGGAAAAGCGCGGCGTTTTCCCCTACGTGCTCATGGGTCTGATTCCCCTGGCCATCCTCGCGCTGCTGCTTTACGTCGCCGGTCACGGCTAGGTTTAATGGATGGCCAATACTCACCGCGAAAGTCGGGTCCGTGATGGTGGGTTTAACCCGCCCCGGTCCGTAGCGGCGGGTTTACCCCGCCACGTGGCCAATTCAAGCCAGCCTTGGGCAAAAGGACGCACTTCGCTCAAGCTAGTCGTTGATAGTATTGAAGAAATATCCATTTAGCCTGCCAATCACAGCCATTTTGTCCCTGTCTAAGTGTGACCTAAGTCAAATAGGGTAATGAAATTGCTCTCTTGGTAACGGGGTGGTTCAAAAGCACCGCGACATTCTCCCAATTGAGTTGATTGCGGCGCAGGATGGATGACCGCCCGAGGGATGCTATGTCTTCAAAGACGTTGATTCTAATGCTGGTTTTGGCAACAGGTGGCTTGTGGGCCCAGGAAAAGAAGGAAACGACGCCTCCGCCACCCACCGGCGTCGCGACACCCGCAGTGCCAGAGGCGCCTCATCCAGCGGCGATTTCAGCCGAGGACAAAGCGCGTAAGAACCCGGTTAAATTCACCGAAGTTTCCACTGACCGCGGCAAGAAGATCTTCATGACCCAATGCGCACTTTGTCATGGGGATAAGGGCGATGGTAAGGGTGAAGTGGCAACCGAGATGAAACTCACTCTGCCGGATTTAACCAAGCCGGATACGCTCAAGGATCGCACCGACGGAGAGCTCTTTAGTATCATCGGTACCGGCCGGGATCCCATGCCGTCGCAAGCGGGCCGCATGACCGATGAACGCCGATGGAACCTGGTGAACTACCTGCGTGCCCTTTCCGGTAAAGTTCCGGAGAAAGCCACCGGCAAAGAACCCGAGGAAAACGTCATCCTGGTTCCCGCCAAATAGGCTGGCCTAAGATCTACCCGCAAAGGGGGCCTTCCCGCCACGGCGGATAGCCCCCTCATGCTGTAAGGAACGAGCGCGAGAAGTGAGGTTTAGCGGGTCGCCAGTTTCCTTGCCAGAGTCAACACGACATCGCGGTCAGGTTCGCCCAGTTTGGTCAGTACCTTCTTGAACTGCAGTAGAAAGCGCGCTTCTTCGCCAGCCTTCCCCGGCTCCTCAGCCAGCTCATCCAGACTCTTGCGCCGAATCAGATTAGGCGTGGGAGGCTCGCCTTCACCTGAGAAAAATAGCCGGTACAAGGGAACATCCAGCGCGGCCGAAAACCGCTCCAAAGTCTCGAGCGATGGGATGGTGTGCCCGTTTTCGATCCGTGAAATATAGCACCGCAGCAGGCCGGTACTCTTCTCAATATCACCTTGTGACAGTCCTCTCTCCTCGCGAAGAGAGCGTAATGTCGTTCCAATAAGCATGGGGTCAACCTTTCGCGTTTATTTCCTTAGAATTGGGATTCACTCTTCCACCATCATACTGAACAATAACCGGGGTGCACGCAATCCCACTAGAGTACTAGTACCGAGGTACCGAGCATGTAAACCCGTCACTGGAAAGACGCTGGGTGAGAGATTCCAGGGCGGCGGCATGTGGGGTCAAGCGGCCACCTGTGGGCCAGTGCTGCCGTCCCCTACATGTTTTGTTTACGCCTGCAGGCCGCATTGCTCTACCAGTTCACCACGTTCTACGAAAACACCATCGACAGCAGAGCCATGCGCACGTACAGGCCGTTCTGGGCCTGGCGGAAGTAGGCGGCGCGGGGATCCTTGTCAACTTCCATGCTGATTTCATCCAGCCGCGGCAGGGGGTGCATGACAATAGCTTTTTCCTTCATCAAACCCAGCGTATGGCTATTGATCACATAAACGCCGCGGCATTTTTCGTAGTCGGAAATGCGGTCGCCAAAGCGCTCCTTCTGGATGCGCGTCTGGTAGACCACATCGACTTCCGGCAGGACCTTATCCAGGTCGGTCTCCTCCACGTACCAGATATTGCGTTCGCGCAGGTGTTCCAGAATGTCTTCCTTCATCTTCAGCAGCGTGGGCGCGACAAAGTAGATCTTGATGTCCTGGTACTTGCTCAGCAGGTAGGTGAGCGAACGAACCGTGCGGCCTTGCGCCAGGTCTCCCACCATGGCGATCTTCAGGCCGTCGATGGAACCGATTTCCTTGCGAATCGTGTAAAGGTCAAGCAGGGCCTGGGTGGGGTGCTGACCGGCGCCGTCACCGGCATTGATGATGGGAACTCTGGAAATGGCGGAGGCACGCTTGGCAGCTCCAACTTCATAATGGCGGATTACAATCACATCCGCGTAGCCGTTGAGGATTTGGACCGTGTCTTCCAGGGTTTCACCCTTGGCCACGGAGGAGAATTCGGCGGCATTTTCCGTGGAAATCACCCGACCTCCCAGCCGGTGCATGGCGGTTTCAAATGAGAACCGCGTACGGGTAGAGGGTTCGTAGAATAGCGCCGCCATAATGCGCTTCTGAAATTCCGTCGTGCCTCCGTGGGCCACGACTTGTTCCATATACTTGGCGGTGTCAAAGAGGTGAAGAAGTGATTCCAAATTGAATTGTTGAGCTTCTATGACGTGATGCAATTTCATGGCTGGTTAAGATTCCTCCAGAGCAGGGATAGCCAATATGCCGCGATATCGCAGCGCCTGGGAAAAATAGGCAGCGAGGCAGAATATCACAGGTGGGCCGGGGGACAGTAGGCAGAAGGCCAGAAAGCGGTAGGCAGTAAGCAGTAGGCGGAAGGCAGCTCAGCCACCGGCGGGGGCCGGATTGAATAGACTGTGACTTGGAGCAAGCCACACGTTAGTGG
>CAYTMD010000253.1:0-8903 GCA_964438685.1 uncultured Acidobacteriota bacterium
TAAAAACGGCTCGCCCCCCTTGATATCGCGCGACAAGAGCAGGCCCCCGAACTCCTCGTCCCATGCATATTCAAGATGCCAGCGGATAACCTCCACCGCGCGTTGGATTAAATCCTGGTCACCGCGCTGCCGGGCCACGTGCAACACAAACCACATTGACTCGATGGCGTGCCCCGGCATTACGAACGTCCCCGCCGGGGGTGGCAGTTCCTGATAATCGCGGGTCAGGAATTCCAACAGGACCTTGCGATCCGGCTTAACGAAATGCGTCATGATCCGATTCGCATATTGGGCAGCAAGATCTTCCAGCTTGTCGTCCCCCAGGGTTCGCGCCAGCTCATGAGTGGTTTCGGTCATGATCATGGGTACGCCGTGATTCTTCCATTCCGGCGGCATGGGATATGGCACCGTTTCATTGAAATCGGGCTCTTCGATGCGGCTTACCACCCGGTCAAACGACTGACGCGCCACCGACAGGGCCTGCTCATCACGTGTGGCGCGGTAGTATTCGCTGAGCCCGTAAATCGCGAAGCAATCTGCGTAGATGCTGGTGGCGCCTTCCAGCACGCGGCCTTCGCGGTCCGTGTGATAAACCCAGCGCCCTCGGTCGTCGCGTCCATGGGCCAACAGAAAACGGACGGAGTTCTTTGCCGCGGCAAGAAACTCGGGCCGGGGCTCAATGCGGTTGTAAAGTGCCGAGAACGTCCAGACCGATCGGGCCTGCGACCAGATGAATTTGTCGCCGCTCAGCACCTTGCCATCATCGCTCATGCAGGAGAGCACGCCTCCGTACTCGCGATCGATGCCCCGCTCAAGCCAGAATGGCACAATGCCGTCAAGCAAGAGACTTCGATACTTGGCGCAAATGCTCTTCTTTTCCTCGACCGGTAGTCCCATAGTGTGCCCCCCCATCCTTTTCCATTACCATTTCGAGTCAACGTCCGGCGAAAGAATATCCGCAAGAGCGCGTCCCGTAAGGCTGGTGGCGGTATTGAAGGAGCTTGCTTTCACCCCACCTTCCGCCCCGCGATTCAGCAGACCGAACGATTTGGCCTTCTCGCCATCCAGAATGAATGCATCAAATCGCTGCACCGCCTTGGCGACGCGCGGGTCGCGATTGACATGCCCGTAGTACCATATCAGGTAGTCGATGACGCCCGGTGAGCGCGTCCGGTCCCAACTGGTCTGTGCCAATTTTGACCACGTGCCGTCCGGTAGTTGAGTCTTCAGGAGAAACTCAATGTTGGGCTGCACGGCCTTTTCAATCCAGGCGCGCCATTCGGGTTGGTCGCAGTGCAAATCGAAAGCCAGGATGCCCTCGCCCACGTATCCCGCCGTCCCATAGGTCATGTCCACCCAGAGTTCATAATCATTCTTCGGGTCGCCGCGCTTGTCCCAGTCGGCTTTCTCCCAAGCGAGGATGTAAGGAATGTTGCCATCCTGGCGCATGGTGCTGAGAACCCACTTTAGCGCCTTATAAGCGGTTTCACGATACTCATTCTTGCCAGTGATGTGATAAAGCCAGGTAAAAATCTCCCCGCCGGTCAGCGCTGAAGACAGTGTGTACTGGTCGGGGATAGGCTTGGTCATCGTGTCGCCTTCGACATGCCCCCAGCCCGTCCCGAAAGCACCATTGGGATTAATCATGCCGTTCTTCTCTATCGAATTGGCGTAGTGCAGAATGGCATCGAGGAATTTCTTCTGCCGCTCCGGGCCGGCGTGCTTGTAAAGCGAAATGAAGAGCCCCAGGGCGCTGCCCGTATCTGCGAGATACACCGCTCCGTATCCCGTGGGCCAGAAACCGTTGGACATTTGCTTGGTCAGCAGGTAGTCGCTGTAGGTAAGGGCCGTGTCCAGGTAGCGATGGTCACCCAGAATTTCGTACCCATCCACCAACGTCCGCATGTAATAGCCACCGACATAAATCGTGGGTACGGTGGCCTTGTTCGTCACAATGTAGTCGCACGTCTGCTTCAGCAAGGCCTTGCTTTCAGTACACCCCGCGTCACTGCAAAACGGATTGGCCTGCTGCGTGGGTGTTCCGGCAAGGGTATAAGAACAGGTCAATAGAAAACAGGCAGTCATGCTTACGCCGACAATCCATCGTTTCGTCATAATCGCCCTCTTCCATTCAGAATTGGTGCGGATATCATCGTCCACCACGATGTCCAAAGTGCCGTTTGCCATTTATGGCGATCCTTACTGCTACGGCTGGGCGCAAAAAACCTTCTCTCCACCCAAATACACGCCGGTAATGCCGAGGTCAGGAGACCCCGGTCGAAACATGAAAAGATTGGCGGGCTGCCCTTCGGCAATGCACGAGCACAATCCATCCGCCCCGAGCAGGCGGGCGGGATTGACCGTGGCCGCCGCCAGAGCGTCCACCAGCGGTACGCCTGTATACCGCAGAAAGACCTCGACAACGTGATTGAGACTGGCCGCCGACCCTGCCAGCATCTTCCCTCCGGCAGCCACCACCTTGTTGTTTGGTAAGAGTTCGACTTCGGTATTCAAAGTCCGGTAGCGGCCCGGCGGCATCGTAGCGGGCGAGACGGCGTCGGTGATCAAGATACAACGGCCAATGGTCTTGGCGAGAAGAATGACGTTGACCAGATCGGGAGGCAGATGAAAACCATCGCAGATGATGCTGGCGTTCAGCTCTGGCATCGCAATCTGCGCCCACAAGGGGCTTTGGTGGCGGTGCATCATTTCCGGGCAGCCATTCCCCAGATGGGTGCTCAACCGCGCGCCGGCCTCCACCGCCTGGTGAATCTGTTCCGCGCTTGCATCCGTGTGGCCGACAGCCACGAGCACGCCCGATGCGCACAGGCGTCGGATGAAATCCATTGCACCAGGCAACTCCGGAGCCAGGGTGACGATGCCGATGTGCCCTTCCGCCGCCTCCTGTAGTTCTTGAAATTCGCCCCAATTCGGCCATCGCATATATTGAGCGTTGTGCGCGCCGCGTGCCCCCTCAGGCGAGATATACGGGCCCTCAAGATGAAAACAGGGAACCGACCGGGCAAATTGCGGATTGAGGCGGAAGGCCGCCGCGAGGATACGGAAATTTCGCTTCAGGCCCTCATGGGTATTGGTAACGAGCGTGGGGCAAAACGACGCGACCCCCGTCTTCCAGATCCGGGGCAGAACCGCCAAGACTCTTTCTATCGTAAGTTCAGGTTCCGAGAAATCCACACCCGCGAATCCATTCACTTGAATGTCGATCAGACCGGGAGCAACAAACGGTTGAGAGTCCGCGGTGGGACCGACCACCTCGACTGACTGAATCAGGCCGCTCTCAATCCTGATTCGCGCCCATCCCCTCGCAGGAATGTTACCTTCAATAATCATTGGCCCTCTGGATTCCGTGCTCCGCCCCTATTCTGCAACCGGCACGGCACACATGCATAGCATTCGATAGCAATTCATACACTGTCAAAGTAATGGCAGATTGGAGCGGCGTCAATTCCGTTCAACCCTTTGAACGAGTCCCTGTAGTTTGGACTTGAAAAGGGGGAGATTCGGCAGGACCGGAGTTCATAACCCGGAGAGTGCTCAGCAGACTATCCGTTCATTGGCGTTGATTCAAGGAAACTCCGGGAGATTTCCCGGGTGGTCGATAGCAGCAGATGGATGATGGAGGGGAATCGATCTCTTGGCAATTCCGTGGTGGTGCCGGTTACTCCCATGGCGGCAATAGCATTTCCAAGATGGTCAAAGACCGGAGCGGAGATACCCCTGATACCGGCAATATGTTCTTCATCATTAATTGCGAATCCATCCGCTCTGACGGCCGCCAGGTGTTGCTTTAAGAGAGGCAGGGTGCAGATGGTCTTGGGCGTGAACCGCGCCAGGGGGCGTCGTTGGAACAACAGGTCCAACTCGCTGTCGGGCAGGTAAGCAAGCTGGGCTTTCCCATGCGATGTGCAGTGGGAATCAATATGCCGGCCGCACCAGTTTCCAGCCGATTTTCTGCCCGGGGGATTGGCCACCTCGACAAGGCACACTTCCACCCCCTTTAGGATGGTGGCCACGGCAGCCACGCCTACCTTCAGGGCGATCCCGCGCAAGGCGGACCGGGTGGCGAGTTGCACTTGCCGGTCGGCATCTCCAGAATTCATCAAGGCGGTCAATCGCGGTCCCAGCGAATAGGTATGACCATCAAGGTTGCGTTGAAGGAATCCACGCATCAGCAGCGTGTAGACCAGATAATGGGCCGAGCTCTTGGGAATATGAGTCCTTCGGCAAATCTCGGAAAGAGTCAGCCCTGTACTCGAGGAAGCAAGCAGTTCGAGCAAGTCAGCGGTGCGATCAACAGCAGGCAGCCTTACATCGCCTTCCACGAAATGACCGAGCATAGCTACCACTCCATGCGCCACATATGGGGCGATGCTACCACTCAGGGATGGGAACGTCAAACAGCCTACCCGCCGCTGGAAATCCAACGAATTGCATCTCCTCGCGGTCTGGGGGTAGACTGCCGCAGGAGAATAACCATGCCGACGCACCGTCTGATCTGCTTTCTGATGCTGGTCACCAGTGCTCTATCGACTGTCTGGGGCCAAACCGCAAAGCCTGACCTGATCGTACATCACGGCAAGATTGTTACCGTTGATACGAATTTCAAGATCGTTGAAGCCATGGCGATCAAAGGCGACCGGATTGTTGCGGTAGGTTCGAACCAGACAATCCTCGCTCTCGCGGGGCCGGGTACCCGGCGAGTCGACCTTCAGGGAAAGACGGTGCTTCCGGGGTTGATCGATTCACACCTTCACGCCGTCGAGTCGGCAATGTACGAGTTTGATCATCCAGTCCCCGACATGACAACCATCGCGGATGTCCTGAAATACCTCAAGGGACGGGCCGCCACACTGCAGGCGGGCCAATGGGTCACGTTATCACAGGTCTTCATTACTCGATTGAGGGAACAGCGATATCCCACGCGCCAGGAACTGGACGAGGCCGCCCCCAAAAATCCCGTCGCCTTCAGCACTGGACCGGACTCCGTCCTGAACACCCTGGCGCTCAGGTTGAACGGAATCAACAAAGACTACAAGGTTCCGGAGGGTGTACCTTGCCGGGTCGAGCGCGACGCACGCACCGGGGAACCCTCGGGGATCCTGCGCAACTGCCGGAGTCTGCTCAAAATCCAATCCCCCGAAAAACTGCCGACTCAGGAGGATTTCATCCGGCGCACCAGGATGCTGCTGGCCGATTACAACTCCGTCGGCCTCACAAGCATTGTTGATGGGGACACCCACGATGACCAAATGGAAATCTTCCGCCAGCTCAAAGAACGCGGACAATTGACTTGCCGGACTTTCATGGTATTGCACGTCGAGGCCAATGACCCCTTCGACAAGATCGAAGCCCGTATCCACAATGCGGCGCAAAACCCGCTCCACGCATATAACGACATGCTCTGGCTGCGGGGAATCAAGACCTACCTTGACGGCGGCATGCTGACCGGCAGCGCCTACATGCTCCAGCCCTGGGGCATCAGTGAAGTCTATTCCATCATCGATCCGGGTTACCGCGGAATGCGCTACATTGAGCCGGATCGCTTGTACCGCTTGGCGCGGTTGGCACTCGAGAACGGCTTACAGTTCACCGCCCACTCGGTGGGTGACGGGGCCGTGCAGGCCATCGTGGAAGCCTACGAGCGCGTTAATAAGGACTTCCCCGTCCAGGATAAGCGCCCGTGCATTACCCACGCCAATTTCATGACGGCAGGGACCATTCAAAAGATGAAGGCGCTGGGCATCGTGGCCAACATGCAGCCCGATTGGCTCTACCTCGACGGCGCAACCCTCCGCAAGCAGTTTGGGGATGAGCGCATGACCTATTTCCAACCGTATAGAACCCTCTTCGAACAAGGTGTTACCGTTGGGGGAGGATCGGACCATATGCAGAAAATCGGGAGCTTCCGTTCCATCAACCAATACAATCCCTTCCTCGGAATGTGGATTACCCTGACCCGACAACCGCGCTGGACCGATCAAACCCTTCATCCTGAGCAACGACTTACGCGCGAGCAAGCCATCCGGTTCTATACAATCAACAATGCCTATTTGACTTTCGAGGAAAACCGGAAGGGGTCCTTGGAAATAGGCAAGCTGGCTGATTTTATCGTGCTGGATAAAGACATCCTGACTTGCCCGACAGACGAGGTAAAGGAGATCGAGGTGAAGCAAACTTATCTGGGCGGCAAATTGATATACACCCGCCCCGGGAAGATTGCGCTCCACTGACCGCTTTTTGAATCGAAGCCCGGATGGGATCACGCGAGGATTCGTCTATGCTTATTCTCCAATAACTCTGGTACCCCCGAACAAACCATACTCATGATTTAAGGCCCCGGGATCAGGACGGAACTGCTCCCTCGCACCACTTACAAGATGGCCGCTGACGTTTAGCTGTGGGCAATCACCAATGCAGAGCGCGCGACGCAAAGCTGAGTCGTCAGGATGGTTCGGCCCATCAACCTGTATGAAGAGCGGTCTAAATTTGAGGTTTCTCGTAAGTCGAACCCTTCCGAGCCCGCAGTCGGTGCAAACCAGATTGAAACAAACCCGATTGAAACTTGCGTTCGGTGGCCGGTAGCGTGTATTTTATCGACCGGGCCGGAGATCGATAATGGCAATCTCGGATATTACCAGTCTTCGCGATCATCAAGCTCGGCGAAAATTCAATCCCAAGGTATATCTACGCGAATGGAATTTGTTCCAGGCTCTCGAGTGCGCGCCTACTGGGTGTTACTTGTCTATACGCTCGTGCCAAGCCTCCCGTTGGCGCTTCTTGCGCGCAGGTTGGGGTTGTTGCCGGGGGGATACATCAATCTGGAATGCCTGTTGATTGGCGCACTCAGTGTCTTTCTGCCGCGAAAGGCAACCTTTTTTCTACTCTTCCTCGAGTTGCTCGCCGACGTCGCCAGGGCATTCTGCATGACCTACTTCATTTCCTTGAAAGACCTGCTGTCAGTGCTTCCCTCTCTTCCTGAACTGCCATTATTCCGGATATTGGAGATATTCGCCGGATTGGCGCTGGCCATTCTGATCTGCGCTGCGGTGGCTCTCGTCCGGCCCCACACGAAGGAGCGTTTCTTGACAGTAGGAGGCTTTCTGCTTCTTATCGCCATTCTCACTGTCGGCGCGCTTTTTGCAGGACAGGCAGGGCAGTACGTTTGCTTGAGGCTTGACGTGGCGTATTTTCCCTATCATTTGATACGCGCCCCGCTTTTATCTCTTGTAAGGTACAAGGCGTATCTTCACGACATCGGCATGGTTTCGCGCCAGCCGAACGGAAACGGGATGCTCTCAGCGTCCTCCCATGCTCTTGCCTTCCTCGACAGCCCATCTGCCGTAAAATCTCCCGATGTCGTGCTCATCCTGGTCGAATCGTGGGGACTTCCGCTCGACACCCATCTTTCCCACGCACTCACCGCAGTCTATGACGATCAGCGCATCGGAGACAAGTACGACGTTTCCTACGGCACTGCACCCTTCAACGGAGCGACGGTACCAGGGGAAACACGTGAACTCTGTCAGTCGGGGATTGGGTATGGCATTCGGCAGGCTTCAGCGGCGCAAGCGGATGGCTGCCTACCGCCCTGTTGCATAAACGCGGCTACAAGAGTTTTTCGATTCACGGCTACTCTGGCCGGATGTTTCAACGAAACCGCTGGTATCGGACCATCGGCTTCGATCAGAGCTGGTTCGGTCAGGATTTCGATAAGCTAGGACTCCCCGATTGCGGCGATTCATTCCCTGGAACGTGCGATGCATCCCTTGCCGGATGGATCGGGGACACCCTCCTCTCCGTGAAATCGGACAGGCCCAAGTTCATTTATTGGGTGACGCTCAATTCGCATCTTCCCGTGCCCGCGCATCCGAACCTGCCTGACGACGATGTCTGTACGACCCAACCTGCGCTCCAAGGTTCAACGGCGCTGTGCTCATGGTTCCGGTTGGTGCGAAATGTGCACCAGTCCGTCCAGCAGTTGGCCCTGACGCGGACGATAAGACCCACAGTGTTTGTTGTCGTTGGCGACCATGCGCCGCCCTTCGCAGATCCTTCTCTGCGACCGGACTTCTCTACGACCGATGTTCCGTATGTCCTGCTGACGCCTAAAATGGCCGCCTCGCAATAACCGCAAGCGTCCGAGCGGGCTTCGCACGCTAGAAAATACTCCCGCCAGTCGCAATACGACCTTTCCAATTTCTTGCGCATGACGCGAACAGCAATTGCGGGTTAACATCTTTCCTTTCAATAACTCATCCAGAAAACATCGTAAGTCGTTTGTTTTCATAAACTCATTGGGAGCACTTTTTTGCCCCTTTGTTTTCAACATATTATTGGGAGCAACCTTCATTTTTAACATCTTTTTTTTCGTCGTCCCTTATTTTCAATAACTTATTGGGAGCACTTTTTGGTGCCCTTTGTTATCAATAGGTTATCGGGCTTGATTTTCATTTTAGCTTCTTGCGGTGTCGGGCCGCCTCCGGCTGATTCCAAGGACAAATTGGCATTTTTCAGCCCCGCCGCGAACCTGCTTGCTATCATGGGTTCAGCGCCCAACTTTGCCCGCCTTCCCGACTCAAGACCTTGCCTGCCTCCACCCGTTACTGCTCTCGCTGGTGGGGCCGAGGCTCTGCCATTCCTGCTGCGCAATTCCACCCGGGCACGTCTCCCCCCTGCATGATGGCATCCATAGCCTAGTATGATTTCTTGGCGATTCCTACCGGCAGGAAAAATCGTGTCGAATTCTCCTCGCCGGGCGGGCATTTCTCACCCGACGCGGGAAATTAGCCGGAATTTCTCACCACGGCTTGTGAGGGCGGCGTCCAAAGCGGGTAGAGTCGAGGAGAGGCGCGGTGGCGGCGAGGTCGTCGCTCCGTTTCCAC
>CAYTMD010000254.1:0-8895 GCA_964438685.1 uncultured Acidobacteriota bacterium
TCCTGACTCCTCCGCTATCGACTTCATGGCACCAACAATCGTCCGCACGAACTCGCCCGGGTGTTCCAACACCATGGCGTTGGGAATGCGCAATAATCGAATACCGAGGGTCCGCAAATAATCTTCTTTGGCGGCATCTCTGCGCATGTGGCCGGTGGGAAGTAAGGCGGAGGGTCCGGGGAGCCGCAGGAATGGCGAGACTCCAGGCCCCGACCTTTATTTTTGACATCTCTATATTGCAACGCCGTAAATTCTTGTTATTTTGGCAGACGTTTTTGAGTCCTTGTTGAAAGTTAGAGGTAGAGAGAAGTGACCCCTCATCCGCTTCGTACCTCAGCACCTTCTCCCCTCGGAGAAGGTACATTGTTAAACTGCCCTCTCCAAGGGGAGAGGGCGGCGGCCATGCGCCGCCGGGTGAGGGGTTCCTTCGTCCGCCCACGATGATTTGGTTGCGGCTCCGCCGCGCTGCGCCCCCCCCTCGCAGTGCCCCCCACACTCCTCCGCTTCGTTAATCGGCCAATCTCGCCGGGCGGGTGAGCGTTTTTTTGACAGGCCGCACGGGGGCGCGAGACCTTTGTTGGGGGGAGAACAAAAGCCTTTCACGCCAGGGCGCCAAGCGGCAAAGGGCGTAAAGATAACCCACGAGATTACTCTTTTTCCTTGACAAAGGCTAGTCATGTGTCCATTCTGAATAGGCAAGGTCGTGCCCTCCGATGAAGGGTGGTGCACATGCCAAAGATGGAAGTTTCCTACCTCCGCCCAGCATGGCGATTTCGTCACATTTCAAACAAACAAAAGGTACATACGGGGAAGAGCCCTGAAAAAAAGATGTTAGTTTTTGACGTTCGAAGCTGTTATGTGTATGAAAACAAAGAAAACTATGACAAAATGACTATAGAAATATCGGACATTTACGGCTAAGTGGAGCTGATTTTGCCGAAAATTGCAGGCTTGAAAAGGACAAATTGCCGTGAATTACGTTTTCCGGGCGTGTTGGGTGGGGAAATTAACAGCGTAATCCCGCCGGCAGAGGGGATAAGCTCGCTATTCTTGGAGTCTGGAATCGGGAGGAAAGCATGAAGGAAGCCGTCATCGTTTCCACTGTGCGCACTGCGGTGGGTAAGGCGCCGCGCGGCATCTTGCGCTCCACCCGGCCGGATGAGATGGCGGCAGCCGCGATCGCAGAAGCGCTGAAGCGTGTGCCGGCCCTCAACCCTGCCGAAGTGGAAGACGTCATTCTGGGGTGCGCCATGCCGGAGGCCGAACAAGGAAACAACGTAGCTCGCGTGGCGTCGCTGCGCGCGGGCCTTCCCGTGACGGTCTCAGCGATGACCGTCAATCGCTTCTGTTCCTCCGGACTCCAGGCGATTGCCCTGGCCTGTGAACGCATCAGGGCAGGTTCCGCGGAAGTGATCATTGCGGGGGGCACAGAAACCATGAGCATGATTCCCATGGGCGGATATCATTTCTCCCCCAATCCCTACCTGATGGACCATTACCCTGATTCCTATTTGAACATGGGGCTCACCGCGGAAAACCTGGCGGCAAAATATCAGATTACGCGGGAGGAACAGGACCAGTTCTCGCTTCGCAGCCATCAGCGCGCGGTGGCGGCAATTGGACAAGGGAAATTCCAGCAAGAGATTGTCCCCTTGGAAGTCGTTGACGTCAGCTTAAACGGCGGGACCAAACCCCAAACACGAAAAGTTCGATTTGAAATTGACGAAGGGCCGCGAAGTGACACGTCCCTGGCGGCGCTGGGAAAACTCAAGCCGGCATTTCACGCGCATGGAACGGTAACCGCGGGCAATGCCTCGCAAATGAGCGATGGAGCCGCAGCCGCGGTGGTAATGTCTCTCGATAGGGCCAAGGCATTGGGACTCGCGCCGTTGGCACGTTTCGTGAGCTATTCAACGGCAGGCTGCCCGCCGGAAGAAATGGGCGTGGGTCCCGTGTACGCCATTCCCAAGGCATTGAAATTGGCCGGGCTGCAATTGCCGGAAATCGATGTCATTGAACTGAACGAGGCGTTTGCCGCCCAGGCGCTGTCTGTAATCAAGCTGGCGGGGCTCGACTTGGAGAAGACCAACGTAAACGGCGGCGCCATCGCTTTGGGCCACCCGCTGGGTTGCACGGGCGCCAAGTTAACAGCCACGCTGCTCGGCGAGTTGAAACGCCGAAGCGCTCAGTATGGATTGGTCACCATGTGCGTGGGCGGAGGAATGGGCGCGGCAGGTATCTTTGAAAACATGCAATAGACGGGAACCGGATGTGGCATGGCCCTTCTGGCCTTGACCTAACACGTCCGGGACTCCCATCTCACCAGGAAAGAGAGGCTCAAATGCAGAGAGTGACAGGATTGGGCGGACTGTTCTTTAAGGCGGAGAATCCGGAAGCGTTGTATGCATGGTATGAAAAGCACCTGGGGATAAAGCGCGGGCCGGAGGGGGCCGTGATCTTTAATTGGCGTGAAAATAATGACAAGGGTAAAGAGGCGATGACGGTTTGGTCTATCTTTCCCAAGTCGACCGAATACTTCCAGCCGAGCACCGCGAGCTTCATGATGAACTTCCGCGTCGCCGACCTCGACGGCCTTCTGAAAGCGCTGAAGGAAGAGGGAGTGGAAGTGGACCCGCACCGCGAGGATTACGATTACGGGCGATTTGCGTGGGTCATGGACCCCGAGGGGAATCGCATTGAGCTGTGGGAGCCGCCGGCGGGTGCTTGAAGCTGGCCCGGATTATTCACGAATCTTCTTGAGGGCAAAGCAAGGCATACGGTTTCACACAGAGGTCACAGAGACGGGGCACAGAGAACACGGAGAGGTTCCCGATACTTTCTCCGTGCACTCTGTGGTCAACGAGATCGATCCTTCTTGCACATAAAACGCTCCGTGAGCTCTGTGTGAAACGCTCTTAAGTCGTCTCGGCGTTATCTTTTTCATGAATAATCCGGGCTAGGAATTGGTTTTGACTGCAGTTAGGCACACGAATACGGAGCCTGATACCAGGGGGATAACATGGCAGACGCATCTGTGGCCGCCGCGGAGCGAGTCAAGGGCGGCAGCTTTCTGATTGAGTCGCGCTCACCGGACCAGATATTCACGCCCGAGGATTTGACGGAAGAGCATCGGCTGATCGCGCAGACGGCAGAGGAATTCGTCGATAAGGAAATTGTTCCCCGTCTGGCCGAAATTGAAGAGAAGAAGCCCGGCCTGCTGCGCGAGCTTTTGAAGAAGGCGGCTGATCTCGGATTCTGCGCTACCGACGTACCACAAAAATTTGGCGGCTTGGAACTGGACAAGATCTCCTCCACCCTCGTCGCGGAAAAAATGGCCCGCGATGGCTCCTGGGCCACCACCGTAGGAGCGCAGGCGGGCATTGGGATCCTCCCCATTACATTTTTTGGTACGGAAGAACAGAAGGCAAAATACCTTCCCAAACTCGCGAGCGCGGAGTGGGTGGGCGCATATAGCCTGAGTGAGGCATCGTCCGCCTCCGACGCGTTGAATTGCAAGACGCGGGCAACGCTGGCTCCGGACGGAAAGCATTACATCCTGAACGGGGCAAAGATGTGGGTCACCAACGGCGGCATCGCCGACGTTTACGTGGTCTTCGCCAAAGTGGATGGAGAGAAATTCACGGCCTTCATTGTGGAGCGCACGTTTGCCGGGGTCACGCCCGGCGCGGAAGAACACAAGATGGGAATTCGCGGCTCCTCCACGACGCCCCTCAGTTTTGAAGATGTCGCCGTGCCTGTGGAGAATGTTCTGGGCGAGATCGGCAAAGGGCATTTGATCGCCTTCAACATTCTCAATATGGGGCGGCACCGGTTGGGAGCTGGCTGCACAGGCGGATGCAAATTCCTCCTGGCTGAGTCATTGAAGTGGGCAAAGGAGCGCGACGCGTTCGGACACAAGATCGCCGATTTCGGATTGATCAAGGAAAAGCTTGGTGAGATGGTGGCGCAAATCTATGCCATCGAGAGCAGTTCCTACCGTACCAGCGGAATGATTGATGCCATGCTGATGGGGATCGATCAGGGCGCCGCAACCGCGCCCAAGCAAATCCTGCAAGCTCTGCAGGAGTATGCGGTGGAGTGCTCCATCCTGAAAGTGCTGGGAACGGAGACTTTGGATTTCATGGCCGATGAGGCGGTGCAGATTTTTGGCGGTTACGGCTTTTGCAGCGGGTACGAGGTTGAGCGCATCTACCGCGACCAGCGCGTCAATCGAATCTTCGAGGGCACCAACGAAATCAACCGTCTGCTGATTACTGACATGCTGATGAAGCGCTCCATGAAGGGCCAATTGCCGTTGCTCGCCGCCGCGCAAAAACTGACGGACGAAATCCTGGGGATGGGCCCAATGGAAGAGGCGAATGACGACGAGCCCCTGGCAGAAGAGGTAAGAATGGTGCTGGGCGCGAAAAAAGTGGTACTGCTTGTGGCTGGAAGCGCCGTGCAGCGTTACATGCTGGCGCTCGAACAGGAGCAGGAAGTGATTGGCGTCATTAGTAACCTGGTGATGGCGGTCTATGCCATGGAGAGCGTATTGCTTCGTACGCAAAAGAGATTTGCGAAGGCCCCAGCGCCAAACGACGACCCCGGGATCGCCGTGGCGCGCGTCTGCATACACGAGGCGGCCGATCGCTTGGATTTGGAAGCGCGGCGGGGGCTGGCTCGAATTGCGGAGGGTGACACGCTTCGCACCCATCTCTCCATTCTCAGGAGATTCCTTCGCCGCACGCCGCCCGATCTGATAGGCCTGAAGCGCTTACTGGCCGACAGGGCACTGGAGATGAATCGTTATCCGTTCGGAAAGTAGGTGGCAGGTCGTAGGTGGTAGGTGGGGCGCGGCTACGATATACAGCCTACCCCTTCAGCCCGCGCAACAACTTGGACGCTCCCACCACATCGGAGACTGACAAGATCATGTCCGCTTTCTTGCCACCCTTGGCGAGGCTGGCGTAAGCGTATTCAATATCAATATGGCTTGCCGCCAGGCGCGCACCCACGTCGCCTAGATCTCCAGGCTGATCCGGCAAGGTCACGCGCAGGACTTCTTCCTCCGTCACGCGCACGCCGAGTTTCTGAAGGACCTTTTTTGCTTTCGCCACGCTGCTAACCTGCAAATGAACAGGGCTTTCGGCGCCGGCGTTCCAACAGGTGACACCCGAAATGTTGACTTTTGCTTTGCCCAAGGCTGCCGTGACGCGCGCAAACTCTCCGGGCGTGCTACCAACCCAGGCGGTGATCTGCTCTACTCTATCCATGATTTTCAGCTCCGGGGAGATCCCACCTGCGTTAGTTCCGCGGACGCAGTATAAAGTTGCCGAGGTTCCCGCGGTTCTCGCCATCACGATCGCGCGACGTCACGCTGACGCGGTAAGCTCCGGCAGGGCATGGCACAGACTTATCCAATCGGACCACCTCGCGCGGATCGACGGCTTGAAGCGTGACGTGGCCCAATTCCTCACCCATCGCACTGAAGAAATCCGCCTGCAGCGTTCCTGGCACAAACACTCCGAATGTGCCTTTCAGGGTCACGGCCGCCCCGTCAAGCTTACCGGTGAGCGCCTCGCTGACCACTCCACCCGAGGTGGGATCGCCGACAATGGAATTCGGCATGCGCGTGGGCGACCAGTAAATCGGATACGAATACTCTTCGCCCGGCTCCAGCGTGGCGTAAGGGCTCATGCCTTCAGTCTCCAGAAAATAAGGAGTCTTTTCCGGGTCGTTCGCCAAGGTTTGGTCAAAGGGGCCGCGTGAAATGGTCCCTGGCCCATCGTTCCAGGTTTCCACCGAAGCTCCATCGGGGTATTCCTGATCGGGAAAATATTTGAAATTCTCCACCAGGCCGATGTTCTTCTGCCCGTTGACCACCGCATACCAACCGGCGCTGGAATCGGCAGCCGCCTTGCACACCCAGTATAGGTAGTGAACACGCAGCATCCGGCCACCGGGAAGGACCTCGTAACTGGGGTGCCGGGCGTCTCCATAAGGCTTGTAATATCCCTCTGGGTATTTACTGTGCGGATTCAAGGGGATGTACATGTAAAGATCAGGGTTGGGCTTGGAAGGATCGTTCACATCCGCGCCGTCGTTCTGAATCAGGTGCCAGATGCCCCAACGAATCTGCCGCCGGCTGATGTTCCGCATCACCTGGTCCACCTTGATCCGGGTGGTGTCCGCGTAGACGTGGAAAGTGCGAATGAACTGTGTGCCGGTACGGGGGTCCTCCGGACTCGTCACGCGGAGGGCGACCTCGGTCGAGTTGTTGGTAAGGACTTCCGATTTGTAATGCGTGCCGTCCAGGATGTAGTAGGGCACGCTCGCCCATTCAGCGTCGCTGGCCCAGCCCTCGGGGCCCGGCCACGCCTTGTCTCCACCGTAATTCGCCCAGCCGGCTTTGATGTTGTTCTCCGATTCCGGCAGGACCTTGCCTTCCAGCGATTTATTCACAAAAAAGTACTCGTGATCGCCAAGCTGAAGTTGGATGGCCCGCCCGCCAAGTTCGGGCGCAATATACAAGGAAACCAGACCGTTGCTGAGTTTGTAAACGTTCCACTTTCTGTATTGCGTTTGCTCAAGCTTGGCGGAGAATGCTGGTGTAGAAGATGCCATAACAGACCTCACAGAGAAATGAGACATTAGACTACTTGCGGCACTGCCAGCGCCCTGAACGCGCGGCGACGGTGCTGCCGCCACCCCCAAGAGAATGGCCAGAAAAGCAAGCACAGCGCGTAAAGGCAAGGGCTGTTTCATGATACGGACCTCGGGGATGAATGTGAACGCAGAAACCAGGTGGAATGCGCCGGGGATTTACCTAAAGTACCCTGCCCGGTGTGTTCCCTGCTCCGGCTCAGGCTTCGCCTGCTCCCAACTTTGCCAAGGTATGGGACAACTCCTGCACCGCGGGATAAAGACCACGATAAACCTGATAGTACCGTTCATAGGCGGCGACGTTCTCAGGTTTCGGCGCCATCGATTCCTTCACCTGAATGGCTTCCTGCGCAGACTCTTCCACCGAAGCGTAGATTTTGGCTCCCACCCCTGCCAGCAATGCGGCGCCGAGGGCTGAGCCCTCCGAGGTACGCAGCGTAACGAGTTCCTTGCCATAGATGTCCGCCTGGATTTGGCGCCACAAGAAGCTGCGCGATCCCCCGCCTGACGCGCGGATCTGCTCAACGGGAATGTCCAATTCCTGAAAGATTTGCAAGGAATCGCGCAAGCTGAACGCCACCCCTTCCAGAATGGAACGGATCAAGTGCGCCCGCGTGTGGGCCGCGGTCATACCGAACCACATTCCACGTGCCTGCGAGTCCAAGTGAGGTGTCCGCTCGCCCATCAGATAAGGCAGCCACAACAAACCGTCGCTGCCAGGACGAATTTTTTCCGCTTCGCGAATAATCAGTTCATAGGGGTCCACGTCGGCTTGACGGGCGTACCATGTTTCCGCCTGGCCGAAATTATCGCGGAACCAGCGCAAGGAAAGTCCCGCACCTTGCGTGACGCCCATCACGTGCCATTTTCCCGGAACCGCATGGCAGAACGTGTGGATGCGTCCGCGCGGGTCGAGCTTGGGCGCGGCCGTGTAGGTGAAGATCACGCCCGAGGTGCCCAACGTGGCGGAAGTCAGTCCCGGCAAGACGATGCCGTTGCCAACCGCGCTGGCAGCCTGATCGCCGGCACCCGCCACCACTGGCGTTCCCGCACTTAGGCCGGTCAGCACAGCCACTTCGCGGCTGATCTCGCCTGTAATTTCGGGTGACTCAAATGCCTTGGGCAAAATCTGGGAATCAATTCCCAACGCGCTGAGCATCTCCCGCGACCAGCGACGATTGGTAACATCAAAAAGCAATGTTCCGGATGCGTCAGAAACGTCAGTGGCAAACTCTCCCGTCAAACGATAACGAACGAAATCCTTGGGCAGCAGGAAATGGGCTGTGCGTTCGTATACTTTGGGCTCATTATCGCGAACCCATAGGATCTTGGGAGCGCTAAAACCGGTGAGCGCGGGGTTGGAAACATACTGGATGAGCTGAGCGGCTCCCACCTTCTGAGTGATCCAATCACATTGCGCCTGGCTGCGTTGATCACACCAGATCAGAGACGGGCGGAGCACCGAACGGGCCTTATCCAGCAGCACGACTCCGTGCATCTGCCCGGAAAATCCCACGGCGGCAATTTCCGACCCCTTCACGTTGGTCAGTTCAAGCGCGGCGCGAATGGCCACAAGTGTTGCCTGCCACCAGTCTTCCGGGTCCTGCTCGGCCCAACCGGGTTTGGCCATCCGCATCGGTTGATGGTCGCCCGTCGCCGCTCCGACCACGTACCCATCGGGGCGAACGATTACGGCGCGCGTGCCCGTAGTCCCAACATCGATTCCCATCATATAGGCCATAGGTTTGCTCCGCGGGGATGGATTCGGGACTCGGGATTCAGGTTTCGCCCAAATCCCAAATCCCGATTCTTTAGGTCTTCACTTTCTCCCACCGTCCGGATTTAGACGAGCGTTCGACGGTGTCGAGCACCCCTTGATTCCGGACGCCGTGACGGAAGTTCGGCTCTGGCAATTTGCCCTCGTCGATCGCGGTTAGGAAATCGTGGATGCCATGAGCAAAGGTGTGCTCGTAACCGATGATGTGCCCGGGGGGCCACCACGCGCCGACGTACGGGTGCTCAGCCTGTGTCACGATAATCGTCCTGTACGCCTGTACCTCCGAGGGTTCAGTGCGATCGAAAAATTCCAGCTCATTCATGCGCTCCATGTTGAAGGCAATGCTTCCCTTGCTACCATAAATCAGGAAAGTGTTAAAATTGCGGCGGCCGCCCGCGAATCGCGTCGACTCGAAAACTCCCACGCTGCCGTTTTTGAAGCGCGCCAGATAATTC
>CAYTMD010000255.1:0-8846 GCA_964438685.1 uncultured Acidobacteriota bacterium
CGTCGTTGACCCTCGCCATGGTGGACCCCACCAACGTCTTCGCCATGGACGACATCAAGTTCATGACGGGGTTCAACATCGAGCCCGTGGTGGCATCCGAAGCCTCTATTGTGGAAGCCATCAAGAAGCATTATGGCAGCGTTGAAGACCAGGAGCGCAAGAAGGAACTCGAAGATATCGTCAATTTCATTGACGAGGGCCAGACGGAAAGCCTGGAGCTGGAAGCGGACGAGGATGGAACACTAAACCTTGCCCAGTTGGAAAAAGCGGCCGAGGAAGCTCCGGTCATCAAACTGGTGAACTACATCCTTACGGACGCGGTAAAGCGCAGCGCCAGTGATATTCACATGGAGCCTTACGAAAAAGAATACCGCATCCGGTACCGCATTGACGGTGTTCTTCAGGCCATGATGACTCCCCCCTTCAAATTGCGTGATGCGATCATCAGCCGCGTCAAGATCATGTCGAAGTTGGATATCTCGGAAAAGCGGCTGCCGCAAGACGGCCGCATCATGATCAAGATGATGAAGGACGGGAAGAAGAAGCAGCTCGATTTCCGCGTATCCGTCCTGCCCACACTGCACGGCGAAAAAATCGTCATGCGGTTGTTGGACAAAGAAAATCTGCGGCTTGACATGACGAAGTTGGGGTTTGAGCAGGAGTCCCTGGACAAGTTCACCAAGGCGATTTTCAAACCCTACGGCATGGTATTGGTAACCGGACCCACCGGCAGCGGCAAGACCAACACCCTCTATTCCGCCATCTCCCAGCTTAATAAGCCGGACACCAACATCCTGACCGCAGAGGATCCGGTCGAGTTTCAATTGCATGGCATCAACCAGGTACAGATGAAGGAGCAGATCGGGCTGAATTTTGCGGCGGCGCTGCGCTCCTTCCTGCGGCAGGATCCCAACATCATCCTCGTGGGCGAAATACGCGACTTTGAAACCGCGGAAATTGCCATCAAAGCGGCGCTCACCGGTCACTTGGTGCTATCAACCCTGCACACCAATGACGCGCCGTCCACCATTTCGCGCTTGATGAACATGGGCATTGAACCCTTCCTGGTGGCCACTTCCGTCCACATGATTGTTGCCCAGCGGCTCGTGCGGCGGATTTGCGCGGATTGCAAGACGGTGGAAGAAACATCTCCCCAATTGCTCATTGACGCCGGCTATACCCCGGAAGAGTCCAAGACCGTAAAGGTCTACAAAGGCGCCGGGTGCTCCACCTGCGGCAACAAAGGGTACAAGGGGCGCTGCGGCCTTTACGAAGTCTTGGAAGTTACTGACGAGCTTCGAGAATTGATCCTTGTTGGCGCTTCGGCTTTGGAATTGAGGAAAAAGGCCATCGAGCAGGGTATGATCAGTCTGCGCAAGAGTGGTTTGATCAAGGCCGCCCTGGGGCAGACCACTTTGGAAGAAGTCTTTCGTGAGACCGTGCTCTAGGCGGCGAACAGCAGGCAGTAGACAGCATTCGGGAGGCGAGAGTTTAACGTCTTCCGTGTACCGTCTACCCTTTGAAAAAGGAGAATTAAAAGGATGCCCTTACCGACTCTCAGCGAATTGCTGAAGCGGATGGTGGATTCGGGAGGTTCTGATCTCCATCTGACCACCAACTCACCGCCGCGCGTGCGGGTGAATGGCGAGCTGAGACCGCTCGATGATGTCCCGCCTCTGGGGCCCGCCGAGACCAAGCAACTTGCCTACAGCATCCTGACTGACGCTCAGAAGCACCGTTTTGAAGAGGGCCTGGAGCTCGATTTTTCCTTTGGCATCAAGAATATTGCGCGTTTCCGCGGCAACCTGTTCAATCAACGCGGGGCCGTGGCAGGCGTATTCCGCGTGATCCCGTTTGAAATTAAAACGTTTGAACAGCTCAAGCTCCCCGTGGTGGTCCACAAACTCTGCGAAAAGCCGCGCGGGCTTATCCTGGTGACGGGGCCTACAGGCAGCGGCAAGTCCACGACGCTGGCCACCATGCTTGACTCGATCAACGAAACCCGCAACGAGCACATGCTTACGGTTGAGGACCCGATCGAATTCATTCATCCCCACAAGAAATGCCTGGTCAACCAGCGGGAAGTGCACTCTGACACGCATTCCTTTTCCAACGCGCTGCGCGCCGCTCTCCGCGAGGACCCGGACGTGGTGCTGATTGGTGAAATGCGCGACCTGGAGACCATTGAGGCGGCGCTGCGCATTGCGGAAACCGGCCACTTGACGTTTGGAACTCTGCACACCAATTCGGCGTCGTCGACCATCAACCGTATTATTGATGTGTTCCCTTCGCACCAGCAATCGCAGATTCGCGCCCAACTATCGCTGGTTCTGGAAGGCATCCTTTGCCAGGCGCTCCTGCCGAGGTCCGATGGACGCGGCCGGGTGATGGCCATGGAAATTCTGATACCCAACCCTGCTATTCGTAACCTGATTCGGGAGGATAAGATTCACCAGATTTACTCTTCCATGCAGTCGGGTCAGGACAAGTTTGGCATGCAGACTTTTAATCAGTCGCTTTATCAGGCTTATACGCAGAAGACAATTACCCTGGAGACGGCTTTGGCGCGTTCCAGCAATCCGGACGAGCTCCAGGATATGATCAACCGTGGCGGTTCAGCCGGTGCGGCCCCTCAACGTCCGCCTAGTCCTTATGCTCCTGTCAAACGCTGAAGATTTCGCTCTTGACCCGGCCGCAGAGCCGGGAAAGGCGGGACGGCGAGGCAGAAGTGAAGCGAAATTGTTTGAGGTGAAACGATGCCCGAATTTGAATATCGAGCCACAGGACGCAACGGAGAGACGGTGGTCGGCAGACGCTCCGCCACCAATCGCGAGGCCCTGGATGCGATTCTACGCCGCGAAAATCTTTCTCCCACACGCATTGTAGAAAAAGGCAAAGAAATTGCCATTCCCAAGCCGAAAGTTGCCGGAAAGGTCTCACCCAAGGAACTGGCCATTTTTACCCGGCAGTTCTCCGTCATGATTGATGCCGGCTTGCCCCTGGTGCAGTGCCTGGAAATTCTCGGGAGCCAGCAGGAGAACAAGGCCTTTGCCAAAGCCCTCTCAGAGGTACGAGCGTCCGTGGAGGCGGGTTCCACTCTGGCCAACGGTCTGCGCTTGTACCCCAAGATATGGGATCCTCTTTACTGCAACATGGTGGAGGCGGGTGAAACCGGCGGTATTCTCGACACCATCTTGCAACGCCTCTCGGGTTATATTGAAAAAGCGGTCAAACTCAAGCGCGCCGTGCAGTCCGCTCTGATTTACCCCATCGCGGTGGTGGCCATCGCCGGTGGCGTTATCTTCCTCCTGCTGTGGAAAGTCGTTCCCATTTTTGCCACCTTGTTTGCCGGGCTGGGCGTGGACTTGCCGCTTCCCACGCGCATCGTAATTGGGTTCAGCAATGCCATTGGGATGTTCGCCGTGCCGATGATCATTGTGGGCGCCCTGGGAATCTATGGGCTGAAGAAATACTACGAAACTCCCTCCGGGCGGATGATGATTGACAAGATGATCTTGAAGCTCCCCCTGCTCGGAAACCTGATGAGAAAGATCGGCGTGGCACGCTTTACCCGCACCCTGGGTACGCTGATTACCAGCGGTGTTCCCATGCTGGAAGCCATGGATATCACCGCCCGAACCTCCGGTAACGCGGTTATTGAAGAAGCGATCCTGACGGTTCGCAAGGCCATTGAGACAGGCCGTACCATCGTGGATCCCCTGCGTGAAACCGGTGTTTTCCCCAACATGGTCACGCAAATGATCGGCGTGGGCGAGCAGACCGGCGCCTTGGATTCCATGCTGGGTAAGGTGGCGGACTTCTACGAGGATGAAGTGGATGCCGCCGTAGGCGACTTGTTGACCGCAATGGAACCGATGATCATTCTCATCCTGGGCGTGGTCGTCGGCGGCGTCGTTATTTCCATGTACCTGCCGCTGTTCAGCTTGATCGGAAAACTGGCAGGCTAGGGAAAAAAGGGTAAAGGGTAAAGAGTAAAGGAAAAAACCGGAAGCTCTCTATCCTTTACACTTTACCCTTTACCCCTCAGTGGTCAACATCGCTCAGCCTCTCGTACCTAGCCCCCAGACCCGGCCCCTGAGCCCTCAACACCTTGCATCCGGTAGGATTATGATTTTCACTGATGAAATCAAGGATTGGCTCCCCTGGGTCATCAAGATCCGCTTCGTCATCATCGTTTTTGTATTTGCAATCGACTATTCCATCCGGCAACTTGCCCCTAACCCTGCCAATGCCACCTCGATCCGATATCTGGGGATGGCGGTCATTCTCTGGCTGATTCTTGGCCTGTTCTTCCTGATGTACAATCAAATCAGCCACGACTATCTGCTGCAAGCCTATCTCCAGATATACATCGACATCGTCATCATTACCGCCATTCTGCATGTTACCGGGGACCTGGAGAGCAACTACTTTTCGCTCTACCTGCTGGCGATCATTATGGCCAGCATTCTCCTTCCCCGGGGGCGGGCGTTTCTTGTGGCGGCGGTCAGTTTTGTGTGCATGGGGGCAATGATCGAACTCGCCTACCTGCCGACAATCTACCCTGAGCTTGTGGAGAAATATCCGGCGCTGCAATCCCTTACAACCACCTCCACGCTCGCGCCCGATCTGAAGACGCTGCAAGTGAAGATCAGTGCGAGCCTGTTTGGCTTTTTCGCGGTCGCCTACCTTTCCAGTTACCTGGCGGAAAGCTTGCGCAAAGCCGGCCGTGAATTGCGTGACAAAAGCGGTCAGGTGGCAAACCTGCAGGCCAAGAATGAAAACATCATTCAGAGCATGCGTGAAGGTCTATTAAGTACCGACTTGAACGGCGCCATCACGGAACTCAATCCCGCCGGTGCTGAGATCCTTGGCCAGAGAATGGACGAATTGCGCGGAAGCCACATTGATGCCATATTTCCCGGTTTGGCAGATGAGATCCCTTCCATCCCGGAAAGAGTCTCCCTCCTGGCCCGGCAGGAAATAGCCTATATTCACCCGGAAAGGGATAACCGCATTTTAGGGGTCTCCTCGTCGCCGCTGCAGGTGCCGGCCATCGGGGTGGTGGGGCACGTTTATAATTTTCAGGATCTTACCGAAGAAAAACGGCGCGATGCGGAATACCACACCAAGGACCGCATGGCGACACTAGGACGCATGGCAGCCGGTATTGCGCACGAGATCCGCAATCCTCTGGCGTCCATCGCCGGATCGGTGAAGTTGTTGCAATCGATCAGCGAACTCGACGACGACCAATCGAAGCTGATCACCATAGTCAGCCGGGAGTCGGAGCGGCTGAATAAATTGGTTTCGGATTTCCTGCTTTATTCCCGCGACCTGCGCTTTGAATTTCAGAGCGTGGATGTGGTGACGCTGCTAACTGAAACGCTTCTGTTATTGGAACATCACCCCCTGTTCGGCCCACAAATCAAAATTGAACGCAGGTTCCCGCGTCACCCGGTGACGATGTCGGCTGATGCTGACAAGCTCCGGCAGGTTTTTTGGAACATCTGCGATAACTCCCTGAAAGCCATGCCCTCGGGCGGAACGCTGACCGTCCAGGTTGAGGAAGCGGGAAATCGGGTTCGGGTGACACTGGGTGATACCGGCGTGGGCTTCACGGGTGTCCAGATGGAAAAAGTCTTTGAACCATTTCAGTCCGGCTTTAGTGAAGGGACCGGTTTGGGATTGGCCCTGGTCTACCAGGTTGTCCAGGGACATCAGGGGTCAATCAAGGTGGATTCCCAACCGGGAAAAGGGGCGCGATTCCTGATTGACTTGCCCCGCGAACCGCTGCCCTCCCTGCTTGCCAAAGCCGGAACGGCCCATGCCCTGAAAGATTCCCTTTGAATTCTTCCGATGAGGACTATTGAATGGCGCGACTGCTGATTATTGACGACGAAAAATCCATTTGCCAGCTTTTGGAAATCAGTTTTCGCAAAAAGGGCCACCTGGTGGAGACGGTCTCCAATAGCCAGGCGGCCAAGAAGAAAATTGAGTCCCAGGTTTACGATCTGATCATCTCCGATATCCGGATGCCTGGCCTGACCGGTATCGAATTGCTGCAGTACGCGCACGAGACCCACATTCCGGCGGCGTTTATCCTGATTACCGCTGTGCCCACAATGTCCACCGCCATCGAGGCCTTAAACCTCGGAGCATACCGCTACGTTGTCAAGACCGATACGCTGGTTGAGGAACTTAGCCTGACGGTTGACCGGGCGCTGGAGGAGTTGGCGCTACGCGAAGAAAACCTCCGCTTGCGCCGCGAACTTTTGCGAATTTTCGCCGCGCAAAACATTGTGGGGCGCAGTCGGCCCATTGAATCCATCCTGGAAATGGTGCGAACCGTGGCGCCGACCACCAGCACCGTCCTGATCACCGGTGAAAGCGGCACGGGCAAAGAGTTGGTGGCCCGCGCCATCCATGAGGCCAGCCTCCGCAGGGAAAAGCCGTTCGTGTCGATCAATTGCGGGGCGTTTCCTGAAACCTTGCTCGAAAGCGAGCTGTTTGGATATATCAAGGGCGCATTTACCGGCGCCGATGGCAACCGCAAGGGGATTATTGAATCGGCCAATGGGGGAACACTTTTTCTCGACGAAATTGGTGAAACCAGCCCAGGCATGCAAGTCAAGCTGCTGCGAGTTCTACAGGAACGGTATGTCCGTCCTCTCGGTGGTTCAATGGATGTGCCCGTTGATGTGCGTTTGATTGCCTCCACCAACCGAGACTTGAAGAAGATGGTGGCGAGCGGCCAGTTCCGAGAAGATTTTTATTACCGCGTCAGCGTGATTCCTATTCACGTTCCCCCCCTGCGCGAACGCAGCGACGATGTTGAGCCCCTGGCACGGCACTTTCTTCACAAGTTCGCCTTGCAGATGGGGAAGCCGATAAGTGATTTTGACCCCGAGGCACTCAATTCCATCCGCCGCTGGAGTTGGCCCGGAAATGTGCGCGAACTGGAAAATGCCGTCGAGCACGCGGTGGCCGTCGGCGATGGCCGCGAGGGCATAGTGAAGCTGGCCCACCTTCCCGAATCGGTTACGGGCATCGCTCCGAGCAGTCAGCAGGAAGTTCAGATTCCCACGGAAGGCGTGGACTTTGAAGGCCGTGTTTCCTTGGTGGAAAAGCAGTATCTGCAAGCCGCATTGCAAGCCGCCGGCGGAGTGCGCCGGCGCGCCGCCGAACTACTTAAAATGTCCTACCGTTCCTTCCGCCATTACGCCAAGAAATATGAGATCTAACCGCAATACTGTTCACTTAAGCTGACTGGGCCTAACTTGACCCCTTCACCCCGAACCCCGTAAGCGTTAAGATAACCTTGAAATCCGCGAAAAGCCCGCAAAGCGGGCGGTGTCATGTAGCCCACGGCTGGCTCGCCATGGGCTGCATGACACCGCCGCTACGCGGCTTCGGCTGATGCCAATTCCCTTACTTGTCACTGTCTTACGGCTTCACGCCCAATTTGCGCAGGAAGGTCATCATCGGGCACCAGTTCGTGAACGCCGACTGGAACAGATTCAATCCCACGAAAGCCGTGAAGAGATACCATTTCGGGCTGACCCAATAGCCGAGGGCCAGGGAAGCCAGAACAAAGAATCCGGCAATCATTCTCAAGAATCGATTCACATCCATGGAAGTTCCTCCCGGTCAAAACAAGAGATTCGAAAATCGAAACTGGAAACTCGAAACTCGCCGCCGTTCTTGAATCTCACACAGGCGGCACATACTTCGAAGTCAAAGGACAGACCACACTCAACTGGTTGCCAGTTTCCAATCTCATCCTGATTACGGCGCCGCACTTTCGCGGGCAGACGTCTCCTCTTCGTTCCGAGCGTTCAGGTAAAAGAGTACCGGTACTGCCAGGCGCGAAAGAAATGTGGAAGCCACTTCACCGGCCATCAGTGAAATCGCGAGGCCCTGAAAGATGGGATCAAAGAGGATAACGAAGGCGCCGGCCACCACCGCTGCCGCCGTCAATAGCATCGGCCGGAAGCGGACGGCGCCGGCGTCCACCACGGCTTCCGCCAGTGGCATCCCCTGTTGACGCCGCAGTTGGATGAAGTCTACCAAAATAATGGAATTCCGCACGATGATTCCCGCACCAGCGATGAAGCCGATGATGGTGGTGGCCGTCAGGAACGCTCCCATCATGGCATGCGCGGGGATGATTCCGATGAGTGTGAGCGGAATCGGCGCCATGATCACCAGCGGTATGCGGAAGGATTGGAACCACGCGACCACGATGACGTAGATCAACACCAGGACGACGGCGAAGGCGAAGCCCAGGTCGCGAAAGACTTCATAGGTTATTTGCCACTCGCCGTCCCACTTCATGCTCACCTGGTCGGTAAGGAAGGGCAGGTGCGTGGCGTAGCGCTCAATGGCGTAGCCACCCGGGCCGTGAATCTTTTCCAGCGATTTCGAAAGGCTGAGGATCGCATACGCAGGGCTCTCCTCGCGTCCCGCCACATCGCCCGAGACGTACACGACGCGTTTGAGATTCTTGTGATAAATCGAGGTCTCGATGACCCCGGTCTCAACATGGGTCAATTCGCTGATCGGTACGAGCGCTCCCGAGACCGATGCCACACGAATTGCGCTGAGTCCGGCCAGGCTGCTGCGGTCGGCCCGAGGGACTTCCAGCACGATATCGACGTCTTCTTTCTCTTTCGGCTGATGTGCCAGGCCAACCACCGCACCACTCACCGCCAGGCGCAGCGTTTGCGCGACCTGGTCGGCGGAAACACCCGCCAGCGCCGCTTTTTCCTTATCCACCACCAGGCGATATTGCGGCTCGGGGGCCTCCACGGTCCAATCGACGTCCACCACGCCCGGAGTCTTCT
>CAYTMD010000256.1:0-8829 GCA_964438685.1 uncultured Acidobacteriota bacterium
CCAGTAGGCCGCGACGGCGCCGATCAATGACAGTGCGCTGAGCCAGTGAAAATAGAACGTGAAGAATATATAACCAGCTTCACTCACCCAGTAAAAGCGCGGAGCCACGCCGAAAAATTGGAGAAGTGCAAGCAGGATACTGCTCAAGGTGAGAGCAACTAACGCGGGCAGCCATAGAACCTTCGTACGATCGGTCACCTGATAGTTCATTGTTACCTCCTCAGTTTCTGCACGGCAGATTTCCTCGCGGAATTTGGGCCAATCCTCCACTCCACCAACCGCTTCATGGAAGGCTTCCTCGTTCGCAAGCCCCTGTGCTTCGAGGGCGGCGGCATGGTCTTCGAGGTGGTCGGCAAGTTCGCAGAGGATTTCACTCTCCCGGCGAGATTCCAATCCCAGCTTCCCTAAGCGGTTTTTGATAAGGCTGCGATGATCCGGCATTGGCAACTCCGGTGGCTCAATAATTATTCGTAAACAGTCATCAGTTGTCAGTCATCAGTTTTCGTAAAAGCGGCCCCGCGCGGGGCTTCTTACTGACAACTGAGAACTGATGACTGATGACTTCCTTGCATTCGCAGGAATGGCACAGCTCCGAGCAAGAGTCCCATGGCCGGCAGCAGCACCCAGCTCACCAGAAAAGCAACGACCGCGATCATGGGGGGAGCGTGAAGGATGGGATGGATTTCATGGTGTCCGCCTCCATGCAAGAACAAAGGCATGAGCATATAGGTGAGCAACGAGATGAGCGGAATGATTGCGAAGATAAAGAGCAGCATACCGATGGGCGGGGCCAGGGCCGCGAGCAGCCGGTGAAGAGGTTTCCCGCCGGCCCGCTGTGACCAGTAAGCCGCCACCGCGCCAATCAACGGAAGCACGATGAGCCAGGGAAGATAAAACATGAGGTACGGTTGCATGCTCATACCCGTTTTGCTGAGCCAGTAAAAGCGCGGTTGAAAACCGGAAACTTGGAGAAGCGACAGAAGCCCCATGCTTAAAGTAAAGGTGCCCAGCGCGGGCAACCACAAAGCCTTGGTTCGGTAGTTCATTGTTGTCTCCTCAGATTCCGCTAAGAGGATTTCGTTGCGAAGTTTGGTCCAGTTGGATACGGATTCGAGTGCTTCACGGGCGGCCGAATCTCTCGACAATCCGCGTGTTTCGAGGGCGGCGGCGTGGTCGGTCAGATGCTTGCTAAGTTCGCGAACGATCTCTTCTTCCCGGCGAGTTCCGAGCCCGAGTTTGCCCAAGCGCTCTTTGATCGATTCCTCCTCATTCTTCATGCAATACTCCGGTGATGCGATGAATAGGCACTTGTAGCGCAGACCTCCGATTCTGAGGTCTGCGGTTCTTCCCATGATTCACGCTCCTGAACCCGACGGCAGGCGGCCGTCTTGAAGTCTTGCAAGGGAAGAACCGCGGACCCCAAAAACGGGGGTCCACGCTACGGTTATCCGGCATTGGCAATCCCGGTGGCTCAATAATTATTCGTAAACAGTCATCAGTTTTCAGTAAAAGTGGCCCCGCGCGGAGCTTCTTACTGACTACTGAGAACTGTAGACTGTTGACTTCCTTGCTTTCGCAGGAATGGCGCGGCTCCGAGCAGAAGCGGTAACGCGGGCAGCAGCACCCAGACCACCGTCATCAGCAGGAAGGCGCTCAGACGAATGTGGTTCGCCACGTGCTTATCAACCATGATTGAAAACGGCAGGATCAGCACGAACACGCCTAGCAGGGCAATCGCCGGAGCCAGCGCGGAGAGCAGTTGGTGCCGCACGTCGCCGCCCGCCCGCCGCGACCAATATGCCGCAACCGCTCCTACCACGGGCTGCGAAATGAGCCAGGGAACTAAAAACATGTAGAAGGGGCGCATATCCAGGTATGGGTTCAACCAGGAGAAGTGCGTGCGGGGGCCGAAAATCTGCATGATCGCTAGAAGTACATTGCTCAGGGTAAGAGCGAATAATGCGGGCAGCCATAAGACCTTGGTGCGGTAATTCATGATTGCCTCCTCTGTTTCCGCACGGTAAATTTCCCTGCGAAATTCGGGCCAGTTGGATACGGATTCGAGTGCTTTACGGGCGGCAGCGCCACTCGCCACGCCGCGCATTTCGAGGGCGGTGGCATGGTCGGCCAGATGCTCGCTAAGTTCGCGAACGATCTCTTCTTCCCGGCGAGCTTCGAGCCCGAGGTTGCCCAAGCGTTTTTTGATCAATTCCTGCTCAGCCTTCATGCAATACTCCGGTGATGCGATAAATAAGCACTTGTAGCGCAGTGTGACGGAGCCGCAACCCAATGTTCGCGGGGCGGGAGAAGAGACCCCTCATCCGCTTCGTACCTCAGCACCTTCTCCCCTGGGAGAAGGATGGTGGTTAAACTGCCCTCTCCGGGGGCAGGTGGCCGTCTTGAAGTCTTGCAAGGGAAGAACCGCGGACCCCAAAAACAGGGGTCCGCGTTACGGTTATCCCGCATGGGCAACTCCGGCGATGCGATGGAGTGCCTGGAAAAACCGGCCCCACTCTTCGCGCAGCGGCGCCAATTGCTTCTTCCCCTTGGGCGTCAGATGGTAGTAACGCCGCTTGCGGCCGCTTTTGGCTTCTTCCCATTGCCCGTTCACCCACCCGCGTTTTTCCATTCGATAGAGCAACGGGTAGAGGGAGGCCAGGTTGAACTGAAGGACGCCGCCCGTCACCTGCTCGATGCGTTTGGAGATTTCGTACCCATGCAGCGGCTCCCGGTCGAGGAGCGCCAGGATGGCCAGTTCGCCGCTTCCGCGTTTGATTTTGATGTCGATTCCAATCACGTTGTCTCCTATAGATTGCAATCCTATATATAGGGGAATGTGGTGTCAAGCGAAAAATTGCGGATGCGGGCAGAAGACTTTCACCACAGAGACACAGAGGTCACGGAGATAAAGACACAGACTAAAGCTGGGGGTCAATAAACCGAGAACTGATAATCCCTGCCGGCACAGGCAGAAGCATTCTTCTCTGTGGTCTCTGTGCGCTCTGTGGTGAGGCTTTTACAAGCGGCGAGCGGAAATAGCGGGCGGACACCTGCTCCCACGCAATGGGCGTGCGGAAAGGGGGAAGGGGGCCAATTCCGTGGGAGGAAATGGCCCCACTCTCAAATTTAAGGCGCGTTACGCCTGTGCGGGCGACGGCTTTTCCTGCTCGGTCTGTATGGTGCGCAGACGGGCGGCCTTGCCACGCAACTTGCGAAGGTAATAGAGCTTGGCGCGGCGCACGCGGCCGGAACGCACAACCTCAATCTTGTCGACCACGGGCGAGTGCAGGGGGAAGATTCTCTCCACACCGATCCCAAAGGACATCTTGCGGACCGTAAACATGGAGTGGTTACGGGCGCGACGAAGGGCGATCACCGTGCCTTCGAAGACTTGAATTCTTTCCTTCTCGCCTTCCTTGATCTTGACGTGTACCTTTACGGTATCGCCAGAGCGAAACGTCGTGACGTCCTTCTTCAATTGTGATTGTTCGACTTTTTCGAGCGCATTCATAATTCCATTCTCCCAGACTTTTCGAGAGCGCTTTACGGGGCTGGATTCCAGCCTTGCCGCTCCGGCTTCGAAATAAAGAATCAAAATCGACCCGCAGAGCGGGTGGCTTGATGAGCGTGGTCCCTTACCGCGGATCACGACTCGCTTTCCTTCTGCCAACCCCAACAGGATTAACCGAGGGATCGTCCAGCCCTGCCAGGGCCGGAATTATATCTTGGCTTCCAGTTCGTGCTCGGTGCTTTTGAGCGATTCAATCCACCGTCGGTCTTCCTCGCTCAGGGGAACCTGGGCGAGCAGGTCAGGCCGCCGACGCCAGGTTTTTTCGAGCGCCTGCCGGCGCCGCCACTGGCGAATCTGCTCGTGGTCGCCGGAAAGCAGAACATCCGGCACTTTCCAATCGCGAAACTCCGCTGGGCGCGTGTAGTGCGGGCAATCGAGCAGCCCGTGCCGGACTTCCGCCGGAGCACCCTCCGGGACAGCAAAGGAATCCTGTTCGCTCGACTCTTCGTTGCCCAGCACGCCCGGCAGAAGGCGAATCGTGGCTTCCATCAGCACTGCTGCCGGCAGTTCACCGCCACTCAGGACAAAGTCGCCGATGGAGATCTCATCGGTGACAAGGTTTTGCGCCACACGCTCATCAACGCCTTCGTAGCGGCCGCAGATCAGAACCATGCGTTCGGCGTGTGACAACTCTTCCGCCACGGACTGGCTCAGCAAGCGTCCCTGGGGCGTAAGCAGGATTACCGGCAGGTTTTTCGCCGGCTCCTCGCCGCGGAGCGCTTCCACTGCCCGGAAGACTGGTTCCGGCTTAAAAACCATGCCCGGTCCGCCGCCGAAGGGCCGATCATCCACGGTGCGGTGCCGGTCGTCTGTATAATCCCGCAAGTCGTGCAGCCGAATCGTCGCGTGGCCCGAAGCCATGGCCCTCTTCAGCAGCCCGTGCTCCAGGATGCTGCGGAAGAAGTCGGGGAAAATCGTAATGATTTCGAACGTCATAAGTACAGGTACTAGGTGCTAGGGGCTGGGCATTGGGGAAGAGCCCCAGAACCTAGCCCCCAGTACCCAGTACCCGCTCTTAAGAATTCAACTCCAGCAACTCTTCCGGCGGATCGATCACTATCGTTTGGGCAGCCAGGTCAATCCGCGTGCAAATTTCCTGGGCCAGGGGAATCAATACTTCGCTTTTTCCGTCAGGGCGCTTGACGTGGAGAACATCCACACCGCCTGTTGATTCGACCTCGGTCACCGTGCCAATTTCCTGTCCCATGCGCTCCCAAACAACGCGGCATCCATGCAGTTCGCACAGGTAGTAATGGTGCGGTGGAAGCGGTGCGCGTTGCTCCCATGGAACAAAAACCTGGAGTCCGCGCAGACTCGAAGCACTGTCAATGGAGTCAATCCCTGAGAACTTCAGGATGATCCGGCCCTTATGGGGCCACGCGTCTTCAAGCTCAACAGGCTTTGGATCCTGGCCGGAAACTTCCAGGAACACCGATCGAAGCTGCTGGAAACGGGCTGGAAAATCGGTGAGGATCTCCGCCGCAACTTCTCCCTTGCGTCCTTGGGGACGGAGAATGCGTGCGATGGTCAAGAATCGTCCGGCTGCGTTTTCCGCCACTGCCTCTTCCGTCCCGCACGTCGACCCCCGTCCGCATGTGAGACGAAAGTCCCCCTATTCCAGGATCTCCAGCGTAAAGCGTTTCTTAAGCTTCATGCCGGCGGCATTGAGAATGGTGCGGACGGACCGAGCCGTCCGACCCTGTTTTCCGATCACCTTCCCCAAGTCGGAGGGATGCACCCGCAACTCCAGCACGGTTACCTGTTCGCCCTCTACAGCCCGCACAGAAACCTGCTCGGGATTATCCACTAGCGCTTTGGCGATGGATTCAATTAGCTCTTTCATCTGGCCCTCCCGCGCACTTGAACTGATGTGCCAAGGTTGGTCGGAATCAGCGTGCTTGAACGCATAAACGCATCCCGCGTACGCGCATCTGTCGACCCAGAGACCCGCCTAACTGTTTAGACGGCCGTGGCTGGCGCCGAAACTGGAGGCTTCTTCAAGAAACTCTGTACCGTTTCTGAAGGCTGCGCCCCCTGTCCGAGCCAATAATCCACACGTTCGCGATTCAGGACAATCTCAGGCGGAGTTCGCCGTGGATTATAATGGCCGACAATTTCCACAAAGCGCCCATCGCGGGCCCTTTCGCGATCAATAACTACCACCCGGTAACTGCTTTTCTTTTTGGCCCCAGTTCGAGCCAAGCGTATTCTTAGCAATCTTCCCCCTTCTCCCACAGAAATCCAAAACTTCAATCTGGCGGTGTTTGCTTCAGCAAATCTCCCGCCGCTAGCTACAAAATCCAAAATAGAGGCCGTTTTGGGCGCCAAACTCAACCCATCAACAAGCGGATTAACGCATTCCCGGCACGCCCGGCAATCCCAACCGGCTGAGTCCCCGTCCCATCATGCTCTGACTCATCGACTTCATCATTTTCCGCATTTGGAAGTACTGTTTCAAGACCTGATTTACCTGCTGGACAGAAGTCCCGCTCCCCTTGGCGATGCGCTTCCGCCGCTTGCCATTGATGATCTCGTGATTGCGGCGCTCCTGGGGAGTCATGGAATTGACAATAGCCTCGATATGAATCAGCTCTTTCTCTTCCACTTTGAGCTTGCTGGCGTCCTTGAAGATGCCAACTTTGGGGAGCATGCCCAGCATCTGGTCCATGGGCCCCATCTTCCGCACCTGATTAAGCTGGTCGCGGAAGTCTTCCAGTGAAAAAGTATCGGTCTGAAGCTTGCGATGGACGTCCATCGCCTTCTGCTTGTCGATCTTCTGCTCGGCCTTTTCAATGAGCGAAAGGATGTCGCCCATACCTAAGATGCGGGAAACGATTCGTTCGGGATAGAAAACTTCCAACTGGTCGTACTTTTCGCCGATACCCATGAACTTGATGGGCTGTCCGGTGATGTAGTGGATGGAAAGCGCCGCGCCACCGCGGGCGTCGCCGTCGAGCTTGGTCAGAACCACGCCGGTCGTACCAAGCTGCTCGTGGAATTCCTGCGCGCTGCGAACGGCGTCCTGGCCAATCATAGCGTCGGCGACCAGCAGGACTTCGCTGGGCCGCAGCTTGGTGCGCAGTTCACTAACTTCGTTCATCAATTCCTGGTCGATGTGCAGGCGGCCGGCGGTGTCAACGATCAACACGTCGTGACCGCGGTCAGCGGCATCCTTGCGCGCTGCCATGGCCAGCTCAATGGGGGAGTTGATGCCTGCGCCTTCAAAAACGGGAACTTGAATGGCCTTGGCAATCACGGCCAATTGCTCTCGTGCGGCGGGGCGGTAGACGTCGGTCGAGACCAGCATGGGGCGGCGTTTTCGCCCCGCGAGCCACAGTGCCAGCTTGCCGGAAGTAGTTGTTTTACCGGAGCCCTGAAGGCCGACCATGAGGAAGACGGTGGGGTAATCCTTGGAAAAGGTGAGCAGCGATGCTTCGCGGCCGAGGATGCCAACCAGTTCGTCGCGAACGATGCGGATCACTTCCTGCGCCGGCGAGAGGCTGGAGCGAACTTCCTCACCCAAAGCCTTGACCCGGACCCGTTCGAGCAACTCCTTTACGACATTAAGGTTAACGTCGGCCTCAAGAAGCGCCAGGCGAACCTCGCGCAAGGATTGATCCACAACCTCGTCGTTAAGAACTCCTTGAATGCGGAGGGTCTTAAAAACTTTCTGCAACCGGTCTTGGAGTGCGTCAAACATCGATTTCAGCCGACAGGGGAAACATCTTCCCGCCACCGTTCCCAGCACATATCGGAACGGCAAGACTAACAACCACTCTATTTTAAGTTACGCCCCTTACCAATTTCCAGCAAAGTGCGTAGTATCAATATATCACTAGATTCGGGCCGAGGGAATGACGAAACCTGAGCCGCGCCGGGGGGGGGACTATCCTGGTCGGTACCCGGGAACGCAAGGGGTGCGCGGAACTGGAACGTGGGTCAGCGCAAATCCTTGGGGATATAGTACTGTCGCCATTTATTCAGCAACCGGTCAGATCAGACCGCCGTCCTTACGGTGAGTTCGCCAACAAATAAGTTGCTCGACCGCTACCGACAGGACACACACTCCACCTGCGATAGAGATGCTAACCTCAAGCAAGTAGCGGAGCACATCCTCGCGGCTGGGACCGCTGACCGTGACGGCCAAGGCCAATCCATGAATTACAGCCCAAAGGCCAATAACGGCGCACAACACAAGGGTAACAACTCGAAGGGCGGTTTTTAACATTGCCCACCCCCTCATTTGCCCGAAGGGCACTCGGACCGACTACAACACAAATACACCCGGACGAGGGTGGGGTCAACTCAAAGTGAATGGGGTGGGAAGAGGCAAGAAGCCCCGCCGGGGGGATCTCGCAAGCAAACACAGGGATTCCAGTGTCCCCCTACGGGGCGGAAACTATTAGAGGCTCAGGAGATAGTCGGAAGCCGTGAGGTTTCCGAATCTCACTGTATTCACGCGTTCTCCCACCACGTTGGCAAAGTACTCGAGGATAAGGGTCAACTTCAAGGCGGTCGGCGTCTCGCGCAGCTTCAGCCAGTGACACATGACCAACCCAGCGAAAATCACCTTGAAGTAAACGATCAAGAGACGCTCTTCATAACTATAGCGCTGATTGACGTTGGCAGCATTCTTGAGAAGGTACGTAAGCGCCAGATAATCACACTTGAGCGTCAGCAGCAGCCGTGGGTATTCCACGGGAGTTCCGAGATCCTCAATTGCTTTCCGAACCGATGGGAACTCCAGACGATTCGCGTTCACAATGGACTGGAAAAACTCCTGCGAAAACTGGCGGCGCAGGATTTTTTGACAGACCGCCTGGATATAGAAGAAAAATAGCCCCGTGGATACAATTAGAATCAGGGCCGCCATAAACATGTTCACCTCGTTGCGACTTCCTAGTCAGCCACTGCCTCTACCAAGCCTTTGTTTTTCCCCGGTTGATATTGACGACTGGATACGGTTTGGGGTGTCTTGCCGATGGCATAGACCCATATCCACAACATGGCCAGGGTACAACATGGCGCCAGGAATATGGTGAGCGCTTTTGCCATAGTGTGATCGGCCGTCAAGTGTAACAGGGCGAAGCACGCTGCCTCGCCGGCAAATTGCACACCCATCCCGCAGGCCAGTAACCCTAATTCGTCGTCATCAATAGCGAGTTGCTGGAGCATCACGTAAAGCAAGGTATTCAAGACCAGGCAAGTAAAGTAGAGGTTTTGGCTGAACTCGAAAATAAACTTATCATAGAGATTTG
>CAYTMD010000257.1:0-8828 GCA_964438685.1 uncultured Acidobacteriota bacterium
GAAGGACGAATGGCGAGAATATACCAAGACTGTCTGGAGCATCGCGAACACAAGCCACGACGAGCACCCGGCGGTATTCCCGGCCGAAATTCCTCTTCGCCTCGCAAAGCTCTTCAGTTTCTACGGGGAGACGGTTCTTGACCCTTTTGCGGGAACTGGAACGACTGCACGCGCAGTGATTCCTCTCGGCCGCCGAGCGGTTTGTGTGGATCAGAACGCCGATTACGTTCGTATCATTAAGAAGGAATGCTCCAAGCTTCAAAATGGTCACGGGCCGGACTTTGAGCCGCTCGTCGCCGTATGTGGCGACAGCCGGAAACTGAGCTTCGTTGAGGAAAACAGTGTTGGGCTGGTGGTTACCAGCCCCCCTTACTGGAACAAGGCAAATTACGGCAATTCAGAAAACAACCTGGGAAATATAGAGAGCTACGGCTCTTTTATAGAGGGCATCCGTCCTGTTTTCGAGGAATGTTTTCGCGCCCTAATACCCGGCCGGAAAATGTGCGTCGTCACAGCAAACGTGAACCAGCACACCGACCACGGTCTCCTCACATTTCCGCTTGCTACTGATTTCGCGGTCCTCTTGCGGAACATTGGTTTTGTCATGGTGAACGAGATTATCTGGTCCAAGGACGGGACCGGCGGCAAATGGGGATCCTATGGCGCACAGCGCCCGATTTTCGGAAGCTATCCCTATCCCCCTAACTTCCTCTTCAAGAATGTCCACGAATATGTCCTCATTTTTGCGAAACCCAGTCTGACCAAGACAAAGGGACCCAAAGTGAAGCTTTACAGCAACCTCGGCATGGAATTGCTGAGCCCCGTCAACGATCTCGACCCGGACGGTGTACCGAGGACGCCACGGCTGCAATGAGAGCGGACGGGGCCATCATGGCGACAGAGTGTGATGCTATTGCGCAGCGCGGACGTAGCGCGGTGAATTCCTGTGAAGGGAATGAGAGACTATGTTTTACAACCAACCGTTAGCAATTCGATTTGGAGCCGAGCTACTTCGTCATGTAGACCAGCTAGATGATGTAGATCCCTTCTGGGATACGCTTGACATCGCTGTCGCTTGGGTGCGGGTTTCGGGGATGGCTTACCTTTCGGATCGTCTTGCGAATTTCCTGCGGCATGGCGGCCAACTGTCGGTGATTGTCGGTATCGACATACAAAACACAACGCGCCAAGGGCTGCAGGCGCTTCTCGACCTTGAACAGTACGGACGGTGCGAAACCTTTGTTTATCACAACGAGGCGGGCGGGGTTTTCCATCCAAAACTATACCTCTTTCGTAATGAGGAAGAGGCTCGGTTAATTGTGGGCTCGAATAACATCACCCAGTCTGGCCTCTATGTAAATGTTGAAGCCGGTCTGCAAGTAGATACCGACGTAAACGCAACCGTTGTAGCACAGACTCTTGACGCGCTCTCATCGTGGAAAGATACGACCGGCAGACTTGCTGTTCGGCTGGATCAGGATTTCTTGGCCCGCCTGAGCAATGAGGGTTATGTGCCCGACGAGGCTGTGGCTCGGAACGAATTACGTCAAGAGCGAACGCGGCGGGCGGGACGTGCAACTCCGCCATTATTCGGCTCGAAACGCTTTGTGGCTCCGCCTTCCGCTCCTGGTGCCGCCCGCCTCACTGCTCCTGCACGCGGTAGACCGCCAATGCCAGCAGCCCCTGAAAGGCCGGTGTCGGAAGCGAGAGCGCCAGCCGGAACGGTTCTTCTGATGCGCCTAAGAAAGGCTCATGTGGAAAACCGGCCCACACAAACACAGATACCAATCCGGGTCGCGGATACATTCTTCAGGGGCGTTACCGAGGTTCAAAGCTCACATTCGGGCCAAGGCCACGGCATAATTGAAGCTACCGCTAGGGGAGGCCGCAACACGATAAAGCTGGAGATTCCAGAGATGAGGGATTTCGCTCAGCCAGTGGCCCGCTTCGAACGAACACCGGAAGGCATCGCATACGAAGTCTATGATGTGGGGTCGCCACAGGGAAACCAGATCATCGCAAGTCTCGAAAAAGGCCGGCCTGATGGGACAACGCAATTATCGATTAGCAATGTCGAGCACGCCACATGGTGGCGCTTTATTTGAAGCAAGTAGCGCGGAGCTTCGATAGAAGGTCCGCGGCTTTTCGGCTTTAAATGCGCGTGTGCACATCGAACGGAAGTGGGACGCGATCGAACCGCAGTCCGCAAAACCGTTCCTGGTCCTCACTGCTAACCCCCGCGTGTTCCACCATGCTCGCCCACTTCCAGTAAAGCCGAGGACCTTGTACAGCAGGTTCGCGCTACGATCTCCGAAACCGGCTGCCAACTTGATGGTTTGTCGCCTAACCGCCGAAAGGCGAGCGACGCCATGGATAGCTGTCTCCGGATCAGGTTGGAACAACTCGGAAGGGATGGCGTGGGGAGCGGGCTTTCCACCCGCTGGGGGTCAAGTCCGCGCCAGGCTAAATTGAGGCTCCGAAAATGTAGAAACTCCAGAGTCAACCCCAACGGGGTTGACCCGGTTGTTGAAGCGCTACAATCTCGATTGAGGTGGCGCTATGAGGCGGGTTTTCATTACTGCCTTACGCGTGATTGTCCTGTTTGAAAACTCACGCGCCGGGTACGCCAACCCGCTGCAAATGGCCTTTGACGTAATCCTGAAAGCCCACCGCCAGCTCCCGCGTGACTTTCCCCGGAGATGGATATTTCCAGTTAGGTTTGATGCTGCCTACGCCGGCAACTTCGCGTGTGGTAGAGCTGATAAAGACTTCATCCGCTGAATCGAGATCGCTGGGCGTGAGGTCTTGCTCCACGTATGTATACCCCGCGGCGGGAACGACCTTGCTAAGCGTGTCGCGGGTTATTCCCGGAAGGCAACCGGAAGCCAGCGGCGGCGTCAAAACCTGCCGGCCGCGCACCAGGAAGACATTGGCGGACGTGCATTCCGCCAAGTTGCCGTGCTCATTCAGCAACAGCGCATCGTCAAACCCTTCTCCATGAACACGTTCGAGCGTGCCGGCATTCTGCACCCAGGAAAGCATTTTGGCGCCCGCCAGTTTCCCGCCGGAAAAGATTGCGTTGGGGACCAGTACCAGCTTGTGCGATGCCGGCCACACCGAGAGCTCGCGTGTAAAGATCAACAGATCCGTTGCGGGGCAGGTGGGCGCGTCAGACCAGAGTCCCCCCTGATTCTTGATGAAGGACAGCCGGGCCGCGCCTTCCGGCCGCTTATTGGCGGCGGCCAGCTTCACAATTGCGTCCCACACGGCATTCTGCTGGTAGTCGAGCGTAATGCCCAGCCGTTCCGCGTCGTGCGCCATCCGTGCCCAATGCCGGTCAAAGGCAAAGGGAACTCCCTGGTAGATGCGCAGTGTGGTGAACACGCCCCACCCCATCAGCAGGCCCATCTGGCCAGGTGATAGGTGCGCTTCTGCAAGGGGAACAATTCGGTCGTTATGATAAATTAGTGAGTCCATTTTATTAATCGGCATCTATTCTCTTTCTGCGCAATCCGCGTAACCTGCGGATGTTCAACCCGTCAAATCAAAAATCGCGGCGAGCTTTGATTTTCGCGCTAACTGCTTTCCGCTTTCTGCCTTCCGCTTTCTGCCTTCCGCTTTCTGCTTTCTGCCTACTGCCTTCTGCTTTCTGCCTGCCGCTTTCCACTTTCTGCCTTCCGCCTTCTGCTTTCCGCCTTCTGCCTTCCGCCCACTTCCGCCCGGGCTCCCAACGCCTCGAAGAGCGGTTCGGCCTTCAGCATTACCTCTTCATACTCTGAAGCGGGGTTAGAATCGTAAACTATCCCGCCACCCACGCTGAAGATTGCCTTTCCTTCCTCGATGATCATCGTGCGGATCGCGACGTTAAAGTCCATTGTACAGCGGTCTGAGCCTCTCGCGCTGCGGATTATTCCGATGGCGCCCATGGAGATTCCGCGCGGCGCCTGCTCGATGTCCGCAAGAATCTCCATGGCGCGGATTTTGGGTGCGCCGGTGATGGAGCCACAGGGGAAGATGGCGCGGAGAATTTCCAGAATTCCGATCTGCGGCCGAAGTGTTCCCTCCACGTGCGAGACCAGGTGAATCAGTTGCGGAAGCACTTGCGTCTCCCACAGACGTGTTCGGATGCTGGAATAGTCGCAAATGCGCCCCAGGTCGTTGCGCAGAAGGTCCACGATCATCAGATTTTCCGCGCGATCTTTTTCGCTGGCCAGTAGCGCCGCCTGGGATCGTTGCTGGTCTCCGCGGTCGCGCGCGATGGTGCCCTTGATGGGGCTGGTAAGAATGTGATTGCCTGCAACCCGGAAGAATCGCTCCGGTGAATTGCTCAGGATGGTGCGCTGCGGGGTTTTGATGAAAGCGCGAAAGGGAGCGCCACTACATCTCATGCGGCGATAAATCGACTCGGGAGATTCGAGGCCCAGCTCCGCGCCAAAGGGTATGGTGAGATTCGCCTGGTAAATATCCCCGGCGGCGATGTAGCCGCGAATCCTCTCCACAGCGCGACAGTACGTTTCAAGATCAACCCGGGAGCTGACATGGATGGCATCATGCAGCTTTGGGGGCGGCGCCGACGCATCCACGAGAATGCGGTCCATGTGCGGATAGTAGGCGAAGGAGACATCGGGCAGGGAAGGGCAGGTGGTGAGCGGAAGTGATTCAAAGTGCCGGGCAAGCTCGTAAGACAGGAACCCTATCGCCGCGCCGTCCGGAAATTTCCGCGCCTGGCAATCGAACCACTTCGGCAGCTCACGGAGCGCATCGCTGGAACCTTCGAGCAGACTAACCGGTTTTGCTGCCACCCAGCATATGTCCGCGCCCTCATCCAGCCATCGGCCTTCCAGAGCGACAGGGCGCGCCTCCGCCGGCCGCGATAAGAAATCTTCGAGTCTATCGCTCGGCATCGTGAGCTTCCGGCAGGGCAGACCATGGTTGCACGTCCGCCTTTTGGGTTGTCAGGTAGAGATTCCCCGCAGGCAATACCGGGGGCGAGCTAACCAAAAGATGCGCAGCCCGCCGGTGGCTTACCAAGGGATGTGGACGGTGACCGGATAGTTCAATCGCAGACGGCATTGCGTGTCGGGCGGCATATTCACTTCGCGGCCACGACGCCAGAGGGATTCGTAGGTGATCAGAGCGGCTCCGCCCAAAGGAAGCGCGATGGATGCTCCGGCTGAGCCCACGGCAGCGATTTTCAAAGCGCCAAACGTGCCGAGCGCACCAAATCCACCCACCACCGTTTTCCACGACATCACGCGGTTGCCGGTGAGGTGGCCCTCCTGATCAAGGTGAATATCGATCGCCTCCGGGTGTTCCAGGGCGGCGAGAACGGCGGCGACGTCTTTTTCCTGTCCATCGGGAAGCGTGATGCGGTCAAAGCGCATGCCGACTTCCGCCGAACGATGCGCGTGACCGGCATTGCGAATCATCGTGATGTGCCCGTCCAGCAAGCTTCCCGCGGGTAGGGCGATTTTTCCCTGGACGATCACAGGCTTCAAAACCTCGGCGATGACGCTGTCATTGACGTGGTTGATTTGCGAATGAACCCCGGATAAGACCTGGACTTTAACCTCCGTCTCGGCAGGAACTGTCAGCGTGGCGCGCTGGGCAGCGCTAGCGCTCTCCCCCGTGGTCATACGGTGGGATAACGGCCCACTCGGACTATAGTCCTGAGCCATGGCTGCAAACGCCAAGGCCAACATAAAGACGGCGGGTTGCCGCAAATTCATCATGAGCAACTTCCTCCCGACGATCCGATCCTGTACAGTTGGCCAATCCCACGGCGGAGTGCAGTCAACCGCCCTCGCGCGGAATTGTGAGCGTGCCCCTAATCTTAGACGTAAGCATTGTCGCGCTTGGGAAGTGTAAAATCAAGCGAAACGTAAACAATCATGAAACCCGCGGGGGCTGGGAGGGAAGCTATTCTGGTAACCCACTGAAAACAAAAAGGCCCAACCCCAAGGGTTGGGCCAGGAAGTGGAGAATCAGATGCCGGTTACCCGAGCTTTGAGACCTTATCGGCCTGAGGTCCTTTTTGCCCTTGGACGATCTCGAACTCTACGGTGTCGCCTTCTTGCAATGTCTTGAATCCTTCACCCTGGATGGCCGAGTAGTGAACGAAGACATCAGCCCCGCCGTCCTGGCCGATGAACCCATACCCCTTGCTGTTGTTGAACCACTTAACTTTGCCTTGAAGTCTTGCCACTTGCGCCCTCCTTGATTTTGCTCTGGAGTTGCCGCTCCCTGAGAGGTGCCATAAAATAAAAAAGCCGAAGATCTGTTTGATCCCCGGCCCCATATTCCTATGAACACATTCCCAGCGAGAACACTTTCCCAACTCCCTCATAAATAGGAATATCTTTTTTGCCCACAATTTGTCAAGAAAATTGTTGCGGGAAATCAGGACCAACAGATGTGTCAAGCCTGCGGAAAATCAGGCTGGGATTATTCCGGCGCCGTAAACCAATAGTATTCCCACCAGGGTTTTCCCGTCGCGGATCTCGTTGCACTCAATCATTGAGATTACATCGTCGACGGTAAATAACCCTGTCTCAATGCGCTCGTCGGCATCGGGCTCGCCTTTGGAAGGGGTAAGGTCCCATGCTTCGACGAGATGCATCTTCTCACTAAGGATGCCAGGGCTTGGATAGAATTCCAGAAGGGGTTTGAGGACGCGGGCGCGGTAGCCGGTCTCTTCCAACAACTCCCGGCGCGCGCTCTGACGGGGAGTCTCACCCTTTTCCATGCCGCCGGCCACAAGCTCCCATAGACTCTCTTTCACGGCATGACGGTACTGCCGGACCAGGATGACCCGGCCATCAGGCAAGTGGGGAATCACCACGACGGAGCCCCCGTGGCAAACCACTTCGCGCGTGGTGTCAACGCCACCCGGTTCGATTACGTGGTCAATTTTCAACTCCACCACTTTTCCACGGTAAATTGTCCTGCTTTTAAGCACGCGGGCCTTCTTGGGCATCGTTATCGACCTCGTCATTTCGGCGTAGGATGATGATCTCGGCGCTCGAAGTATAACACCTCTGCCAGCCCAACAGAGCGGGAGCGACGATGGCGAAGTGTCTCGCTTACGAGCAGGTGGTCCAAAACGATACACTTTTCCCCCATGATCGGTTTTTGGCCTTTCCTCAATTTCGATCTAAGCCATATAAAAACAATAAGTTAGGGAAATATTGAGTTCCTTTCATTCTGGAGAGCCAAGTGCCATTCCAGAAGGAGAGCGCGACCAAAATGCGATTCCCTGAACCCATTCCAACCCAGCAAAGTCTTAGAAAGAAAGTCCATCCGGGCGCGGACTTTTTGTCTTATTTCCGCATCATATATCCCCATGAGCTGGTGACCAGGGAGTTTTTGCAGGTGTCATCGCCGACAGGACAAGGTGGGAATTTAAGTGGCAATCAATTGTGCCGATGAATTCGTTATGAGACGCGAAACCCTGCTCTGGGAACCCTATCGGGAGGAGACCGTGCAATTCCTTCGATCCAGCGCCCGACCTTGGGCAGCCAGGCTGATGACCCTTCGACGTAAGCCCGCACTCGCGTGGGCGCGGACGGCAGCTTTTGTTGCCATAGCTCTCCTGCTGAATGGCGCAGTTCAGCTCTATGCACAGGGCCGCACGTCAACGGCCTCCCTGGTATTGCAGGTGCGTCCGGAGGTACTCCTCGAGGATCAGAATGGCAGTGTGGGGCTCAAGATCCGGTTGGCTCGCGGAGCAACGGCCAGTCTCTGGGCGGCGAATTCATGCACGTCTCCCTCTGCCCCATCGCACGTTATCATTAGCATGTCCGGATTCTACAGCCTTCCGTTGAGCGCGTTGATACCAGCGAGCGCCAATCCAAACCCCAGCACGACGCAGGTTTGCCTGGCGTCGTCCGATGGCGCCCTTAATGAATCCCTGACCGTCGAGGTAATGGGGACTGGAAACGGCGCCGCGGTGCCGGGGGCGACGTCCCTGATTGCACCCATCGGAGTGGTGGTGGCCACGCAAGCGGGTACAACAACCTGGTCGAAACCGTAACTCTCATTCCCTGGGAAGGTTTTGGGGGACGGCCTTGAAGTGGTCGTGCCGTCCAGGCTCAGTGGTTTCTCTGCACGGTTGTGCTTTTCAGCCCCAAAGGGGCGTCCTAATCTAGCCCAGGCCAACGGCCTGGGGCAGAAGGGTGCCCTCGCTTCCAAGCCCTGAAGGGGCGCGCTAAGATCCGCCTCAAATCCCTTTTCCGCCTGCCGATTATCCCCATCAGAGGGCTGGAACGGGAGGCTTCGTAGGATGCCCCTTTGGGGCTCGCGGGGAATCAACGTATTACGCGCTGTAACGTGCGGTAGCCCTTCCTTCACAGTGCATGGTGAGAAATCCGCGCTAACTGCTGCTTCTGGCGCTACTGCGGGCGCCCGTGCCTGCGCTGCTGCTCGCGCGTCCACTGCCGACCGCGCCACGACTGCTGTGACCAGCCCCACCATGGTTCGCCTTGGTGCCACCCCTGTGAGTACCGCTCCCCGTGCCACTCTTCCTGGTGCCTGCCGGGCTGGCTTTCCCGGAGCCACCGGATTCGCCCGCCCCGTCTTGACCGCCGACGTGAATCTGCTGCTGCAACATCTCCCGCACCGGTTTGACGGCTTCGGGCTTGGATTTTATCTCGAATTGAACCCGTGGTGGTGTGGTGAAACTCCGGGGTGATACACGCAAGCTTGCCGGTGAGGCCAGCAGGTAGCCGTCGGGAACTGTTTGCGGATCAATCTCCACTTCGTAATCGCCCTCGCGCAGGTTATAGAAGTTGAAGCTGCCATCCTGGTAGGGGGTGGTATAGAGTTTCGTT
>CAYTMD010000258.1:0-8822 GCA_964438685.1 uncultured Acidobacteriota bacterium
GACTTGGCGGCCTTTGTTTGCGCGGTATTCATGGTTCTCATCGATCTTTCCATAAAATGACTGAACGTTCAGTCATTAATAATCGATGCAAGAATAGCCTCAGCGGAATCCATAGTCAACTTATTTTTGGCACTTATCGTTGACACGCTTGTTGCCAGAGCGTTTTTGCCGGGGATCGAGAATTGGCGTAGTAAGGTTTCCCTTCGGGAGTCGATTGGTACCGAAATGGCTGCGGAGTTGGTTTGGTTTCACGCTCTCCTGCGACACACGCGCCCCAACCGCATTCCGTTCAAGAAAGCCTCCATGATTTCGGGCGACCTGCCATGCGCGCCACTACTCCTTGGGTGCGGATGCGGCGGGCGCGGCCGGTGAGGATCCGAAGTGGCCGCAGCCACCGCGCAGCCCGGTCCTGAATTTCTCACGCTCTTCCGGCGTCATTTGCTCCCAGCGCTGCATCATGCGGTGGCGCCAGCCCCCGCCAAAACCCGGCCGGCCATGGAAACCGCCAAACAGTATCTTGCTAAGAACCAGTAGTCCCAGGGCTTGCCAGATGCTGATGGCATGCAGACCGAATACGACCGGCATCAGCCAGTTCCATAGCCACATGACGACAAAGCTGAACACCGTTGCCGCCAGCGTAGCAATCAACAAGACTTTCAGACCGCGTAAAACGCGATGCCTCTTCATGGTATTTACCCTCACGCTTTCTTGAATTCGTCGTAAATGGCGCGCAAGCGCCGGCGCAGGTGGAGAACCGCATAGTGCTTCCGGGAGAGCAGGGTATTCACGCTCAGCCCGGTTTCTGCTGCCAACTCCTTAAAGCTTCGGCCCTCGAGTTCGTGAGCCACAAACACATCGCGCTGTTCTTCCGGAAGTTCGTCCAACGCGGTATCGATTTCGTCCATCAATACCTCGCGAGCGTAGGCAGCTTCGGGGCCGGCGTCAGGGGAGGGGAGGAGTTCTTCCCATGGGAATATCTCCCCGACTTCTTCTCCCGCGGGGGCATCGCCTCTTATCGCCTCCGGCCTCCGTTTGCGGAACCTGTCGATGATGCGATTTCGTGCCACCCGAAAGAGCCACGCGCCTACTTGCTCCACGGGTTTCATCAGCCGGTAAGTCTGCACGAGTTCGTAGAAGACCTCTTGCAGAATGTCCTCCGCCTCACTTTCGTCCAGAACCCGTTTGCGAATAAAGTTGCGCAAGCGGCTCTGTTCCCGCTTGATGGTCTCCTCGACGCGGCGATTCTGCTCATCGGCCATGATTTCGATACTCAGTGCGTCTTCCATCTACTAGTGTAGACGAATTAATGGCGCCAATATTTTAAGGATTCTCTGCCGGGAGATCTCCCCGGCGGGGTTGGCACGACGTCGAACGAGTAGTGACCTTGCTTGCCACCAAATCCGACCAAATCCGACTTTCCCATGCTCGTTGACATCTGCTAGAATTCAGCTTGGCTTGATGAACCCAAAAGTTGTAGATGGATGCGAGGTTAGCTGATTTCCCGGGCTAACCAGGATCTCTGGTCGGATTTGTAGTTTGTGACCTGGCGAAATGATTGGAGGAGGCGATATGAAAAAGCTGATGGGAATTTTTGTGGTATTGCTTGCGTTTTCGGTTTCGGTTTGGGCACAGCATGATGAGGGTAAGGGTAAAGGTGGGGGAGAGCATGGGGGCGGTGCTGTGGCACATAATGCTCCCAAGCATGGTCCCACTCCCACCCGATCAGGTGGTGAAGCTCATCCCGCGCCCGCTGCGCAGGAACGTCATTATTCCGACGCGACCGGGCACCCGGAGGCTCCGCACGTTCACAACGACGGCAAGTGGATTGGACACGATTCCGGTCCTGGTGACGCCCGCTATCACATTGATCATCCTTGGGAGCACGGGCACTTTACGGGCGGGATTGGCCGTGGCCACGTTTGGCATTTAGGCGGCGGAGGGCGTGATCGTTTCTGGTTCGGTGGCTTCTACTTCAATGTTGCCCCTGATGACTATGGTTACTGCAACGACTGGCTTTGGGACAGCGACCAGATCGTGATCTATGACGATCCGGACCACGTCGGCTGGTATTTGGCGTTTAACGTGAGGCTGGGTACCTACATTCACGTTCAGTACCTCGGGAACCAGTAAGGCGATTTCCGTCACCGACCGGCAATTCGGCGGTGGCACATTGGATTCTCCAATTCTCATCCGGCAGATGGGTGCGGCGGTTGTTTGAACGCTTCGCCCCTCTGCCGGAGCTTTGCAATGCCTAATAGGGTATCCTTCCTGTCCTACTAATAAGAATATTATTACAGCTATTATATAGGGTGGACATCAGCCCGTGCCGGGCGGCCATTCACGGATGCAACTGTGCTGCGGCTTTGATGATGTGTTGTTTCGAAATCATTCGTATCGAAGGGCTTTGACGGGATCCAGCCTGGCGGCGCGGGCCGCGGGATATAGGCCGGAGGCAAGGCTGACTATCAGGGAGAACCCCAAAGCGCCCAGCACCAGCCACCAGGGCACGGACCAAAACGTCTCCGACGGCAAATTCTGTCGATGCAGGTAGATGTTGGTGGCCGTATTGATGACCTTGCCGATCAGCCAGCCCAAGCCGACGCCGAGCAATCCGCCGACAATACCCATGGCCCCAGCTTCAGCGAAGAAGAGCATCTTTACATCGGAATCGCTGGCGCCCAACGCCTTGAGGATACCAATCTCGCGCCGCCGCTCCAGGATGGCCATCACCAAGGTATTGACGATGCCGAGGGAGGCAACCGCCAGCGCCAGGCTTCCGAAGATGCCCAGGAAAAGGTCGAGCACGGTAAAGAATCTTTGCAGATTGCGCGAGGCGTCAAGGACGGAAAAGGCGCCGAGGCCCATGCGGTGGATCGCGTCCTCAACGCGCGGCACATCGCGCGAGTTCTGCACACGCACACTGATCTGCGTGTAAGTGCGCCCGCCCAGGCCGTCGCCATCCCGCAGGTCCGAGGGCATCATGATTTGAAGCCCTTGGGCGAAATCCAGTGGAATGAATGCCCGCGCGCGTCCCATGCCCCGCAGGGTGTCGGGGTCATCGGCAATAATGCCGACAATCCGCAGGCTACGGGTGTGCGGTACCACTGAGAATGAGGGGAGCAAGGCGTCCATGCCAGGGTTCCTGCCGCTTGCTGCGGGAGAGGCCGTTGACTTGGAAGTCTCCGGCGGCATTGGCGAAGGCCGCTGCCCCCCCGGGTTACCATTGGCCGGGTTTGTTGCCGGCACGCGCTCGGCGTAATACATCACCAGTTCCTTGCCCAGAAGCGACTGGAGGGCGGAAGAAGGTCCACTGGTGTTCGCCGCCTCATCGGTGTCGGGTGCAAGCCCCAGCAATTCTTCGGCAAAGCGTCTCTGCACGATTGCTTCGGCGGCGGTGCCCGACGAGAAAAACTCCCCCTGGATATTTTCAAAAGCCTCGCGGTCGCGCGCCGACATGGGCAGAGCTGCCACCATGGTGCTATGCGGTTTGTCGTCGAACCGCATCTGCGTCATCATTCGCAGGTCAGGCACAGCTTCCAGCACCCCGGGCAGTTTGGCAATCTCCTGTCGCGCGGTCTCATCTAAAGCGCGGTTATTATCAGATGTGGCGGCCGTCCTGCCGCGGGCTCCGAAGCCTCCGAAGTCGCGACGGGAGACCATGATGGTGTCAAATAGCCCCGTCCTTTCCAGGCGCTTCGTAGCCAATTGTTGCAAGCCCACTCCCAAGGAAAGCATGGCCACCAGAGAAGCCACCCCGACGCCAATTCCGAGGGTTGTGAGGGAATTGCGCAGTATGGATTCACGCAGATTGCGCGCCGCCAGCTCCAGCAGGTCGGGAGTTTTCATTGGCCCTCCCTGCCTGCGCCGACCGGCGGATTCGCCTGCTCCGCCACCAGCTTGCCATCGGCGAGAAACAGCATTCGGCGCGCGTAACGCTCCGCCAGGGCGCGCTCGTGCGTGACCAGAAGGACCGTCATACCCAGGCGCGCATTACAGTCGCCAATGATCTCCATGATTTCCATTCCAGTATGGCTGTCGAGGTTTCCCGTGGGTTCGTCGGCCAGAAGAATGCGGGGGGAATTCACCAGCGCCCGCGCCAATGCCACGCGCTGCTGTTCGCCACCGGAGAGTTCACCCGGCCGATGTCCGAGCCGCTCGCTCAAACCCACGCGCGCAAGGGCTTCCCGCACGCGGCCGGCCCGCTCGCCCCGTTCAGTCTCCGCGAGGCGCAACGGTAATTCCACGTTTTCCGCCACGGTCATGCCCGGCACCAGATTGAAAGCTTGGAAAACAATGCCCACGCTGTGCCGGCGGAAGCGAGCCAACTCTTCACTCGACAACTCCGCGAGGCTGCGGCCCTCAACCTGCACGTCACCGGATGTCGGCCGGTCCAATCCTGCAATCAAATTCAGCAGTGAGGATTTTCCCGAGCCCGAGCTTCCCAGCAGCGCGATGAATTCGCCCCCCTGCACCGAAAAGGAGATGCCATCCACGGCGCGAATGACCGACGTGCCCATGGTATGGTGACGGCAAATATCCCTGGTTAGGATCGCCCCGGACTCGGTGGTTGCTGGTACGGTCATAAATCAGTATGCTCTGCGGCCAACGTCCTCACATTCTGTGATGGGAACTTGAAATTCGAAACACGAAATTTGGGGCGAGTTTCAAATTTCGAGTTTCGATTTTCGGCCTTTCCATTTCCGCGTTTACGCCGCATCCGGAAACGCGATGTCGTACTCACCCAGTTGCAGAGGGTATTTTCCGTACTCCCTCACCAGGCGCACAACGTAATCGTAATTCTGGCCGGAAACGCTGCTGGGGACAGAGTGGTCCGACTGGAAGATGTAGCCGCCTCCCTTGGCGGCATTCAGTTTGGTGAGAACGGTGGCCTTGATTTCTTCCCGGCTTCCGTCGGCCCAAAGAAGCACATCCATGTTGCCGCAGAAGCCCATGCGGTGGCCAAACTTCCGGCGCAAGTCAATGACGTTCAGACCAGCCTTCGCTTCCAGCGGATTGTAGGCATCGACGCCTATTTCAATGAAGTCCTCAAAAATCCTGCTGGGGTTTCCGCAGCCATGGTAAATGACCGGCAGTCCGTGCTTGTGGCACTCGCTGATAATGGCCTTGACCCCGGGCTTGAAGTTTTTCCGCCAGAAGTCGGGCGAGAACAGCATCCCGTTCTTATAAGCGACGTCACCCCAGATCACCATGCCGTCCAGCATGCCGGAAGCGGCCTTGATCTGGGCTTTCACGATTTCCAGCGAGAAGGCGTTGATGCGCTCAACGAACCGCGCAATGTGGTCCGGATGCAATCCCATCCAGAGCAGCGTGTTCTCCGAGCCAATGATGCGCCATAGCATTTCATGGCCCTCGCAAACTCCTCCGAATACCGGGAAATCCGCCCACGCACCCCGGACACGATCGACGAATGCCGGCGTATTGCGCGCGAATCCATCTCCCACTCCATTGATCTGGTCGTCCCCGGCATTAAAGTAGCGGCGCTCGTCCCAGGGATCGTCGAATTGGAATGCCGCCATTTTCTCAATGGTATCCGTTTCAAACCGCAGGAAGGCAGGCATGGGATAAGCCAGCATCTTTTGGATGACGGCTTCGAACCCCGTGCGCACCACAATTTCATCGCTGTTTTCCACCAGGATTTCGAAGGGCTTGATGTGCGGATCCACGTTCGGAGTAACGTTCATCCAATCCAGATCGTAGTAACGATAGATGTCCGTATCGGGGGCGAGACCCAGTTCGTCACGCCAGCGCTTTAGAAAGCTGCCCCAAAAAAAGTCGCTGATGGGTACGCGATCGCCTTCCTGGTGGTGGAGGGTCTTCTTCATTCGGTCGAGTTTTGCCATGCAATTGTCTGTACGTATCATAGTGGGGGCCTCATAAGTTGAAACGGAAACAATCCTCGAACATCTTCTCACTGTGGCAAGGGCGTTTGGGCTTTTGCATGGATCTATCCCTCCCAGCCCTTGCCTTTTGACTTTTCTTTTCCCTGACTGCCTACTGCCGACCGCATACTGGCCTGTGACTACTTCCGCAACCCTTGGGTTTTGACCCCCTCACCCGCCTGCGGGCCGAAGCCCAAGACCTTTCTCGTTCTCCTGTATCCCTTCGGCGGGCGAAGGCCCGTCTCCGTCGGCTGACGGACTGATGAAAGCGCCGGTTGCGGTCCACCCTCTCCCCCAAGGGGGCGAGGGATGTAGATTCAAATCACCTTTCCCCTCGCCCCTTTGGGGGAGAGGGGCCGGGGGTGAGGGGGTCGCAATGCTTGCCGGCCGGTGACTAACAAAAGTCACAGACTATTCAATCCGGCCCCGCCGGTGCCTGGGCGGCCTACTACTCTACCCGGGGCCATTGGGATAAGCCGGTAGATCAGCCGGCCGCGGCGGCAAATGTTTGGGGTGGTCCTTGATCGCCTTCATCACCACCTCAATGGCCTTTTCCAGTTGCGGGTCCTGGCCTTTCATGACCAGGTCGGGGGTGTTATCGATTTCAATATCGGGCGCCACGCCATAATCCTCAATCACCCATTTGCTGTCGAGCCCGTACACGGAGAATTCCGGCCGGGTGATGTACCCGCCGTCAAGCAAAGGCTCGAAGCCGCGGATGCCGCGAACACCTCCCCAGGTGCGCATGCCGATCAGCGGACCCAGATGATACTTCTTGAAGTAGTAGCTGAAGATGTCGCCATCGGAGGCGGCATAGGCGTTGGTGATGCAAGCCATGGAGCCATTAAAGACCACGTCGGGAATGGTGCCGCTGGCGAAATTGCGGGCTGAATCCATGCCCGCCAGGATGCGGCGCAAGCGTTCAAAAATGAGCTGGTCCACAAAGCCGCCGCCGTTGTAGCGAACGTCGATAATCAGCCCTTCCTTGCGAATCTGCGGAAAGAACTGTTTGACGAATTCGTTCAGTCCTTCGCCTTCCATGTCGGGGATATAGATGTACCCGACGCGCCCGCCGGTGGCCTGCTCAACCTTGCGTCGGTTGGTGTTAATCATGTCGAGTTGGCGCAAGGCGTATTCGCTCGCGATGGGCTTTACCAATACGTTGCGGGCGCCGGCAGCGGTGGGCGAGGAATTGACGGTCAGTGTTACCGTCTCGCCGGCAGTGTTGATAAACAATTCGCTGGGTGCCTGCGGTGCTTTCAACTCGCGTCCATTCACGGCGATGAGGTAATCGCCTTCCTTTACCACCACTCCGGGTTCGGTAAGAGGCGAGCGCAGGCCCGCATCCCAGTTTTCTCCCGGGTAGATCTTCTTGATTCGGTAAAGGCCGTTGGCGGCGTCGAGCTCATAGTCCACGCCCAGCAAGCCGAGGTTGACGGGATGCAGGTTGGGATAATCACCGCCTCCCGCGTAGGTGTGCGAGTTGGCAAGCTCGCCCAGCATTTCTCCCAGTAGATAGGTAATGTCGTACCGATTGGCCGCATAGGGCAGCAGCGCGGCATAGCGCTCGCGTTCCTTGGGCCAATCAACACCATTCATCGAAGCGGAAAAGAAGAAGTCCCGTTCCTGCCGCCACGCTTCGTTGAACATCTGTTTCCATTCGGCGCGTGGATCGACGTGCATGCTCAGGGAAGCGAGGTTCAGTGCGCCGTCGCCGACCTTGTGGGCAGAGTCGGAGGGCTTGGCGTCGATGATCCCAAAGGTCCGGCCGCGGGGCGTGGGATCATCGTCATCATCACTCCCGCTGGCGCCCGGCCCGGAATAGAGCAACTTGGATCCATCAAACGAGACCTCGAAAGAAGCTGCGCCGGGGAGTAATACGCTGTCTTTGCGTTCTTTCAGGTCATAGACGTGGATGGCGGGTTGCTCACCCGGCAGCGATCCGGAAAGGCCGCGGACGGCGGAGGTGGAGTAATAAATGCCACTCTTGCCCGCTTGCAGTTCCATGATATTGGACACCGGCATGGGCACGGCCACGACGCGATTCTCAATTCCCGCCAGGTCGATGCGAAAATTCTTGGCAACGTCTTCCGCTTCCTTCTTGTCCTTCTCTCCCTCCTTGCCTTTGTCCTTGTCGGCGGACTCATCCGGTTTCTTGCCGCCTTCATCACTTTTGGGTGCAAACGGCGAAGGCAGATCGGCGCGCAACGTCACGACATAAACACGATCGGCCTTGGGATTCGCAAATTCGAAATCGTAAACGCCCAGCACCTCATTGTAGTCACGCTGGGAAACGAAAAAGAGGTACTTGCCCGCGGGGTCGAAGGTGGGAGAACTGCTGCTGTTGAAACTGGTGGTTACGGGAGTGATTTTCTTGTCGGCAAGCGAATAGAGGAGAATGTTATTGTTGTTGTTCTCTTCCTGCCTGGTGTAAGCCACCCATTTGCTGTCCGGCGACCAGACGTACTCGGTGATGTCAAAGTATTTGCCCTGATCGATGAGCACCGGAGCCTTCTGTTCAATATCCACATAGAACAGGCGCAGGTCTTTGTCAGCAAAGAGCAGTTTCTTGCTGTCCGGCGACCAGCGGGGAGGCATCCGGGTCATCTTGCCGTCAAAGGTGATGCGAATTTCGCTGCCCATGCCATCCTGCGGGGTGATGTAGATCTCGTCTTCGCCACTGCGATCGGAAAGATACGCGATCCATTTGCCGTCAGGAGACCATGTGGCGTACTTCTCCCGGATGCCCGGGGTCTGTGTGAGATTGCGAATGCTGCCGTCCTTGGCGGGGACGGTGAAGATGTCGCCGCGCGCGGTCAGGACGGCGCGGTTGCCTTCCGGTGAAATGTTGAAGTCCGTCACGTTGCGGGCGACATTAGCCCAATGCGGGCGTGCCAGGCCGCGGTCACCAGGCAGATAAAC